>JAFUFH010000052.1 GCA_017470005.1 Bacilli bacterium | reverse complement strand
TTATTTTGGAAAAAAGTTTGACTACCTCCAGTCAAAGAACAAAGACAGAAAGTACACAAGAAGGATGTACAGATTGCTCTTCCGTTTCCAAAACTACATGAGCGACTATCTCAGGAAAAGTGTTGCTATTATTATTGGCGAGGTGGAAAAGCATAGAGCTAACACCATCATCATAGGAATGAACAAGAACTTCAAGAAAGGAGGAA
Source organism: Bacilli bacterium (assembly GCA_017470005.1). GTDB lineage: Bacteria > Bacillota_I > Bacilli_A > RFN20 > CAG-288 > Enterosoma. Next base: position 10,447 of record JAFUFH010000052.1, on the reverse strand, counting down.
TCAAGAATAACGCACTGAAGGGGAAGAAAAAGAGAAGGATCAATAGAACTTTCATGTCCTTTCCTTTTTCAAGACTAATCAGTATGATACAATGCACTGCTAGGAAAAAGGGAATCTCTGTGGTGACAACAGAGGAGTCCTATACTTCCAAGGCAAGCTTTTATGACGGAGACATGCCTGAAAAGGGCGTGGAATTCTCCGGCACAAGAATTATGCGCTCCCTTTATAGAACAAAGGATAAAAGAATAGTGAACGCGGACATAAACGCCGCACTTAACATCTATAGAAAATGTAGCCCCGAAGCCGAAAGGCTGAGGTGTATGGGAATAACATGTCCCAGGCGTCTTCAGGTGATGAACCCATGACTCTTATCTACAACAACCTGAAGCAAACCAAAAAAGGTGCCTTTGAAAAAGACACCGTATGTTCAAAAACTTGGATTAATGGATATTTCTATCGATATCTTCACTAGGAAGAACATAGGTGATTTGCCGTACGACTTTCACCTAGAATGATGCTACATTTTTGTGAAAAAGGCATTTTAAGGGGAACAAAATTAAAAAAACGCAAAAATTGTTCCCCTTAAATTGGTTTTGTTCCCCTATTTGTAGTATAATTAGTTGAAAGGAGTGATAGGATCGTGCATATTGTTTTTGAAGAGAATTTGTTTCCGAGAGAAAAATATTTAAAACGAATTCGTGGTTTTTATCATGAAACAGAAATGATAAAAGTGATTACAGGCGTTAGAAGATGTGGAAAGTCATCTTTAATGAAACTAATTATCAAAGAACTTCTTTCTTCTGGGGTAAAAGAAGACAACATTTTATATCTTCATCTAGATAAAAAGCCATATACTGGCATTTCTACACAGAAGCAACTTGATAGTTTGATAGAAAAACTGTCAAAGGGAATTGATGGAAAAAAGTATTTGTTTATAGATGAAATACAAAATGTCAAAGATTTCGAAACAGTTATCAATTCCTGGCGAGAAGAAGGGGATTATTCTATATTCATTACCGGATCAAATTCCTATTTATTAAGTGGGGAATTGGTAACCAAATTAACTGGTCGATATATCGAATTTGGTGTTCTCCCTCTTACCTTTGATGAATATGTGAAGATGAAGTCTTTTTTGGGCAAGCAAGTTTCTACAGATGCTTTAGATGAACTGGAACATTATATTTATGAAGGTGGTTTTCCCTTTGCGTTAAAACTGAATTCTATCGATGAGAAGCGAGAATACACTCAAAATCTAATCGAGGAAATCTATGAGAAGGATGTGCACAAAAGAATAAGAATTAGAAATAGGTCGTCCTTCGATATGATCATGAGGTACTTTATCAACAATTTTGGAGCGACAACAAGTGTTCAAAATATTGTTGAAGATTTAAAAAAACAAGGTAATCCCATTAAAAAAAGCACGGTATATCGTTACATCGACGCGTTGAAGAATGCGAAAATTCTGCTCGAGTGTAATCGCTTTGACCTTAAATCAAGGAAGTCTCTTCAAGGGGAACAAAAATACTATCTATCCGACCTTTCGTTCTATTATGCATATAACACAGATAACCGAATCAATTATGGTCCCGTTCTTGAGAACATACTCTATAATTATGCTTTAAGTTTAAATTATCGTATCAGTATTGGACGAATTGGAAAACTAGAAGTAGATTTCATATTGAGAGATAACAAAATGAACTATTCTTATGTTCAGGTGGCATATACGATTTTATCTAGCAAAAAAACAGAGGATAGAGAGTATGCTCCTCTCGAAAATATTAAGGATAATTATCCGAAATATGTTATGACAACCGATCGTTTAAGACAAATGAGAAACGGAGTCATTCATTGCAATATTATGGACTTCATGATGAAAGAAAAAGGTTTTTAAGGGGAACAAAATTAACAAAACATGAAAATTGTTCCCCTTAAATTGGTTTTGTTCCCATTAAATTACAAATTTGTGTGTGACAAAGAATGTGGATTAAACGATGTAAAAGCCTACAAAATTTTTAAATTCACAATAATAACGCAATTTCTTTCAGTTTTTTCGTTGCAAAAAATGAAGCTCTTTTAATTCGTCTAACGTGTGAGGAGTAAAATCACAGACATCCACCCCGGCATTAAAGGCGTTCTTATTTTGATAGAAGGCTTGTAAGAAAGTGATGGGTGCGTTGTGAATATGACCATAAACAAAATAAGAACCTTGGTGATCATTAGGCCAAGTGAAAAGAGGATAGTGGCATAGCCACACCTCTCTTCCTTCGTCTTTGATACATGTCAATTCATGTATATCATCAAAAAGTTGTTTTTCTTTGATTTTATCTAAATATTCGACATCATGATTTCCGACGATGAGAATCTTTCTCCCTTTCAACTGAGAAATAATGGAGAATTCTTCCTCATTATAAAAGCACCCTAAATCTCCTAACACATAGACCGTATCTTCGTCTTTTATTTTCTCATTCCAACTTTTCACGATGAAATCATCGCATTCTTTGACATTGTCAAAGGGTCTATGACAATGTTTAAAGATAAAGGTGGAACGGAAATGCGTGTCAGAGATGTAATAAATCATATTAGATTCCCGGTTTATAGACTCTCGTGGCCTTCACCGCTTCTAACCATCCCTTATAGAGCTTATCGACTTCTTCTTTGCTCATGGTAGGAGTGAAGACTTTATCGACATTGTGACACTGTTGAATCTCATCTTTGTTCTTCCAGAACCCTACACCTAAACCAGCAAAATAACCAGCTCCTAAAGCAGTGGTTTCTACACAAGCAGGGATATGAACTTCACACTGCAAGATATCGGATTGGAACTGCATCAATAATTTATTGGCGCTAGCTCCACCATCTACTTTCAAAGATTTCAATTCTAAATCTCCATCTTTCTTCATGGCTTCGATGACATCTTTGGATTGATAAGCGATAGAGAAAAGAGCGGCTCTAACAAAGTGATGCCAGTTTGCACCTCTGGTCAAACCAAAGACAGCACCACGGGCATCATCATCCCAATAAGGAGTTCCTAAACCGACAAAGGCAGGGACGACATAAACACCAGCAGTATCGCTGACTTTCTTTGCTTCATGTTCACTGTCTTTGCTATCTTTGATCAATTCCATTTGATCTCTTAACCACTGAACGATAGCACCACCCATGAAGACAGAACCTTCTAAGGCGTAAGTGGTCTCTCCTTTGAGTTTCCAAGCGACCGTGGTAAGTAATCCTTGTTTGGAGATGATGGGTTTATTTCCGATATTCATCAACATGAAACAACCCGTTCCATAAGTGTTTTTGGATTCCCCTTTATTGAAACAACACTGACCAAAGAGAGCAGCTTGTTGGTCACCAGCGACACCGGTGATATGAACTTTGCCTGGGAAGAATCTTGCTTCACCATAATCGGCGGAGTTTTCTTTGACTTCGGGAAGCATGCTCATAGGAATATTCCAGATATCAAGCAATTCTTGATCCCATTTCATATCAAAGATGTTATAGAGCATGGTTCTACTGGCATTAGAAACATCGGTGCAATGGCTCTTTCCATAGGTCATCTTATAAATCAGCCAAGAATCGATGGTACCAAACATCAATTCTCCTCTTTCAGCTCTCTCTTGTCCGTTTTCGATGTGATCGAGAATGAAACGGATCTTAGAAGCAGAGAAATAAGGATTCATTCTAAGACCAGTCTTAGATTGAATGAGCTCTTTATATTGTTCTCTCTCTTCGCAAAGATATTGAGTTTGTTTGGATTGCCAGACAATCGCGTTATAAACCGCTCTACCTGTGGCTCTATCCCAGACAACGGTGGTTTCTCTTTGATCGGTGATACCGATAGCGGCAATATCATCCATAGTGCAAGAAGAGACAACCATCAATTCGTTGATGACGTCGATGACAGAGATCCAAATCTTATCGGGATTCTCTTCCACCCAACCCGGTTGAGGGAAAAGGCAATCGACTTCTCTTTGCGCTTTAAAACAATTTTCTCCTTTTTCATCGATCAAAATAGCACGAGTAGAGGTAGTGCCTTGGTCAATCGATAAAATATATTTCTTCTTCATACAGAAACTCCTTTTATGCACTCATTATTATAAGAGATTTCTATAGAATAAGGGCATTGTTTTTCGTTTGTCTTTTACTTTTTGTCTTTTTTAAGTTCGTTTTAAGTAGCTCCTTTATTCTATTGTCACAAAGAAAGGAGGACACTCTTATGAAACAAACCATCAATGTCATGAAACGCTTCGAAATGAAATACATCCTTACCCCAAGTCAGGTGGAGTATGTCAAAAGAGAACTTCAATCTTATATGAAGGTAGATTCTTATGGTCTTACTTCTATCGCTTCTCTTTATTACGATACTCCCGATCACAGATTGATCCGTACTTCATTAGAGAAACCTGCTTTCAAAGAAAAGATTCGTCTAAGAAGTTATGGATTAGCCAAAGAGGATTCCAAAGTCTTCTTAGAATTAAAAAGAAAAGCGGATGGTATCGTCTATAAAAGAAGAGCGACAACCACTCTTCCTCAAGCCGCTTTGTTCTTCCAAGGAAAAGAAGATGTGGTTCAAGAAGATCAGATTGGAAAAGAGATCACTTACTTTAGAGATTATTATCAAAATCTCATTCCTTCTTGCTTGATCATCTACGATAGAGTCGCTTATTTCCAAGAAGAAGGAGATTTAAGACTCACTTTAGATGCAAATCCTAGATATAGAGTCAAAGATTTGAATTTAACTTCTTCTTTAGAAGGAATCCCTCTATTACCAGATGGTTATGTCATCATGGAAATCAAAGTTCAGGAATCGATGCCTTTATGGCTTACCAAAATATTAGATGATGGGAAGATTTATAAGAATTCGTTCTCCAAATACGGAGAAGCATATAAAAGAGAATTCTCATTCCTTCCCTTAGAAAGGAGAATACAAGCTTATGTTTGATACCATTTATTCTAACCCCTTAACCGCCGCTTCCTTCTTCATCATGTTAGCTATCGCTCTTGCTTCTGGTTTACTTTATTCTTTCTTGCTTTCTTTTAAAGCAAGATCTTCAAAAAGCTTCTTTGTCGTCTTATCCCTGTTGCCTGCTATCGCTGGCACTGCCATCACGTTCATGAGTGAAAATCTCGGCCTTGGTGCTGGAGTTGCTATCGGTGGATTCTTCTTAGCCGTAAGATTTAGAAGCGCACAAGGTAATGCGACAGAGATGATTGCTATCTTCGCTGCAATGGCCTCTGGTATCATCTTTGGTCAAGGCTATGTCGCTTATGGAGCTATCGCTTTAGTTGGTTTCGCTGTTTTCTTCTTCGCTTTCTCTTATCTTCCTATCTTCACTCACAAAAACTTCACCAATGAAAAGTTATTGAAGATCACCATTCCAGAATCTTTAGATTACAGTGAAGTCTTTGATGATACTTTTGCTCACTATTTGAGTGAAGTCGAACTTGTCGGTGTGAAAACTACCGATATGGGATCTCTCTTTAAACTCAGCTATCGAGTTAAAATGAAACAACCAAAAGAAGAGAAAGAACTTCTCGATGAATTGAGAATCCGAAATGGAAACTTAGAAATCTCTTTGCTTCCTTATGTTCCTAATAATGTCAGCTTATAATCTATTTCTTTGCTAGAAAACCTCTTAAATAAAAGCACAACTTTCCAAAAAGGATGGTTGTGCTTTTATCTTTCCTTTTCTATCCATTCGTATTCTCTGATTCTTTTTTTCACCATCAATGGTTTTAGATATCCGTTAGCTGCTAATTCACTGCACCAATTGATGACGGTTCGGTTCGTCACTTTTAATTCCTTTGCTAAATCGACAGGGGTAAATCTTATATAGTGACGCTTCTTTAGATATTCTAAAAATTTTTTTGCTTTATTCGATAAATGAGATAAACGCTCTTCTTCAAGATTGTTTGTTTCTTTTAACGCGATAAATACAACTTTAGAAGCGTATAAAGCAAAGACCCTTAAATAATAAGTAATCCATATTTCGGGATGAGGTGGATTATTTCTTCCGTTGTAATACAAAACAGGCAGATTCATTTGCAGAGAATCATAATATTCATCGATGTTATACGAGATATATTCTTCTAATGAACCGATGTTTTTAAACCCATATCCGCTCAAAGATAAATAATAACTGGAAAGGATTCTAGCGGTTCTACCATTTCCATCTTCAAAAGGATGTATAGTCACTAATTGATAATGAATGATGGCTGCTTTAATTAAAGGATGATCATCAGAATGTTCGACATAATCAAATAATTCATCTAACAAAGAGGGGATTTCAGAATAATCCGGGGGAATATAGGCAGGAGTCCCATCACTATTCCATACAGCAAACAGGATACCTGGAGGCATCTCTCCTCTTAGTCCAATCTTTTCTTTGGATTCTCCATCACAGATTTGCTTTTGCACTTGCAAAAGGAGTTTTAAAGATAACTTTTCTCTCTCTTCTAACTTCTTTTCTAATAATTCTAGCGCAAGATAATAATTTCTAATTTCTTGCTCTGGTTTTAAGAAATGTCGATTCTTTGACTCGATGGCCGCATCTGCCTGTGGAAAGCTCAATGGATTCCCTTCGATTTTGTTGGAAGCATATGAGGATCTTTTCTTTGTGTTTTTTCTGAATTTATTAGAAATCTGTATTGGAATATTGACTAAATTTAAAGCATTTTTGTTCTTTTCAATCTCGATAATGAAATTTAAAATTTTATTGTTAATTGACGCTTTTATCATAACAGATTCCTACCAATATTAGTATATCATAATTTCACTATTTTTTCACTATTTTTTCACTATTTTACCTTTCCTTTTGTCAGAAGAAGTGTTTTTTCTCGTCATATATTCTTTAAGATAAGCTGTTCTGTCATTTCTTTTTGAGAAAAGGATAAAAGCCCAGCCCGATGTCTAAGGAAAAACTGTGAAAATTTGACCCCTACCCAGTGTTTTGGAAAGCAGTGTTGTTTTGCAAAAAATTAAAGAAGAATATAGTGTAGTTTTTAGCTAAAAAATTGCACAGTTTTCTTTTCTGTGGTATACTAGACGCAGAAACAGCAAGGAGGTCAACCATGTACAGAAAAGTTTTTGAATATCTTGAATCATGGAGGAACAACAAATACCGCAAGCCGCTTATCATCCAGGGGGCAAGACAGGTTGGCAAGACCTATTCCGTTCTTGAGTTCGGAAAGGAATGCTACGACAACGTCGCCTACTTCAACTTTCAAACAAATAAAATGCTCGGCTCCACTTTCGAGGAGAGCATTTCTCCAAGTTATCTCATCCCTGTTCTTTCTCACATATGTAGGCAAACCATCACAAAGGGGCGCACGCTCATTGTCTTTGACGAAGTGCAGCTTTGTGAGCGTGCCTTGACTTCACTCAAGTACTTCTACGAAGAGGCACCCGAGTATCATGTCATCGCGGCAGGAAGCCTTCTTGGCGTGGCTGTCAACAGGAAGAAGAATGCATTCCCAGTAGGTAAGGTTGACCGTTATACGATGTATCCCATGGATTTAGAGGAGTTTCTTCTTGCCTTTGGAGAAGAAGATCTCGTTAAGAAAATCCGTGATTGCTACCACAATAACAAACCTATGCCTGCGGCTTTGCACGAAAAGGCGAACAACATCTATAGGCAATACCTCTATATCGGCGGTATGCCGGAGGCCGTATCGAGATTCGTCGAGACCAAGGACCCTTTACAGGTTCGCCATGTCTTGGAGACGATTGCGATGGATTACCTTGACGACATGAGCAAATACCAAGAAAGTTCCAACGAAATCAAAAAAACAAGACTCACCTACGGCACGGTTGCCGTTCAGCTTTCCAAGAAAAATACGCGCTTCCAATACAAACTCATCAAGAAGGGCGCTAGGGCCGCGGAATTTGAAAACGCCATCGAATGGCTCCTTTCGGCAAATTTGATCCATAGGATCTATCGCGCCGAGCAAATCATGAAGCCGCTTGAAAACTACCGCGATATCGACGACTTCAAGATTTATCTTTCCGACGTAGGACTTCTGATGGCGCAAAAGGATGTTTCACTCAACGACATACTCTTCATGGAATCCGAACTTACCGACTTCAAAGGCGGCATGACCGAAAACTATGTGGAAAACTGTCTGGTCTCTTCCGGATTCAAAACACATTTCTGGCGAAATGACAAAGGGACCAAGGAGGTCGACTTCATAGTGAATATCGATGGCAAGCTTATCCCCATCGAGGTAAAAAGCGGGGATAATACCGGCAGTGACAGCCTCAATGACTATATCCGCCTATTCCACCCCGATTATTCCATCCGAATCTCTGAGAAGAACTTCGGGTTCGAGAATCACATCAAATCCGTCCCGCTTTACGCAACCTTCTGCATTGAAGACGCCAAATAGAGTTTACCGTCGTTTGCACATACTGCCACTCAGCAATGGGTGGCTTTTCTTTTTCCCTCATATCCTTTTGCCTGACTCGATATGGATCATATGTGACAAGACCTGCAAACTGACATAATGGAAGCTTTTATCCTATCTAATTACTGTCGAAAATATTTAATGAAAATTTCACTATTTTTTCACTATTTTTTCACTATTTTACATTTCCTTTTGTCAGGAGAAGTGTTTCTTCTCTTCCTATATTCTTTAAGATAAGCTGTTCTGTCATTCCTTTTTAAGAAAAAATCTCTATACTATTAGACGGCTAAATACGATATGAACTTTTCGAAAAAAATGAATCTTGTTTTCATCGCTTGTCTCTCTGTGATTGAAGTCGCTTTCTTCATTCTCATTCTTTTCTTTGGAAATCTACCTAACATGCATGTGGTAAGTTATATTTCCATCGTAGTTTGTTTCCTTTTCTCTCTCTTCTTTGTTTTCCAAAGTCACAAATATCTCATCCCTATTGGACTCTTCTTTACTTTATTAGCGGATTTATTCTTAGTTTTGTTAGGCAATGAAGAACTTAGAGTCTATGGAATGTTATTCTTCATGATGGTCCAATTTATTTATGGCTTTTATTTATTGAAACATGATTTAAAGCATAAAACTCCTACTTTGATCATTCGTATTTCTTTGATGGTTGTTCTTCTTGGCATTGGTATTATTGTGTTAAAAGAAAAAACAGATTTCTTATGTGTCTTCTCTTTGATTTATTTAGCAAATCTTGTTTCCAATATCATCGCTTGTTGCTTCAACCTAAAGAGATATTATCTCTTTTTTATCGCACTTTTATTGTTTTTCATGTGTGATATCTACACAGGATTAGTGATTGCGGATGGCACTTATCTTCATTATGTAGAGAACGGATTCTTCTATCATTTGGTAAATTTAGATTTCAATATCACTTGGTTATTCTATATTCCTTCTCAAACTTTGATTGCTATTTATACAAATGCATTGCAAAGTCAAAATTAGAAACCTATAATAGCGAGGTTAAGAAAGGTTCGAATACAATGTTTTTAAGTACAATTACAGGTTGGATATGGCCATGGGAGAGACCCACCAATTATGGTTGGTATCACATCATGTGGTTAGTCATCATGTTGGGATTATGTGTTTTCTTCTGTTTAAAGTTTGCCACAAAGCACGATGAGAAAATCGATAATCGAGTCATCTTTGGCTTTGGAGTATTCTTGGTCTTAATCGAAACATATAAACAGATCTTTGTCACGATAGATAATGGAACCTTCATTTGGTCTAACTTCCCCTTCCAGTTCTGCTCTGTTCCTATGTATGCCGCATTCATCGCACCTTTAGTGAAAAACAAAAAAGTTCAAAACGCATTCTATTCTTTCCTCGCTATCTTTGGTTTCTTAGCGGGTACTGCAGTCATGCTCTATCCTGACACTTGCTTCCACACCGATTATGTCACCATTCTCATTCACACCATGATGTGGCACGCTTCTATGGTCATCATGGGTGTGTATCTTATCGTAGCCAAGAGATATTGCTCTTCTTTAAAGAATTTTGTCAAAGAGATCACTTCTGGTGGTATTGTCTTCACCAGTATTGTTGTCTTCTCTCTCTTAGTCAACATCATCGCTTATCACGCTTATTTTGGTACACCCAATAACACCACAGGTCAAAGCATCAACTTCATGTATATCTCTCCCTATTATGGATGTCCTTTCCCTGTCTTAGGCGCTTTAAAAGAACAAGTTCCCTTCATCGTATTCTTCTTGGTTTATCTTCTTGCCTTCGCTGTGGGTATCTCTGTCTTATGGTTTGCTATCTTTGGTATCCGACAGCTTGTTGCTCTCATCGCAAACAAAAAGAAACCCGAAGCCAAACAGAAAAGTTGTTAAAAGTTAAATCGATAAAATTAAAGTAGAGTGATGGCCTTTTAACTCCATCCACCCTCTCACACCACCGTACGTGCGGTTTTCCGCATACGGCGGTTCCAATCAACATAACGATTTCCTCCGTTCGAGGTAATACTTCAGTGGGTTGAGAAGTCCTT
>JAFUFH010000034.1 GCA_017470005.1 Bacilli bacterium | reverse complement strand
TTGATATATATGGCAATTTATGACACAATGGAATTAGGCCAGTTTTATAAAATTGAAGATATTGATGATGGAGTCCCAGAATTGGAATTCTTACAGGAATCTCCTATAGAATTTGATACCTATTAATGGTGATTTTCCAATGAAATATATTGAAACAAAAGCAATTCGAAAAGAAGTAGCAAAAAAATACATTTTTAAGAATCTAAACGAAGAGGAAATAGTCATTTTCCAATCGCGTTAAAGTCACAAAAAATATAAATTCATGTCAAAAATCCTGTTGTATACTATGCCTTTTCCTGTAGTAGTGATATACTTTTTCATAGAAGCACGGCAATAAAAAGGGGTAAAGAAATGAGTGTTACATTATCTAGTTCTAATGTAGATGCTATCTTTTCCAGAAACCAAAGCGGTAATGCTTTCTCTATTTCTAGTTCTTTACCGCTGTCAATATGTTTGGGGCCTAAATGTTTCAAAGAAGGAACAATCGTCAAGACAGAAGAGGGAGATAAGAAAATTGAAGATATCAAAGTCGGAGACAGAGTCTTATCTAAGCATCCAGAAACAGGTGAGATTGCTTATAAGAGAGTTACTAAGTTATATAGAAACGAAACTCGTTGTTGGATGACCATCTCCTTGTCAAAAAAAGTGTCCATTACTTGTACCCTTTTACATATTTTCTTTGTATCTGGCTTTGGAAGAAAAAACGCATATTCCCTTCATCAAGGAACTCAACTAATTGATCAGACCGGGAAAAGTCATACCATATCTAATATAGATATAAAACAATTAAATTTCGAAGAAACAACATATAATATAGAAGTTGAAGACTTTCATACCTATTTTGTCAGCACTCTCGGGATTTGGGTATCTAACCAATGAGAATACTATGAAGCAATCGAAGGCATTAATGATTTTGTAAAAGAAGAACAACATTTAAAAGAAAAAATGAAAAATGTGTCTTTGTCAGTGCAAAAAAGGCGCAAAGCATTTAGCAAAGAAAATCAGCAAAATTCATAGAGCAACAGAATTACAAATACATGGAGGATCGGACCCAAGATATATCTATCATTTTCATCAAAAGGAAGGACACATTCCAGGCTCACATATTTTTATTTTCCAAAGGAGAGGAGGCCCGTATTAATATGCAAAGTTACCACTGGCTTTTAAACCTCAAAAAAAGGCCCGAACAAGAATTATTTATTTATCAAGGCGTTTTTAACTATTATCTGCTCAAACATGAAAAATTACCATATGAGATTATCCCTGAGCCTTGCTACCTATTTTGTAATAAGTACATGGCACCCTTTATTGTGATGGATTACAATACATTCAAAAATAAATCTGGGCCCATCCCAAATCTTTCATATGTTGTTTCTGTTTTAAAAGAAATACATAAAAAATATACCATACAATACATTTCACTCACTTACCCAGAAGGACCATATTCTAAAAAAATAAAGAAAAAAATCTTTGAGAACCTTTTTAGAGAAGTAACTTTTCAGAAATATATCTATCTTCTCGTCAATATGGTTCCTCAATACAATGAAGTTTTTAGAATCATTGAAGGTGAGGAGGACATACCAGACATTACTTTTTTAACCCCTTCCCCCATTGACATCTGGACGGGTTAGGTTGCCAAAGAAAACAATCAAAACTTAAATCCAGTATTGTTGGAAGAGCCATTTCGAAAGGATTAGTAGAAATTGAATTGATCAATATCCGTGACTATTCCTTAGACAAAAATCATCGTGTCGATGATCACCCTATCGGTGGAGGTGAATGACATTCGAAAATCATCGGGCGGCCAAGACCTCATTCCATGCCATTTACGGCTTCAAAGACTTCATTGATATTACAACTCTTCCGGAATGGATAGGAAGGTATTGCTGGTGAAGTCAAGAAACCATATTACTAAATCATATCAATAAAGCTATTTCGACAAAGCTGTATCAACCACCATACACACTTGTTTTTAGATTTAATAAGATTATAAGTGAAAAAGGAGAAAAGACATGAACGAATACAAAGAGTTTCTAAAGGATTACTTGGAGGGACGAGTCAGTTGTGAAGAATTCATGGATAGACTAAAACGGGAAAAGGCATTCGACCAGTATATCTTAGATATCTGGTTCTGGAGACCACCCTATTATCTGATTCGTGAAAACCTACCTGTCTACAACCAAGTCAGGATCCCTTACAATAGCTATCTCGAATACCTTGACATGGAATTGTATTTCTCCTATCTAGAGTACATTGGAAGAAAAGGCTTTAAAAAAGGCCTAACTTTAAGAGCTAGGCTCAACACTAGAGGTTACATCAGAGATATCTATAAATTCAACTTTCCAGAAGAAACACTCCAGATTGATGAATCGGAATCGGTACTTCGTCTGTTTTTGCTGCAATATTGTCCCGAATCTGTCTATAGCATAGAGGTGGATGAATCCGGCATTCTTGAAAGACTGTACGAAAACCTTCCTCAAGATCTTCCAAAAACCAAGAGAGGAAAACTATTTAGGGAAGAAGTAAAGAAACTATTCTATATCGAAGGCAACAACTTTCCTCATTGGATTCAATCCAGTGAATGGCCTCTTTCCAAAACGGGAAAACCCACAAAATACCTAAGATCAGAAAAGGTCTACAAAGGAGAAGGAAGAAATTATTATTTCTTAGATGTAGACACTGGTGAAGAAATTAAAGTGTTCCAGTGTTTCTAATTCTGTTAGGATTTCAGGAGGAAAGAAAATGAGCAGCAAACAAGCAAAAGACACAAATATTAACTTCGATATGGAGAGTCATCGTGCTACAAGAACAAGAAGACAGCAAAGAGCATGGGAAAGAGAAAGAATAAAAAAATATCTAAAAGGAGAGATTCCTCTATTCTCAGACGTCTTCACGGATTGGCCAGAACACAACTGTGTGAAACAAGGAACACTAATAAAAACAAAAGAAGGGGACAAGAAAATTGAGGATATTCAGGTTGGAGACTTTGTGATGTGCATAGATAGAGAAACGGGAGAACTTGCTTATGAAAAAGTCGAAAGATTGATAAGATTCACAACAGGTTCTTGGCTTCACATCTGGGCAGGTGGAGAGAAAATAGAAGTAGATCTATTCCATCGTTTCCATATTGCCGGTTTCGGATTTATGGATGCCTACTGTATCCGAAAGGGAATGAAGCTTGTTCTCTACACAGGAGAAGAAGTCGAAGTAACAAAGATTTTCGAAGAATTCCTTCCTCAAAGAGAGACTTCATATAATTTGGAAGTCGAAAAAGCTTATTTCATCACCAGCATCGGAATTCATAGCAGGTGATAGGCTTTTTATAAAAGAGTTAATTTTGCCATTACAGCCATCAATGGAGATAAGAAAATTGAAGATATCAAAGTCGGAGACAAAGTCTTATCTAAGAATCCAGAGACAGGTGAAATTGCTTATAAGAGAGTTACTAAGTTATATAGAAACGAAACACATGCATGGGTGACCATTCATCTTGGAAAGAAGCATGAAATCACTTGTACCCTTCTTCATATCTTCTTTGTTTCAGGGATAGGGAAAAGAAATGCGTTTACACTCAAACAAGGTAGTCAGCTATTTGATAAGGATGGAAATAAAATAACTGTCACATGGGTAGACATTAAAAGAACAAAACATAGTGAGACAACATATAATATAGAAGTAGAGGACTTCCATACCTATTTTGTCAGCGGTCTTGGAATTTGGGTTTCTAACATTTGTGTGTTTAAGAAAAATGGTGTAGAAGTTAGAGTGAATACCAATTCCGAAAGAGAGTCTCCTCATGCTCATATTTTGCTTGATGGAAAAAGAGTTGAAGAAATTGATGAAAACGGAGATATAGTATTTTCAAAAGGAAATAAAATAGGGAACATAAAAAACTAATTAAACAACATTTAATGGAGATATTAGATGCGATTAGACAGTATTATCCCAGGAATATTAGACTTAAATAATTTTATTCGTTATTCCCTTC
>JAFUFH010000033.1 GCA_017470005.1 Bacilli bacterium | reverse complement strand
TACATCTAATACAATTGAAAGCTTTAACGCTAAACTGAAGAGACTGACAAGAAAGAGAATTCTTATGAACTCAGAAGACAATGCCATCATCACGATTGCATCAAGCTGTGCTGAATACAATAAGAATGCTGGAAAGATAACACTGAGGCATTTCAGTGATCTTACAGTGGAAGAGAGGAAGGGATTATTTTTACCATACTAGTAAGGGCAGGCACCTTCTTGGTCATGACCAAGAAGGTATGATAAGTGATTGTATTATGATTGATGTTATCTTATTTCACACAAACTTCTTGTAATTCTCATAAACTATTAAAAAGGAAAACAATTATGCAAGGAGGAATATTTATGTTTAAAGCAAATCATAAACCTCTTCGTTCCCTTATATGTATCTCTTTTTTATCTCTTTCTTTGGTAGGGTGTGGCACAAACGAGGATCAAAATGCCTTCAAACCTGCTTTAGATACCAATACTACGGCTAATATTTCTATCCAAGGTCACTACGATAATTTTGAAGCGATTGATGAACAGATCGATACGTTTAAATCTTTTTATCCTAATGTGACCATCAAATACGATAAGGTGGATAACTATACCAAAGAAACCGTCATCAACAATCTCTTCTTAGGGGATAATGCTCCCGATATTTATTTTGTCAACAACAGTTGGGAAAATGATTCTCGCTATGCCAAATTAATGGAAAATGCAGAAGACTTATCCGCTAAAGAAACCGGTATTGATATTTCTAATGTCAGAGAGGGGCTTATCTATAAAGATAAAGAGAATCATGTTCCTTTTGTTCCTATCTTTACTAACGCCTTTGGTATGATTGTCAACGAAGAATTATTCTCCAAGAATCATTTGAAGATCCCTAAGACTTACCAAGATTTGATCTCTGTTTGTAACTCCTTTAAGGATTTAGGATACGATAGCCCTGTCATGAGTTATAAAGGTTCTATCTTCTCTTTATACTTTCCTCACTTCATGGGCAATATCGCCAAAGATAAAGATGGTGTAAAAGCCTTAAATGATATGGATGAAAATGCTGGAGAAAAGATCCGCTCCAGTTTAGAACTCGCATCCGATTTCTTGTCTTATGAATTTATCGACAAAGAAAAATGTATTGAAGAGATTGCCAAAGATAACACCGATAGCATTTGTTATCGCATCTATGAAGGCGATGTTCCGATAATCTTTACGGAAGTGAACCGTCTCTCTGGCAGCAATAAGAGAGAAGCAAAATCTGAAGCGTATCAAGCTCATTCCTTCCCTTATAGCTTCCAACCCATTCCTACTTTTGATAAAGGCGGATATTATTACAATACCTTGACCCTTTCCTTTGCGGTTAACAAAGAGAGTAAGAACTTGAAGATGACCAATGAATTCATGAGATTCTTGATTCGTTCTGATAGCTTGAACAAGATGTCCGCCAATAAGAGACAAATTTCTCCTGCCAAGGTTTTAGGAGATGACAAACTATTTAATTCCTTCAAAGATGTCTTAAATAATAATCAAGTTGTTTATAACTATGAGATTGGATTGAGTACGGAAGCGGACATCCAGGTAAGAAAGACATTTGATGCTTTCTTAAATGGTGCAAGTATTGATGAAGCCATACATGATTATGGTACTTATTAATCCCATCGTTAAACGGATCCCGTCCCTTTAATCCTGTGAAAATTTACCAAGTTCTATTGTAAAATAGCCCTTTTCTTTATTGTTACTTAAAATATTTAAAAATAATTAAATTTGTTACCTTTTGACAATGTTATAATATTTTTAAATTTAACGGAGAATATCAAATATTTATGGAAAACAAAAGAACGAATGCTCAAGATATCGCCAAAGGTCTCCTGATTATTGGAGTCGTGGCTTTTCATTCTTATTTGATGGTTTACCCGAATTATAGAGATGTATTGCAAGACTTTAATATTTTGATGGCAATCATTCCTTTTATTATCAGCACTTTCTTCTTTTATTCGGGATATAACTATAATCCCTCTTCTCGTTCTACCAAAGAAAATATTGCTAGAAGAGCAAAACAATTATTGATTCCTTTTGTTATCGCCTTTGTTGTTTCGACCGTTTTGATATCCAGTATGGAATTAGCCTTCCACCATGATAATGTCAGAGAGACTTTTGTAAGTCTTGGAAATTCCATTTTATACAACTTGATGTCTGAGCCTCTTTCTCTCATGATAAAATTCCCTCAAAGTGGTGGAATGGTTTTTGAACTGACTTTAGCTTTAGGCTTGCTTTGGTTCTTATATGCTTTATTCCTTTGTTCTGTGATATTCTTCTTCGTTGTCAAATACACGAACAAAAAGCTTTCCTCTTTTATCTCTGTTGTCCTTGCTCTGTTGATTCTTTCTTTCTGTTTGGGACAATTTGTAGCTCCTTATTTACCTTATTCGATTCAATGCTATCCGATAATTATCGCCATCATGCTGACAGGGTCTTATATCAAACAACACAATAATATCTTGGACAATAAAGTAGAAAGTAAAAAAGATATCGTTTTTAAAGTCATCAACATGTTGATTGCGGAAGGTTTGATCATTGCTATTTGCTTGCTTTGTTATTATCAATTTGGTGCGATATTAGTTGGTTCTTTACCTGGTGGACAATTCAATGCTATTTTGAAAGGATATGACGCTTTTATCTCTTATGCTTTTGCGTTCTTAGGCGTGTATTTCCTTCATCATTTAGCAAGATTGATTTCCCATATTCCTGGGCTAAGATTCTCCTTGCAATGGATTGGAAAAAGAAGTGCTATCTTCTATCTCTTCCATCCGATCTTCATCGATTTTATCGGAATCGTGTTCTTCCAAAAGCAAATGATTTGGGGTATTTGGCAAGCTATTCTTTATATGATCTCTTCACTTTTATTACTTGTTGGCGTTTGTCTTATCATAGATTTGATTTCTAAGAAGTTTAAGAAAAAAGATATTGTCGAGGATGAAAATCCCTCAATTGGAAATGAAAATGGAACAGGAAACACTATCTCATCCTAATCACTTTGGAATAGACCATTACCTATTTCAGGATATTTATCATTTAGACGGAAAGAAATCCAAGTTGAATGGATTAAATTTTGATGGTGTTTCATATTCTTTTTCTGACATTGAAAAAAGTGTAGATTATTTTGCTGAGGTTCTTTCTCAAAAAGGAGTCAAAAAAGGAGACCATGTCGCCTTGCTTGGCTTCAATAGTTACAATTGGTTGGTTGCTTTCTATGCCATTATTAAAGTAGGTGGTGTCGCTGTTCTATTGAATTATATGGCAAGACATGAAACCCTTGTCGATTTGATCCAATATACGGATTGTACTTTTATGTGTTACGGCTCTTATACGGCATATCGAAAGAACGAAAATGAATTGAAAAACTTGATACAAGAATGCCAATTCGATGAGAGCAAAATGATTTCAATAGAAGATAGTTCCTTAAACTTTAAAGAGATCCTATCGAAAGAAGAAATTCTTCCTTTCACTTCTCCTTATACAAGAGAAGAAGATAGCAAAAGAACTTCCTTTATCATCTTTACTACCGGAACAACAGCCAAACCCAAAGCAGCCATGCTTAGCCAATATAGTATGATGAACATCATCTATTTAAATTTCTCTGTTTTAGATCCTGTTTTTCCGAAGAAATTCATGTGTCTATTACCTCTATTCCATTGCTTTGGATTATTAGTTGTCAACGCGTATATGGCATTCCAAAGAACCGTTTATTTAAATTCTTTGACGGATAAAGTGAAGATTTATAAAGACTTTGTCAAAAACAAATGCGGTGACTATGCCTCTGTATCCATCATCTTTGATAAATTAGCTAAAGCTCCTTTCTGGTGGTTACATAGAGGACGCTTTGTCAAACATTGCATCGTCGGTGGAGGATTCACTTCGGAAGATGAATTCGATTTCTTAGAAAGAAAATACGGAAAAGGAAAATTCCTAAACGGATACGGCCAAACAGAATGTTCCCCAATGATTTCCTTATGTTATCCAAATTGTCCTAAAGATAAGCAAAGATATACCGTGGGAACTCCCATGAAAGGAATCGAGTTACAGTTCATGAATCCTGAGACAAAAGAACTTCTTCCACCTGGTCAACTTGGTGAGATTCTTGTCAAAGGATATAATGTCTTCAACGGATATTATAAGATGGAAAAGGAATTGCAACCCTTTGATGACAATGGATATTTACACACTGGCGATTTAGGCTATCTTGATGAGGATGGTTATTTGGTCTTAAACGGTAGACTCAAAGACATCATCATCCGTAAAGGAGAAAATATCTCCCCGAAAGAAATTGAAGAAAAGTTGGTCGAGATCGATATCTTCAACCGAGCTAGAGTCTTAGGTTTTCCTTCTGTAGATGAAGGAGAATTCATCCTTGCTTGCGTAGAATTAAAGAAGAAACCACCGCATTTTGATGAAGATGTGTATCTAGATCAACTTCGTAAAACTCTTCCTGCTATCAAGGTACCTTCTCACATCATCTATATGAAATACTTCCCTCTCACCGCCAATGGTAAGATTGATGAAGTGAAATTGAGAGAAATTTGTTTGAAGAAATTAGTCCTATTCTTAGATGAATCTTTGCTGGTGAATAAAACGAAGAAACTCATGGAAAAAAAGAACATAAGGTGTCTTTGAAAAAGACACCATCTTTGGTTTGCTTCAGGTTGTTGTGGATGAGAGTCATGGGTTCATCACCTGAAGACGCCTGGGACATGTTATTCCCATACACCTCAGCCTTTCGGCTTCGGGGCTACATTTTCTATAGATGTTAAGTGCGGCGTTTATGTCCGCATTTACTATTCTTTTATCCTTTGTTCTATAAAGGGAGCGCGTAAATCTTGTGCCGGAGAATTCCACGCCCTTTTTAGGCATGTCTCCGTCATAAAAGCTTGCCTTGGAAGTATAGGATTCCTCTGTTGTCACCACAGCGATTCCCTTCTTCTTAGCAGTGCATGTTATCATACTGATTAGTCTTGAGAGAGGAAAGGACTCAAAAGTTCTATTGATCCTTCTCTTTTTCTTTCCCTTCAAGGTCTCATTCTTGATTCCTCCTTTCTTGAAGTTCTTGTTCATTCCTATGATGATGGTGTTAGCTCTATGCTTTTCCACCTTATCAATAATAATAGC
>JAFUFH010000032.1 GCA_017470005.1 Bacilli bacterium | reverse complement strand
TTGATATATATGGCAATTTATGACACAATGGAATTAGGCCAGTTTTATAAAATTGAAGATATTGATGATGGAGTCCCAGAATTGGAATTCTTACAGGAATCTCCTATAGAATTTGATACCTATTAATGGTGATTTTCCAATTGAATATATTAAAATAAAAAAGATTCGTCAAGACAGAAGAAGGGGATAAGAAAATTGAAGATATCAAAGTCGGAGACAAAGTCTTATCTAAGAATCCAGAAACAGGTGAGATCGCTTATAAGAAAGTTACTAAGTTATATAGAAACGAAACACACGCATGGGTGACCATTCATCTAGGTAAAAAGATAGAAACCACTACTACTCTATTACATGCTTTCTTTGTATCTGGAGTTGGACTTAGAAACGCATTCACTTTAAAGCACGGATCTCAATTGATAGATAAAAACATATAATATAGAAGTCGAGGACTTCCATACCTACTTTGTCAGCAGTCTTGGAATTTGGGTGCACAATATGTGTGCCAAAGCAAAAGAGCGAAAACGTCCAAAAAGGGGTAAATATGAATATAATGGGAAAGCACAAATCCCTAACCACACTCAGATTTAAGTTTCATGGATAAAATAGGGGGATATATATGGACTATTTAAGCAAAACACAATGCGAATATCTTAAAAAAATAGGTTTTGATATCCGAAAACTCTATTCGACTTGGTTTTTAAATGGATTATCCGATAAATATTATCTCGTAAACAATCAAGATATATTCCTAATCAATAAAGAAAACGATTTGCTAGAAAAAGAACTAAAAAAACAAGATGTATATTTGACCGCTTTTGATTGTATGATTGAGGCGTTTTTGGGATACCAATGGTTATTAAGTTATGAAATTATACTTCGATTCCATCCACGAAAGAAACAAAATGGCTTCCATGCAAAAGTCAGCGGCAAGTATATTTCCAATCATATATTTGAGAAATATTCTGATGTTTTATTTGAAATTCTTTGCTATGTGGTTATAAATCAAAGCGATAGACTGAAATATGAAGAAATAGAAGAAGAACTTTGTTATTATAAAGTTCTTTGAGAGGGTTGAAGTATGCCTACTTTTTATGATTTTGAAGAATTATGGGATATCCAAAAATATAATGTCGATATTAAAGATTTATATTTAGATAATCTCCCTAATGGATATTACTATATAAACAACGGTTTAATGGATGGAGAACATTATTTTTTCTTGAAAGCATCTCCCTTGAGAATCAATCCTTCTGTTCACATTGATCAAATGAGGTCGTATATCACCATCACTCCTAGCATGCTTCTGAACGATTTGATAGCCAAGTCGAAAAAAGCATTTTCTTTAAAAATAACAAAGCCAAAATATTCTTTTGGCGCCTTAACTACAATAAATTGCGGAAAAACAAAATATCCGGAAATAGGCTCCGGTGGCGAGTTAGCCGCACCTGTTTTTTACTTTTATATTGATTGTCTTGAAAATAACTTGTTAAATGAAAGAAAAAATAAAAAATGAAAAAAAACGAAACTGAAATTTATAGCAATTGCACCTTTGCTCTTTATGAAAACCCCTTCTTTAAAGAAATAAGATATATATATTCAAGTCATTGCCTAGTTTTTGTTTCTAGAAAAGGGGAAGAAAAAAAGATTTTCTTGGCCTCTTTAGATTTGATAAACTGCCCAGAAATTATATATTTATGGGGAGTATATAATGTTTCAGAAGATACATTTACAATAATAGATAATTATAGCTATCTAAAGACATATAATTTCCAAGGGGAATTAATATGGCAAAAAAATTTTGGGGACAAGCATTATAAGTATATTCCTTCAAATTCCAACGATCCTATAGAAATTGATAAATGCTTTCTTGATGAAAACGGGGAATTTTTCGTTCATATCAAAAACTCTCACATTCTTTATTATTTAAATAAACAAACAGGGAAATGCTATAAGACTTCAAAATTAGCCCATATATGCCAAAGTCTTTATACTTTAGGACCTGATCTTTTTGTGGCAGAAAAGTCTTACCATCAGCAATATGTTTTTAATGGTTTATTCAACTCAAATTGGAAGATAATCGAAAAGCAAAATTGGAAATCGGAAAAAGTTTTTCGTTTAACTCAAATCTTCCAAGAGAAAGAATATTATGTTTCTTTTTCTCATTCCATGCGGTTTGTAAGAATAAACATTTGGGATAGTTCATTCCAACTAATAAAGAAATTTGAATATGAGGTCACTCCAGATTCTCGGTTTTCTGTGATAGAAAAGAATTGGCAACTTGTAAATGAATATATAGGAAACCTATAAAACCCTTTTTTACCAAAGTGATCTCGTTTAATAAGTTAATCTACATTATTGTCAACAACACGACAGAGTATGGTCAGTTCTATCGAGTGGAAGATATAGATGATTATTGCCCACAGACTCGATTCTTCACAGACTGCCCCCCCTGGGATTTAAAAGTTTTTTAGCTTACTCCCCGTTTTCGTGTTATCCCATTATTACTCGTCTGAATTTTCTATCTCACTTCTTTCTTTTCTTCTCTTGAGTGTTAAAGCTTGAAGTAATCTCTTTAATTTGATTCTTCTTACACCAAGAACTACCGAAGAACAAATGACAAAACCAACAGACATACCTACTAAGTGAAGCAAACACTCCACTCCATTATTTAAGAGAGCAACATTGTTCCATATGATCGCTAACCCTGTATAGTAAATCAAATCACCCGGAATGAGAGGAACGATGGAAGGATAAAGATATAAAGTAGATGGTTGTTTTCTAATATGAGCGACAATTTCCGCATATAAAGCGGCAGAGAAAGCAGGAATGGTCACATAAATGATTCGATAATCAGGAGCAGCAATCATCATCAAGATATAAACGATACGGATGATAACACCACCGATTCCAGCAAAGACTAAATCTTTTAAGGAGATACGGAAAGAGATACCGAAGCCAACAGAACACATCAAGGTCATAAATACCAGTTCTAAATAGTACAAGAAAGTTGGATTTGTGATGACAATAGATTCTTCTAAAGTGGCATCCATCCAGAAACCAAAACTGAATAAAGCGGCAGCAAGGCCTGCAACGATGGTGACCACTTCTAGAAGAACCTTTAATAGTTCGACAATTCCGTTCAATTCATTTCCAGAAAGAATATTTCGAACACTGTTTACCATCGGAATACCAGGAATCAAGAAGAATGCCGTAGTGATAGCGATGGTATAAAAGTTTTGAGCAAATCCGATATATGTGAAGAATAGACCGATAGCAGAGGCTAAGAACATACCGATAAAGTTGGTAATGATATGATTGATACGATATCTTGACCAAATGATATTCAATCCAAATAAAAGCAACGTGTTCACTTCAATGACAAGGAGTTCTTGCCAAGAAGCAGAGAAGATTCTTGCTAAACCCGCTAATGCAACCAAGAATCCTGCAAGAATGACAAACCAAGGATAATCTTTGACATTCATTGCCTCTTCCATCTTCGGAAAGAGAGTATCTAATGCTGGTTTTTCTTCTGCAATTTGATAAGAGAGAGAATTAAGACGTTTCAATTTTTCTAAAAAGATACTATTCCCATCCACAGAGACTTGTCGTATCCCTAAATGACCATTTTTATCACAACCAGAAATAGAAATATGAGTAGACATAGTATGAAGAGAAACTTCAGAGATTTCATAAGCGTGAAGAACTCTGGACATCGCCAAATTGACACGCTCCACATTGGCGCCTGTCTCTAACATGTTCTTACCTAAATGAATCGTAAATTCTAAGATTTGATCGATTTCTCTCATAAAAATAGCCTCAATTCGAGCATCATTATATCATTATTTCTATAGAAATCATCTAAATGAAATAAGGAAAGCCAGCAAAAACATTTTTTCCTTATTCATCCTTTAAACTATTAAGGATAATATCACCACCCCAAAACAAGATTATATTTTTTTACCACGAAACCGCAGGCTTTTATAATGACTTTACCACGAAACCGCAGGGTTTTTTGACGGTTTTACCACGAAACGCAGGCTTTTATAATGACTCTACCACGAAATAGCAAAACTAATAATAAAAATGTCCGAGTATAAATCCAAAAAACAAAGAAAAAGCCCTATTTCTAGGGCAAAATAGCTAACTGGTCGGAACAATGAGATTTGAACTCATGACCCCTTCCACCCCAAGGAAGTGCGCTACCAAGCTGCGCTATGTCCCGATCACCTATTTCATAGGCTCATAGATTATAGTTGAATTGATTCCGTTTTTCAAGAATTATTATCATTTAATTCACGAATAATTTTATCAGCTTCTTCTCTCGTGAGTTTTCCTTGTTCTACCATCTCGGGTCTTTGACACATATCTGACGTCCAAACCATCAAATCCAGGTTCTCTATACTTCGTATAGGGAATTTTTTTCTTGTCAAAAATGTTTTTAATATTATGTAGCAATATGTAGAAATATGTGATATAATATTTCACAAAT
>JAFUFH010000031.1 GCA_017470005.1 Bacilli bacterium | reverse complement strand
TTAATAGACATCCCAGAGTTTTTGATGTCTTCTCTTAATTTCCTATATTCATCTACTTTCATTGAAAAAAGCCTCCTTTTGCCTACTATCTTAGGCAGTTAGAGGCATAATAGGAATGACGCTAATTTAGTGACGCTTACTCTTATTAGATGAAGAGAACAAGGAACCCCTCGTATTAACCAGTGAAGATCAAAGATTAACTTTTGAACAGGTTGCTGTCATTCCTTTTGATGAAAAAGTTTATGCGATTTTAAAACCGATTGAACAAATCGAAGGTATTGCAGAGGATGAAGCTGTGGTTTTCTATGTGGATGAAGAACATGATTCTTTACAAGTAGAAGACAATGAAGAAAAAGCCAAAGCGGTCTTTGATGAATATTATCGTTTATTAGATGAATTAGAAAAGGAATCGGAGAAATAATATGTCTTTCTATTACACAAGGCACGGAGAAACTTCTTGGAATAAAGAAGGAAAAGTGCAAGGAAGAATCGATGTTCCATTAAATGAAAAAGGCTTAGAAGAAGCCAAAG
This sequence comes from Bacilli bacterium, assembly GCA_017470005.1. Lineage (GTDB taxonomy): Bacteria > Bacillota_I > Bacilli_A > RFN20 > CAG-288 > Enterosoma. The sequence goes on along the minus strand of JAFUFH010000031.1, from coordinate 7,864 downwards.
AATTACAAGAGAAATTAAAAGATATCCCTATCGATATCTGCTTTTGTTCTCCCTTGATCAGAGCCAAAAAAACAGCAGAGATTGCACTAGATGGTAGAGATATCCCTATCATTGAGGATAACCGTATCATTGAGCAATATTATGGTGACTTTGAAGGAAAAGAGAGATTCACCGATGCTGTCCAAGCGTATCGACAAGCCTTTTTTAAATCCTATCCTAATGGAGAAGGATATAAATATGTCATTTTAAGAGTGTATCAATTCTTAAATGAGATCAGAGAAAAATACAAAGATAAGAATGTCTTAGTGGTCGCTCATGGAGGAATTTCAAGAGTTGTCAATTCTTATTTCATGGACATGGAAAATGAGGAATTCACTCATTTTGTCATCGACAATTGTGAACTCAAGAAATATGAATTTGATCAGAAAGTAGATTTTTCTGACATAGAGATTGTTAAGCCTTAAACAGAAAGCTTTTTGATATCATAAATCTGAGAGAGGGATAATTCTTTCTTCTCTACGGTAATGCAATTATTGTAGATATCTAAGACACACTTTCCTTCCATCTTATGATAATACCCGTCTTCAAAGTAGGTGACAAAAACATAGTCACCTTTTTTTAGACTAGAAAGAAGGGAAGAAATCTCATTCGCTTTCTCTTCCGAGAGTTCTCCCATGGTGATTTTCTCGTGTTCGTATTCTTTTAAATGAATCGCTTCTTTTAAGCCTTTCATGGCATCAAAGGGGAGAAATTGTTTGGCGCGGTTATTTCGGCTCATCTTTTCTCTAACCATTGTGACCACCTACCATTTTGTTTCTTTCTCTTTGGGTTGCCTTAGAGGAATAGTCATATGCTTTCATGATGATGTTTTTACCATACTTTTCCATCAAAGCTTCCATGGATTGCTGTATCTTCTTCTCATCTTCTATCTCTTCTTCCCCGATAAACATGTCATAAGATTCATAACTTTCATCTAAAGCATTCATGGAGATATTGAATTGACGGAACATCTCTCCGTGCTTCACTTTCTTTGCATAATGTTCTAATACAGGAGGAATGATATATTTAGATAGATTGGTGATATCGTTAAGTCTTACCGAGAAGTGAGCACCATCTTGATAGCCATCATAGCGAACATAGATATGAATTAGATCGGTGACTTGATTCCTTCTCTTCAATTCAAAACACATCGCTTCAATCATTTCTCTTAAAATGATGATGGAATCCGAATAGACATATGGACTTGGTAAGATTTGACCTAAGGTGACCGATTTAGATTGTCCTTTATAATTCTTGATATCGGCAATGGTAGTGGGTTCTCTACCATAGGCGTGATCAATCAATAATTCTGCATTGACTCCAAATTCTTTGTAAAGTATATCTTCATCAGCCTTAGCAATACCTTCCATATCGTATATACCATGTTTTTCAAGTCTTTTTTCAATCCCTTTAGAAATCTGCCAAAAATCACTTAATGGTTTATGATTCCAAAGTGTCTTGATAAATTTATCCTCAGTAAGCCATCCAATTCTATCTGGAGAATGTTTAGCAGTGATTCCTAAAGCAATTTTTGCGAGATACATATTTGTTCCTATTCCACAAGTTGTTGGAATATGAAACGTGTTATCAATCTCTTTCATGAGCTTTTTAGCAAACTCTTTGGCACGCATGTTATAGATCTTTAAATAATCCGTTACATCGATGATATCCTCATCGATGGAATAAACATGAATATCGTCTTTAGATATATATTTTAGATAGAGGGAATAGATGTTTGCGGCATACTGTATATATAATTTCATCCTGGGTTTAGCGATGATAAAAGGAATATCCTTAGGAACTTCATGAAGCCTACATCTATTTCTGACACCAAGGGCTTTTAAAGAAGGTGAAACAGCAAGACAAATAGTGCTTTCTGTTCTATCAGGATCAGCTACCACTAAATTGGTAGTCATAGGATCTAGACCACGCTCTGCGCATTCACAAGAAGCGTAGAATGACTTCGCATCGATGACAAAATAAACTCGCTGTTTTTCCATGATTATATTTTAACAAATTTCATCCTATATATTCCCTCTGACAACTTACTAACTTTTTCTTTTTTTGTCCTGCTTTTTTAATTTGCTTTCTCAAGTATTACCAAAAGCCTTTAAATGACATTAGAACACAAATACGAGTCTTTTAAGAAATATCGACCATTTAATATAGGCATATACATAGTGTTTTTATTTTTCCTATCTTAATCAATGTCTAAACTATGTTAAAATAAAGCATGCTTAGCAATTATGAATTAAGGAAATACAACGGAAATAGCAAAGTCTGGGCTGGGGTTTATAAGAACCTTGTCAACAGACCACACTGGCACTATGACTGTGAGCTCATACATCTTTCTAAAGGCAAAGGAGAAGTGATGATCAACTCCGTCATTTTCCCTTTAAAAGAAGGAGATACCCTTTTTGTTTCTACGAAAGAAGTTCACTATATCAAAACGAAAGACTCCCTTTGCGACATTATCATCTTCAAAGATGAATTGGTCCTGGAAATCATTGAAAAATATCATCTTAACACCGCTTTGTTGCAGGATGACTGTTCTTTTGATTCCTTGTTTATCCATATTGCTTCTCAGCTGGCAAAGAAATCATTCTTGTTTGAAATTGATATTGAAACAGCAATCAAATCCTATATTTGTGAAATTTTTAGGAAAAATCCCACTTCAAAAGTAATCCATAAAAAAGATGACAGTGAAGATCAATTTAAAAATCTATTAGTGGAGATAGAACAATCCTACTCTACTATCACCTTTGAAAAAGCAGCGGCATTCATGTCTTTTACAGAACCTTATTTCTCCTATTATTTCAAAAAAATGTCCGGAGAAACTTTTTCAAACTATCTAAACCATATCAGGGTAGAAAAAGCGATTGATATGATGAAGCAAAACCCTTCTATGTCAATGACATCCATATCTACATATTGTGGATTTGATACGATTCGAACTTTTAATAGAGTTTTTCTAAAACTGACCAATCACGCTCCAAAGAGACTGCCCTTAGATTTCCGTTTTGATCACTTCGTTCCCGTTTCTGGGGAAGAAAGAAATCCCACGGACAAATATTCCATACTTTATTCCTAAAATCTTAATAATTGTCCATTTTTGAATAATCACTTTCTTTTTTGCATATTTCTTTTTCTTTATACTTTTTCTTAGATGAGGAGGGAAATATGGCAAAACAGGAATATTTCTTAGGAATCGAACTAGGTTCTACTAATATCAAGGCAGTCTTGATTGACAATTCATTTCGTGTGGTAGCAAAAGGCAATCATGCATGGGAAAACGCGTTTCGAAATGGATATTTCACTTATTCGGAAGAAGAAATCATAGAAGGATTACAGGACTGTTATTCTCATCTTAAAAAAGATTTTGAAAAGCAATATGGAAATAAACCCACCAATATAAAGGCAATCGGTATTTCTGGGATGATGCATGGCTATCTTGCACTAGATGAAAACGACAAACTTCTTGTTCCCTTTAGAACCTGGAGAAACACCACTGCTGAAAAAGCCGCTGAGAAGCTTAGTGATTTATTTCAATTCCACATTCCCTGCCGTTGGTCGGTAGCTCATTTATACCAAGCCATTCTGGACAAAGAACAACATGTTTCAAAAATTTCCTATCTAACAACCTTAGCAGGCTACATTAATTATCTACTCACCTCCGAAAAAACAATCGGCATCGGTGATGCTTCTGGCATGTTCCCTGTGGATTCTGATATCAAAAATTATGATCAAAAGATGATGTCAGCCTTTGATGATCTTCCAGAAGTAAAGGAGGTAGGTATCTCTTTACAAAAGATACTTCCTAAGATAAATAGAGCAAATCAAATCGCAGGTAGACTAACCAAAAACGGTGCGCTATTGCTTGATCCAACGGGCCAATTAGAACCAGGTATTGTCTTGTGCCCTCCGGAGGGAGATTCTTCCACTGGAATTATCGCCACAGATTCTTTAGAAAAGAACACGGGAAACATTTCTGCTGGCACTTCTGTCTTTGCTATGGTCACATTGGATAGAAAACTTTCCTCCCATCATGAGGAAATCGACATTGTCTCTTCACCAGATGGAGATGATGTAGCCATGGTACATTGCAACAACTGTTCCGGTGAAATCAACAATGTCGTATCCCTATTCGAACAATATGATAAGTTGATGGGAAGAAAAAAGGCAGATGACATATATCAGAAGCTCTTCCTTCACTCTTTGAAAGGAGACGATGATTGTCATGGGGTGATTGCTTCTAATATGCTCTCTGGTGAACATACCCTAAAAATAGAGCAAGCTTGTCCCTTGATCTATCATTCAAAAGAAATTTCTCTTGCCAATCTGATGAAGGCGGAAATCTATTCCTCTTTCATCGCTTTGAAAATGGGCTTGGACATTCTAAAAAACAAAGAAGAGGTGCACATCGAAAGGTTTATGGCGCAAGGTGGCATTTTTAAGACTAAGGATGTCGCATCTGTTTATTTGGCAAGCGCCCTTCAGACAAAAATTTCTTTGATGAATAACACAATGGATGGTGGACCTTTTGGTGCTGCAGTCTTAGCTAGTTTCCTTTTTGAAAAGAAGCTCACCTTGAAGGAGTACCTCAAGAAAAAAGTCTTTGCTAAGAAGAAATTAACCGACGTTTTCCCTGTCTGTGATATTACAACAGGTTTTGAAATTTATGAAAAGAACTTTAGAAGTTTATTGCCTCTTTTGAAAAATATTACGAAGAAAGAGGAAAAAGAAATACGTGACTTAAAAGAAATTGTTCTTCAAGCCAACTTGGATTTAGTCAGAAACCATCTTGTCTTGTTCACTTGGGGTAACGTTTCTCAAATCGATAGAGAACACAAGCGTATCGTCATAAAGCCAAGCGGTGTAAGTTATGAAAAGATGAGTGCGGAAGATATGGTTGTTCTTGATCTTGATGGAAATGTGGTGGAAGGAAAGTACAAGCCGAGCTCTGACACCAAGACACATGTCGAAATCTATAAAGCACATCCGGAAATCGGAGGAATTGTTCACACACATTCCACCTATGCCACTGCTTTTGCGCAAGCTGGAAGAAACATTCCAGCCTATGGAACCACGCACGCCGATTATTTTTATGGAGATATCCCTTGTGCCAGAGATCTTACTAAAGAAGAGATAGAATCTGACTATGAGAAAAACACAGGTCTTGTCATAAACGAACTGTTTTCCGACAAAGATATGAAATCCATTCCAGGTTGTCTTGTCTCTCATCATGGTGTCTTTGCTTTTGGAAAAGACGCAAAAGAAGCAGTCTACCATGCAAGTGTGATTGAAGAAGTCGCCAAGATGGCACTGCTTAGTGAACAAATCAATCCGGATGTTAAGAAAGCTCCTTCTTATCTGATGGATAAACACTATCAAAGAAAGCATGGCAAAAATGCCTATTATGGCCAGGGCAAAAAAGACTAAAGTGTTAGCAGCCCTTACGTGCAAATCAGTTCTTAAAAAGAAAAGAGAGCAAAGAAAAAGAGGCATTTTCTTCCACGCCTCTTATTTCTTCATAAGTTGTTTATTGCTGTGCTTTGTTTTGTTCTTTCTCTTTTTTGCCTTCACTCTCTTTGACTTGATGAAGTTCATGAGTGATCTTTTTAGGATCTCTAAAGATGGCTCTAATTAAGCGGATAAACCAAGCTAAGGGAATACCAATCTTAGAGGCATATGCCCAAGGATACATGATCTTATAGCTGTAAATCGGTGGGAAAAGACGGTACATAACATATTTGAATTTCCCTTTTTGTTCCACTTTATTGGTGACCATATGAGTGACGGTTCCATAGGTGCCAGAAGTGAGAATATACATCAAAGATTCCATCTCTTCTTTACTTAAATCTTCTTTATGGAATACTTTCTGAGTGAGAGTGACAAAGGAAAGAGCAAAATCTTTTAATCCGATCTTATCTAATTCGGTATAGATATAATCCCAGTCTAATTCTTTCTCTCTCATCAAGAAGAGATAATAATCCACCATGGTGCGGATACCACATCCAGAGATGGCATAATGCTTATAAGTATGAGCGGTGAAGTAGATGAAGAAATCTTCTTTGCTCAATTCTAATTCATAACCGAATTTGACTTTGGCTTGCTTTAAATAATTTTCAAAATAGAGAACAAATTCTTTGGTGTCTTCATTCTCTCCAAATAAGAAACGGTGCATCTCAAAATTGTAGACCGGTTCTTTCATGTAGACATCATGAGGTCCATGTCCGTATTCTTCGACTCTAAATTTATGTGCTAAGAAATATTTCTTTACTTCTTTGGCTCTCTTCTTATCAAATAAGATATCGTTATCGGAGAATTCCCTGCAGAAAGAATCAAAATAATAAGGAGCGATGACGATTCCTTTTAAGGGAAGGAAAGGAATCTTATTCTCTTGTAAGAACGCATATAATTCTCTTCTTTCTCGATCAAAAAGAATATGTTTCTTCATATTCTGAGCATAGACGAGTTCAAAAGGTCGCTCACTTTTTGGATCCTGGAATAATTTATATTTCTTTAACGCTTGATAGACTAAGGCAGTGATATTGTGTAACTTAGAGAGACGATAAATCGAATAGAGATCTTCAAAAGAGAGAGGCTCAAATGTCGTCTCTTCTTGATTTAAATAACTGCTCAAAATAGGAAAGAGCTTATCGCTGATATAAAGGTATTGTTCTTGTTCCATATTATAATTCCATGATTTTATCACAATACGTGAGATTATCTTTGTGATGAGAGATCATCAAGATGGTCTTATCTTTTAAAGAGAAGAGACCATCTAATACTTCTTTCTCATTCTTTTCATCCAATGCAGAGGTGCACTCATCTAAAAGAAGGATAGGAGCATCACTATAAAGGGCTCTTGCAATCGCTAAACGTTGCATCTGACCTAATGAGAGACCGCTTCCTTTCTCTTTTAACTTTGTCTTCACGCCATCTTTTAATTCTTGGACAAAAGAGAGAGAACAAGATAATTCTAAAGCCTTCTTTAATCTTTCTTCATTGACATGTTCATCAAAGAGAGTGACGACTTCTTCAATGCTTCCTTGTAAGAGAAGATTATCTTGAGGAACATAAGAGAAAAGATGATGATATCTTTCATCTAATTCTCTCTTTCCTTCTTCATCCACTAAAGATAGTGTTCCCTCTTGTGGATGATAGAGTCCTAAAAGAAGTTTCATCAGAGTAGATTTTCCTTTTCCCGAAGGACCAACTAAAGCAATCTTTTCTCCTTTTTGAATCTCTAAAGAGAAATGAGAGAGAGCTTTTACTTCTCTTCCATGAGAATCCATATAGGTGAAAGAGAGATTCTCTAAAGAGATCTCTTTAAAGGAATTCTCATAATAAGAGTGAATCTCTTCTTTTGAGATGGCTTCTTTTCTTTGTTTAGGAAGAAGGTGAATTCTTTCTGCGGAAGCTAATAGAGCATAATATCTAGGGATGATAGAAGTGATATGAGCTAAAGGAGATTCTACTTGAGAGAGAAGGAAAATCATAGAAGTGAGAATGCTAGCTTCTAATCTACCATCAAGAATGGCTCTTCCACATAAGAAGATGACTAACACAAATGCTAAATAATAAACAACGATATATCCTAAAGAACAGAGATTGGAAAAATTATTTCTTTTCACTCTAGCTTTTTTGTGTTCTTGTAATTGTTCAACGTCTTTCTTTTTAAATAAAAATCCTGATTTGCACAGTGGATATAAAACTTCCCTTATTTACTTTAGTTTTCGCTTGAACACCTGCCTATATTTCACATTTTGACTGCATTTTGCTGCCATGTTCATGAACTTATCTACCTTTTCATAACGATTTT
>JAFUFH010000030.1 GCA_017470005.1 Bacilli bacterium | reverse complement strand
TTCCTACCTTGGGCAGATGGAATCCAAGAAAGAGTGAAAGAACATATCAATAATAAGTTTAAAAACTAAAATGAAGAGCCTACTCCTGATTATACAGGATAAGACTCGTTATTTTTAGAACGCATATTTAGTTACGCTTACAATAAAACTTGCTACACTGCCAATATCGTATATTTGATTGTCCGTGTGATATATCTTGTTCTTTTCCTTGTTTCCCAATTATATATCTTAGCTTTTGTGGATGCTGCAACCATCGTTTTGTATCTGTTGTCCTTCCTCTTGTTAAAGAAAAAGAAATATTACTTATATGCCTTGTGTTGTGGTAACGAATTCTTTGCTTTTGTCTCTGTCACCACAATCATGTTAGGATTCTCCACTGGTTTCCATCTCTATTTGATTGGTTTATGTGTTGTCTCTTTCTTCACTTCTTACTTCTCTAAATATAGAGGCACCCGTGGTTCTATTCTCTGGGCTGGACTTTCCTTGACACTTTATTTGGTCCTTTATTTTGTCACACAATTCAATGCTCCCTATTACGCGATTGATCAATGGCTCGACATCACCTTATTCACCATGCATGCGATTGGCGTTTTTGCTTTCGTGGTCTGCTACTTGCTTGTCTTCTTAAAATACACGTTCTCTCTAGAAAGAAAGATCATGAACGAATCTAGAACCGATGAATTAACTCAAATCAGCAATCGTTACGGTCTTTATGATTATTTCGAGGAAGAAAAAGATAAATCCACTTCGATGTTAGCCCTCTTTGATATCGATGATTTCAAGGTGATCAATGACACTTATGGTCATGTCACTGGAGACTACATTTTAAAGAGAGTCGCTGAAATCACCACCGAAGTCTTAAATGATTCCTTTGTTTGCCGTTATGGTGGAGAAGAATTCGTTGTTGTGCTCAAACCGAATCCCAAGCAATCCTTCTTTGAACGCTTAGAGAGTTTGAGAACTAGGATTGAAAAAGAAGAATTTGAATTCGAAGGTACCCATATTCACATCACCATCACCATCGGTGGTGCAACCTACTCTCACGATCTCACTCTTGAAAAATGGGTCGAGTTCGCGGATGTGAAAATGTATTCCGGAAAGAATTCTGGTAAGAACAAGACAGTCATCTCCAATACCTCCCTATAAACCTCAAAAACAACTTTTGTTAAAAATCATATGGTTTATCAAAAAAGCTAGGGCCCTATCGCTCTAGCTTTTCTCTTTTACATTTAAATTTTTTTGATGATTCTGGCGGGGTTTCCACCTACGACAACATTGTCAGGAACATCCTTAGTGACCATAGATCCAGCCCCAGCAACACTATTTTCTCCAATGGTGACACCAGGACAGAGAATTGCTCCCATTCCAATCCAAGCATCCCCCCTTCAACACCTACGCTAAAGTATTCAACCAAGCATCTAACTTCTTGAGGTCAAACATATTATCAAAAGGAACTTTATAATCCGGTTCTATACCATCATCGTTAGCAATATAACTGTCGCCTTGCTTCACCATCAAACGGAACATGGAAGAGAGACGATAGGTCACACCAGTGATATCACTTCTATTGGCGATAGCACAAGCCCCACCAGCCGATTTATCACCGATAACTTTGGCAAAGCCAGTATTCTTAGCCATAGTAGGGAATTCGTTTCCAGCAGAGAAGTTTGCCCCGTTTAAGAGATAGAACTTATATTTTCCTTCGAAGGAATCCCCATTTCCACCAAAGACACCATCTCCATTCAAATCCACTTTGTAATGATAATCAATCAAAGAGTGATCCATAGAGTTTTCAATGACAATAGAAGGATCTAATGTCAAAAAGGCAGCAAGGTAAGGAGCACAACGAATTTCTCCTCCAAGATTACCCACTAAGTCAATGACTACATTTTTGATATTATCCATTTTTCCAAAATCATTGAAGGCGACAGCAAAAGCTTTATAAGGGTTATTTCCTACGGCGTTTTGATAGACTCTGACCGCTTCCTCATGACTCGTGGTCTGATAATCTTTATGAGTGATTGGATTGAAGGAAGCAGGACTGTGAGTGAAGATTTGGAATCTTAAATAAGCTGTATTTCCTTCGACGATATAAGAATCCGTATATCCACTTTCCCCTCTGAGGAGTCCATACTTGGTAATACTATCATAATAGCCCTTATATCTAGGTCCCTGATAAGAAGCAATCTTGTTTCTAAAATAAGAACGAATCTCACTGTCAGAATAGATAGATTCTCCTCCATTGATGGTGGAATGAATATCGTCAAAATGCGTATAAATCAATTCCGTGAAGGCATCTTGATAAACAATGATATCATTGCTTAACAAACGGTCTTTCAGTTTCTTTTCTTGGAAGAATTTGTCAAAAGATTCAATATTCTTTTCTTTTTTTAAACCATAAGAATAATCCATAGATAAACAAAGTTCACGATAATTCTCTTTGCTCATCTCTTCGCTTCTTGTCTTCTTGCCATAATTGGTTTCTTTGGTATTGATCCATACATCCAAAGGATCAGAGAGTCCCTCATCCATATCCGTGGTCTCATAAGGGGTTTGAACCGCAACAAGCTTTAAGATATCTCCATCCAAATTCCAACGAGCGGCTTTGTTGACCACAGAGCCACCACTTCCTTTCATCGTTCCCGTGCCGTCTTTGAATAAAGAGAGCGTGATGACATCATCTCTATCTTCTTTATCTCCGAAAAAGCCTTCAAAACGATACGCTTCTTTTTCGAGTTTGTTCTCCACCTTTTTAAAAGCGGTCGGACATTCTGAACTTGCTAAAGGCCAAGAGAAACAATAATTTCCGCTTCTAGCATAGACGCTCGCTTCCGGTTTTCTCAGGAGGGAATTAGAGAAGAAGTCTTTTCCGTTATAAGAAATACCATTGACTAAGGAAGGGAGTAGTGTGGAACTTAAAGCACCGATAGAGATATATAAACGATTGTTCTCACTGACCATATCAAAGCCATAATCCTTCAAATTAATTGTGACATCTTGACTCGGTTTAAGATAGGTTGTTTTCTCGGAGCCTTTGTATAATTTCAAATTATTTCCAGTGATATCTCCACGGACACCATTATTCTCTCCATAGAAATCTAACCACTGATTGAAGTTGATGAATTTGATGGTATCATTCTTCGCATCAAAATAGATCTTTCCTTTTTCATCTACAGTCGTATAAAGATAATTCTCTTTATCGATAATGGTGAAGGTTCTTGGTTTTTCCATCAATGGTCGAATCGCATAATGGAACTCTTCTAAATCAATAAAAGGCACATCCCCATAATTCTTATGATGATATGTCTTTAATGTGGATACATCATCTCCTTTTAATGAGAGAGTATAAAACTTAGAATTCTTATCAAACAAAGAAATCAAAGGCTCAACAACAGGAGTCTCGGGTGTAGTTTGCTCCGTTGTTTGTTCACTGATACCTTCGGATGTATTTTCTGTTGTTATTTCAGGGGTTGTGTACTCAATACTTTCACTGATTTCTTGTGTTCCACAAGAGGTGAAACAGAAAAGGGAAATCAAGACGCTGATCATGAATTTTCTTTGTTTCATAGAATTCTCCTTTCAGCTTTTTATTATTGTACCAATTTTGATATCACAAAAGTGCCACACAAAAGAATTATTTTCATAATAATAACAATTCATCATCCTCTTTTTCTTTGTGTAATTCTATTAACAAGAAAAGGCCCCTTTTATGGGAACCTTTAACCATCTATTTTCCTAATCTTTTTCCTAATTCGTAAGCTTCTTGTAATCTAGAATGATTCTTCATTTGATTCGGGTTGTTGACTCCACCGATGAACAAAGTCTCTTTCAGTGTTGTCTTATCTAGACAATCCACCCAACCCTGTAAGCCAGAGATTGCTCTTTGAGGGACTTCTTCCTCTTCTTCAGCCGCTACAGCTAAAAGATAGACATCTCTAAATTTATAATCTCTGGAATATAAAGAATTGACACGATCAATCAATGTTTTCATCTGACCAGACATCTCATAATAATAGATGGGAGTAGCCCAGACGATGATGTCGCTTTCACACATTTTATCCGCGATAGCAATCGCATCATCTTGTATGACACAATGACCAATCTTTTGACAAGCTAAACATCCTTGGCAAAAAGCAATTCTTTTATCTTTTAACGAAATGAATTCCACTTCATTCCCGGAATCTCTTGCTCCACGCTCCACTTCTCTAGCTAGGATTTCAGAGTTACTACCTTGTCTAACACTAGTGGATATGATCAATACTTTCTTCATCTCTATTCTCCTTTTAACGTAAATGTGACAGAAGATTTATTTAATAAAGAGTTTAATTCACTCTCACTGGCTTGGATTTTACCTAATCTAGTATAAGACCAAGAACTTCTACTATAGAAAACAGAGATCGCATTCCCGTTATATAACACAATATCTCCAGGAGCAACATCCATTTGAGTATCATTTCTTGTGATAGAAGAGCCGATACTTCCCGTCTGCTCAAATCCACCATATTCGTGCATATTGATATTTAAAGGAAGAAGCTCCTTTAATGCTTTGACAGAATCATTATCTTCCCAAGTGACATTTAATGCTTTTTGATCAATTTCTAATTTCATTTCTTTTTCCTCGTTGATGTATTCTTCTAACCAATTCTGCACTTCTTCTTTGGAAGAACTAGCAGAAAATCTTTTCCCTTCTAACCATGTTGCATTTGGTGCGCTCTTAGAAAGATTTGTCGCACTGCTTCCCATCGAAGAAGAACCAGAAGTACAGAAAGGTAGAATCGTCTTATTGGAAAAATCATAGGATTCTAAGAAGGTATACATGATTTTAGGAGCTTGTCCCCACCAGATGGGATATCCTAAAACAATAGTGTCATATTGGGAGATATCCTGAATATGATTGAGAATTTCTGGTCTAGCTGTATCATCATTTTGTTCTCTATTGGCGCGACAATCACTGTTATAATCGATATCTTCGCTGGTATATTCTTGTTTCGGCACGATTTCAAAAAGATCACTATCTAAGATTTCTTGAGCAAAATTGGCGATTCTTTCGGTGTGATTTGTCACAGAAAAATATGCGACTAAAGTTTGTTTATTTCCAGGTTGGATGGTCTTTTCTTCCGCTTGTGTGTTACTTTGACTGTTTTGAGAAGAACAACCAAACAAGAATAATAAACTGGATAACAATGAAATTATCTTTTTCATCTTCGTATCTCCCAATCAAACTTGAGGTAACTCATCTACTTCTAAAGTAGCTTGAGGATTAGGCCAATCTTTGACCGCTTCTTCTGTTCCCGCTTCTATTGCCTTCTCATAATAAGCTTTCTTAAAATCAATTTGTTTCTTGTAATATCGAAGTTCTTCTATTTGTTTTTGGATATTCTCTTCTTGCTCTAAGATTAGTTGATATCTTTCTTTTAAGGTCTCATCTCCTTTTAGAGCTAAATCCACATATTCTTTAATCTTCTTAATAGGCATGTTTAAGTTCTTTAAACAATTGAGCATTCTTAACCACGGAAAATCTTTATCTTCAAAAACTCTTATTCCATTGACACGTTTTACCAAAGGAAACAATCCTTCTTTATCGTAATAACGAATCGTATAAGGAGAGACATGAAGCATATCGGCAATTTCTGAAATCGAGTAACTCATCTTGATCACCTCTATTATATTGTAAGAGTTAGAGTTAACTTTAAGTCAAGAACAATTTTAACAAAAGTAAAAAAGGATAGCCCCTGAATCTTATGACTTCCGTCATGAGAGTGTTCAATGTTATTGTTTTGTTTCCTCAGTGTAACTTAATAATTTATATAACTCTCTTAATTTTTGCTGGATTAACTTCTGTTTTTTCTTTTATTTCGTAATTTATATTCATATTATTTAATTCTTGAATAAATGAATTAAAATACTCTTCACCTTCAATATTTTGAATAAAATCAAGATAAAATTTATTATTTACTGCAGCAAGCTCAATTAGTATTCCTATTCGAGCATTAGCAATAGTAACGAAATCGGTAATATATTTTTCTGCATCACCAAAATTCGCTTTACCAACGTAACTCAAACCGGAAGTAATTAAACTTGATGTTTTTTGATTCATAGTTTCTACTACTTGCTTTATTACATTAGCATCTTTTAGTTCTGATAAAAAAGTTATAACCCCGATATAATTACTTAATAATTTATTCGCATTTTCTGGTCTAATTGTTCTTTTAATATTTTCTCTTAATTCTTTAATGGATTCTTCTAACGATAAATCATCATTATATGTATATAGTACACTACCAACTAAAGAATTATGAGCAAGCGGAGCATTTAAAACTTTTCTTAGATCATAGCATAAATTTAGTCTTATATCATATTCACTGTTTTTATTTAGTTTATTAATTGTCTTACCTAAAAGAATCAGCATTAACGTTCCAGGAGAAGCTTTTAATGGCCTTGCAATATCTAACAATTCTTTTTCTTCAATAGTTAAATGCCAAAGTGTTTTCTTTTGTTCTTTTGAATTATCATTACCAAATAAACTTAAAGCTGGTTCCTTAACAACCTTTTCTGTCTTAACTCCCTTATACTTTAATAGTGGATCAATATATTCTTCTTCACTAATATCATCCTCAACTAATCTTATATTTTCTTTAGATAAATTAACCTGGTATGCATTACTTATATAATAATATAAAAGTGTTCTAATTACTTCATATGCTGTATTACCATCAGCTATAGCATGTGACATATCATATGTTATATGCTTATCATCATATGAAAAAGCCATAAAATGATAATTAGATTCTAAAGAGTTTAATAATACTCCTTTACCTCTTTTTTCTAATACGATTTCTCTATCATTTTTTATAAAATAAAAGCCTTCATCGTCTTTCTTTAATTCAATACATAAATATGGGTATCTTTTTTGAATCATATTTATTGCAAATCTTAAACTTGAAAACTTAATATTATCCTTTAATTCGATAATAAATCTCATCGTGTTTGGATAATCATCAGTTATCGAATAAATCATTCGATATTCTGAAAACAATCTTGTTTTTAACATAAACATCTCCTTCTTAAATATATTTTACCACTAAGGAAGAAATAATATAATATTAATCACAATAAAAACCATCTTTAAATGATGGATATAAAATATTATGACTGATAATTCTTTTAAACATCTTTAGAAAAAATCACGCAACAAGTTATTGTTACGAAAAAAATGTAATAAAAGTTTTTTCCAATTTACCACGGAAATACAATACACTGCATAAAAATGTCCGAGTATAGGAAAAATGTCCCTACTACCCAGATAAATATGTCTCTAAAACAAGAAAAATGTTCGAATGCAAATCTTAAAAAAACACCAAAATAGAGCTCATAAGACTCTAAATTGATGCTATATTTCTTCTAATATTTTAAATAGATGGCTTAGTTATGCAGTTTTTACGTCTATAAAAAGGCTTGATACAGTATTGTGTCAAACCTATTGTTCTTTAATGGCAAAGGTATATAATTATGATACAAATCGTTCTGTATAAAATATATGCCTTTTATAGTGGAATGAGTGATTGTCGCCCATCACTAACTCCTAGTTATTTTTTCTTCGCATTATTAAATCATAAACAAATATTTACAACAATGTGACAAGGTTTATTAAAGTCTGGTGGACCTGATGGTTGGTCACTCGAAACATTCCAACTATTTAATCTTTTAGACAACCAATTGGAATAACAAAAACACCATCATCTCTTCTATACCCATATTGTGTTCCTGTTATTACTATTTTTAAGTCTGGAATTCTAATTTTATTATTGTCTTTGTTATTGTGCTCGATAATCAATCTTTCAAGTTCATTTAAACTATTTGCTCCATCATCAATTTCAGCACTTCCTAATTTGAATTCAATCAGCGCATATCTTCCATCATCTAAATGTAACACGCAATCTGCTTCAAGTCCTAAGTTATCATGGTAATATGATATTTCAGCATTAAAAGCTTGGGAATACACTTTTAAATCTCTTATGCATAATGTTTCAAAAATAAAACCAAATGTTTTTAAGTCCGTATTGTATAGTTTTGGAGATCCTCCCTGTGCTGCAACAGCAATTGAAGGATCAACAAACTCTCTTTTTCTTCCACTTCTCATAGCAGTTTTTGAACGAATAGATGGACACCATCCATTCATATCTTCTACTATATATAACTTTTCAAGTACAGAAATATAATCATCAAGCGTTGCATCAGATATACTATTTGTTGAATTAACATCCTCAAGTATACTAACCTTTTTGGCTAATGTAGATATATTTCTTGCATAGCTTCTTAATACTGCCTTCATAGTTTGAGGGTTTCTTTTTACGTTATCAACATTAAACATATCTTTAGTATATATCTGATGAAAATAATCTTTTGGTATAGCTAGTTGAGCTTCTTTATCGTCAAGCAATACACTTTCTGGCCATCCACCCCTACATGCAGCAAAAATAATATCTTCTATTTTTAAGTTTGACTGGCAACCACGTTCAAGTTTTTCCTTACCATCAAATAAATCACTAAGTGAAACACTACCATTTGATTCTAATGATTCATATAAACTCATGGGATACATTTTCATAGTTGATATTCTTCCAGTGCCCGTATGACTTGTTTTTACATCTCTTGATGTTGAACCAGTAAGTATAAATTGGCCTCTAGAATGATTTTCATCACAATAACTTCTTACAGCATCCCATAATTCAGGTGCATCTTGCCATTCATCTATCAATCTCGGTTTCTCTCCATCAAGTAATACAGATGGATTGATTTTAGCTGTATATATTAATCCTTCTTTATTAGGATCTTTTTGAAGCATTATTTTGCTTTTAGCTTTTTGAAGTGCGGTTTCAGTCTTTCCGCACCATTTAGGACCAACAATATTTGTAGCACCAAAAGCTCTTAATTTTAAATCTAAAACTTTATCTGAAATTCTCGTGAGCTCGCTAGATTCCCATACCTAATTTTTTAGAAAAAGTGATAGAAAAATGGCGGTTTTATAGCCGCCATTTTCCCTTGTATGAATATTCATACACTGCTGTATGAAATTTCATTCACTTCTTCTTCTTGATGATAA
>JAFUFH010000029.1 GCA_017470005.1 Bacilli bacterium | reverse complement strand
TTCCTACCTTGGGCAGATGGAATCCAAGAAAGAGTGAAAGAACATATCAATAATAAGTTTAAAAACTAAAATGAAGAGCCTACTCCTGATTATACAGGATAAGACTCGTTATTTTTAGAACGCATATTTAGTTACGCTTACGTTATTTCATTGTTATTGTTGATAGTGACCAAGATGATCCAAATGAATTAACTGACATTTTAGCCTTTGAACAATTAAAACTTTTACCTAATCAATGGATACCTTATCAATCTAATGAAGGATTTGAAGATGTAAACCTTCAAATCTATCTTAGAGTGATTCCTGAAGGGAAATGTGGTGCATTAGAAACCGTTCTTTTGGATTCAATGAGACAAGATGAACCCGATATTGTAAATGCCTCTATTCAATTTGTAGATTCTTTAAACAATAATCAATGCAAGTATATTAAGAGTCCTAGACTAAAGCTTAAAGCTAAGACCGGTGTTGTTTTTAATTTACTTGCTCCAGATAAAACTTTTGATTCTCTTACCAAGAAATTTAAATTGATCAATTTAGAAGCAGATTCTATACAAGAAAACTTTTCCTTCCTCGATCAAGTGTTTAGGTAGGGAAAACAAATGCTTTTAATATTTTCAGTAAAAAGATTCTTGAAAACTGGATATAAGCATCCTTGTTTATATATCTCTTTGACTTATAAATACTAAATATGGACTCTATTAATGCCTTCCCATCTTCCTTACGATTATCTTTACACAAGATTATATTCACTGCCCAAGAATAGTGCCAAAAGGTGAGTTAAGGGGGTAAGTTTTCAGGAAAATGCAAAAGTCACCCCGTTAAAAGCTCTTCCCCTCCAGGATAAAGTCAATTAAATTCGCGTGGATGATGCCATTTCTTTTCTGAAGCAAAGGATCCAGGGTCAGAAGGTACCTTGGATAATTATCCCAGGTGATGCTCTCAAGACTCCTATATTCCCTGTCCTCGGTTTCCTTGCTGGAAAGAATCATGTAGGCTACTTGAACATAAGCGTAATTCATGGCATTGTCCCTCAGAATGAAGTCACATTCGAATCTTCCAAATCTCCCTACACTGACAGAATAGTCCTTGCTGAGGGCATAAGTGAACACGATGTTTTCGAGCGTTGGTCCATAATTGATCCTGTTGTCCGTGTTGAGGGCATAGAAGAAAGACATATCGGAAAGGTAGTACTTCTTCTCACCCATGATGGACTTCCTCGACTTCATGTCGAAGCGGTCACATTCGATAATCACTTTGGCAGCGATGAGAGCATCGATATACCTTTTCACGGTTTCGCGCTTGATCGGCGAGCCTTTCTTGGCAAAATCATCGACGATGTTGTTTAGGCTTGTTGTTGAGCCGAAGTTATTGATGAGATACTTCATCAGGGCTTCGAAAACAGAACGGTTTCTGATTTTCAGCCTTCTCCTGATATCTTTTTCATAGATTTCCTGGATGAGGTTCTGCACATACCTTCGCTTATCTTGGATGGAATTCAACTTTGCCACATACGGGAAACCTCCTTCGAGAATGTAATTTCTCAGTTCCTCTCCCTTGTCAGTCGAAATTGTCTTTCCAAAGAAAGTCTTCGCCTCCAGGTATTCATCGAAGGTAAAGGGCAGGATTTCAAACTCAATATATCTCCCGGTGAGCTTTGTGGCCATCTCTCCCGAAAGCAGATAGGAATTGGAACCCGTAAGGAAGATGGAGAAATTCCCCTCTTCCCTCCATGCGTTGATCATCTTCTCAAATCCTCTGACGTTTTGGATTTCATCGATGAAGAGATACTTCTTCCCACTTGCCTTGGCGTTGCTTGTGATAAGTTCATCCAGCTGCTTTGGCGTATCCATATTGTCATATGGCTTTTTGTCCAAATTGATATAGATGATATTGCTCTTGTTGACGCCTTCCTGAAGGAGTTCCTGTATGATCAGATTCATGATAGAGGACTTGCCACATCTCCTGACCCCAGTCAGCACCTTGATGATCTCACATTCGTGATAGAACCCCCGGATTTTGGATAGGTACTTTTCGCGTTTGTATAAATCCATGATTTCAATTTCCATAGGACACCTCCCACCTCAGAACAATTATACCATTTAAGGGGGTAAATGTTAAGTTAAGGGGGTATATTTTAAAATAAGGACAAAAGTTACCCCCTTAAATATCACAAAAGAAGTGAATAGATGCTTTGGCGAATTCTTGGAATTAATACTGGGAACACATCCCGCTTAACTCATCATTAACCTACTTAATAGTCCAAATAGAGATGATCACTGCAAATGTGATGATTACGTTTCGACAAAACATATATATTTTTAATTCATGTTACAAATGACTAACCATTCTTAAGAAAACTAATTATTGAAAAATTGAGATATATCTCATATAATTAAATAGGGAGGAGGTGATAAATGTGATTTTTGATATAGAATTCTATGAAACGGAAAATGGCAATTGTCCGGTTCAAGAATTCATTGATAGTTTAGATATTAAGATGCAGGCTAAAGTAGTTCAAATGATTGAAATTCTAGCCGAAAAAGGAAATCAGTTAAGAATGCCTTATAGCGAATGTCTTGGCGATGGTATTTTCGAACTTCGTTGTAAGCAATCAAATAATATTACTAGAACACTGTATTTTTTCTACAAAGATAAAAAAATAGTAATGACTAATGGATTTACTAAAAAAACTCAAAAAACACCCTCTACTGAAATTGAACTAGCTAAAAGTAGACGAAAAGAATACCTAGAGAGAAACAAACAATAATCAAACTATTATAGATAAGAATGAAATATTATCCTTTCTTTGATAAAAGAAGGACGAATGTATCTCTATTAAATAGATCATGAAAAAGGAGAGAAAACATTATGGATTTTAAGAAATATAAAAAAGAGAAAATGAAAAACCCAGAGTTTGCAAAAGCTTATGAGGAATTACAACCTGAGATGAATATCATTAGAGCTATTATTGATGCGAGAATAAAGCAAAACTTATCTCAAAAAGAATTATCTAAGTTAACAGGAATTCATCAATCTGAAATTAGTAAATTAGAGAACGGAGAGAGAAACCCATCTATTAAGCTTTTACAACGCTTGGCTGATGGTATGGGATTAATCTTAAAAGTTTCTTTTGAACCCAAAGCTTAAAACTACCATAGCAAAAACTTATTTTTGAACTTATACCATATAAGCTAGCGTTGCTTTGAGTTTTTTGTAAGCGTAACTAAATATGCGTACCAAAAAAACGAGCCATAACCTATATAATGAAATAGGCGTGAGCTCGCTTTTTTAGTCGCTGAACTTATTGGCAATATGTTCTTTGACTCTTTCTTTGATGCCATCAGCCCAGGGAAG
>JAFUFH010000028.1 GCA_017470005.1 Bacilli bacterium | reverse complement strand
TCAAACGATTATATTCCATAATATATACCTCTAATAAAGACATTATACCACATATAGAAAATAGCTAGAAGTAGAAGAAACTTCTCTTTCTATCTAATATATTAGATAACATTTAAAATTTAGTATTGAATTTTCTTTCTTTGTCTAGTATAATTCATTACTGCTGTAAACTTGTATAGATAGGAGATTTATTTAAATGGCCAATATCAAATCACAAAAGAAACGTATCTTAATCGCTGAAAGAAATAATCTTGCTAATTCTTCTTTCAAGACTAGAATGAGACATTCCATCAAGAAAGTCAAACTCGCTGTGGAAGCCAAAGATCTTGCCACTGCTGAGAAGCTTTTACCTGAAGCAATCTCTTTGATCGATAAATCCGTCAAGAATGGTGTCCAGCACATCAACACTGCTTCCAGACAAAAAGCCACTTTGATGAGAGCTGTCAATTCTTTAAAGGCTTAAGCCTCGGGATACAGAAAGATATTTATCTATACTATACAGACAAAAAGGAAGTCGGACGCGACTTCCTTTTTTTGTGTTTATTTATCGATAGGAATTGAGATATTTCTGACTGAACAAAGAGATGAATAATTTCAAATCAATGTCTCCATCATCCCCATCATGTTTGATGTGAATCTCCATATTTGCTAATTCTTCTAAGATAGAAAGAATCTTCATGAAGGTGAGATTTTGACTATCTTTTAAAGAATAATAGACTCTACCAGGAGAGACTTTGCTTGTTTTTGTGGATAACTGAGCGGCGATGCTATCTTTATCCTCTCCTTTTTCCGAAAGGAATTTCACCAATGCATAGAAGCGGAATTGACTAGCAAAGGTAGGAAGAATCATCAAGGGGTCATACCCACCTTTTCTCAAATCCGAATATGTCTTCAATGCGGCTTTGGTCTTTTTTTGTAATAGAGATGAGACCAAAGTGAAGGCGTTATCTTCTAAAGGTTGATAGACTAGCTCTTCTACATCCATTGCTCTGACTTTATCGGTGTAAGTGAGAAGCTTTTCAAGATTGTTCATGAAGAGGAGGTAATCCCCTTTGGTTCTCTCCACTAACATCTTTGCTCCTTCTTTGTCGATCTCTTTATTTCTCTCTTTGGCGATCTTATAGGCGTACATTTCAAAGTCAGCAGGAGAAGGAAGTTCACAAGAGACAAGTTTTGCTTCCGCACTTTCAATGATGGCTTTGCCTAATTTTGAGCTCTTATCTAACATTCCATCCACAACCATATATAAGTCTGTGTCAGGAGAGGGCTCTTCTAAATATTGAAGAAATTCTTGATAAGAGTGTTGGTCGCTATCTTTGAAAGGAACTTTCTTCTCTCTAGTGGAAGAGAGAAAATAACAATTGGTGAATAATACGGTCTTCTTCTCACCGAAAAGGGAGATGGAGGAGCAATCCTCCATCACCGAGGGCACACTATCTTTGTACCCATCAAAACGGATGAGTTCTTTTAATTCTTGCTCACTCAGCGCTTTCTTGATATCCTTGAGAGCTCTGTGTGTGGTATAGCCAGAATCCTGACCGTAATAAATCACCAACATTGTTTATTTAGAGTTTTTCAAAAGCGATAGGTTCAGGTTCATCAACAGCGACAGCTTTTTCGATGATGACGGCCTGTAAAGGTTTATCCTGAGAATTGGTGCGGACAGAAGCAATCTTATCTACGATATCCATACCGGAAACGACTTTACCGAAAGCGGCATATTGTCCATCTAAGAATTCATCATCGGCATCGCAAATGAAGAATTGAGAACCGGCGCTATTAGGATCCATGGTTCTCGCCATAGAGATGACGCCTCTCTTGTGAGAGAGAGTGTTGTTGACACCGTTCTGTTTGAATTCACCCTTGATAGAATATCCAGGGCCACCGGTACCGACACCTTTAGGATCTCCACCTTGGATCATGAAACCTTTGATGACGCGGTGGAAGATGACATAGTTATAAAATCCTTTATTGACCAATTCGACGAAATTCGCGCAGGAAATCGGGGCATTTTCATAATCTAATTCGATTTGAATGTCGCCTAATCCTTTGATTGTTAAAATAACCATTTTGTTTACCTTCTTTCTATGGAATATTATATCTTAATTCTTTCTTTATATGTTATAGAAGTAGATACAAAGTAAGGAATATCATGCCTTTTTTCAAATGAAAAAAGCGCCTTAGAATTCTAAGACGCCTTGTGTGATTTATTTCTTGACAGAATCTTGATTCTTGACCGCGTTGATCTTGGCATTGATGGCATCTTGGTCACCAAGGTAGTAATGCTTGATCGGCTTTAAGTCTTCGTCTAATTCATAGACTAGCGGTACACCGGTAGGGATGTTTAAATCAGCGATAGCTTCATCAGAGATATTGTCTAAGTATTTGACAAGAGCTCTTAAAGAGTTTCCGTGAGCAGCGATTAAAACCTTCTTTCCAGCCTTGATCTGAGGAACGATGACTTCATTGTAATAAGGGACAACTCTAGCGATGGTGTCCTTTAAGGATTCATGAAGAGGTAAATCCTTCTTGTCCACGTTCTTGTATTGAACTTGGTTAGCAGGATTTCTTTCATCGCTTTCGTCTAAAGCGGGAGGAGCGATATCGAAGCTTCTTCTCCATTGATGAACTTGTTCTGCACCATATTTGGCAGTGGTTTCGGCTTTGTTTAAGCCTTGAAGAGCACCATAGTGTCTCTCATTGAGGTGATAATCTTTGATGACAGGGATATAAGCCTGATCCACACCATCTAAGACTCTCCAAGCGGTATGAATGGCTCTCTTTAAAGTGGAGGTGAAGCAAATATCGAAGCTGTATCCACCTTCTTTGAGGAGCTTACCACCATTGCTGGCTTCTTGCTGTCCTTTTTCGGACAATTCGACATCCGTCCATCCAGTGAAAAGATTTAATTTGTTCCATTCAGATTCACCATGGCGGATTAAAACTAATTTGATCATGATAGGATCTCCTTTATCGATATATTTTATCGCTTTTTCAAACGTTTTAAAATAGGATTATAACAAGTTTGTATAGTTGTTGATCACACTCTGAAGCTCTTCCAGATATTTCTGTATCTCTGGCCAGATGGAGTAGAAATAAACAATTTCGATAATCGTAGAACCAATAGAGAAGAAGAGTGCAAACCAAGCAAAGATGATTGCCATTCTCTTGAAACGGTTCTTCTCCGACATCTTTGTGACCATCACTAAGGAAATAATCGCTAAAACAATAGACTGTAACCCAATAGCTACCAAAGCAAAAATGAAAGGATAACGAATGGTATCTTCGAGGGGTAAATCCTTTTCAACTGGAGAAACATCTTCTTCTTTTTGTTGTAAGTTAGCATTGCAATAAGGGCAAACTGTCGCCTCTTCTTCTAATGGATTTCCACAATAGGGGCAATAATGTAATTCCGTCATTTTTTTCTCCTTAGATTCTCTTCTCTCTATTGAAAGAGATAAGATCTTTTATCACTTCGGAAGCGATGATAAGACCAGCGGCAGAAGGAACAAAAGCATTGGATCCTGGAATCTGTCTTTTTCCTTTGGGTAAGGCTTCTTCACTTTCAAAAGGAGTGAGTGCCTCTTCTTTTGAATAGAGAACCTTACATTTCTTCACACCCTTTTTGCGCAAGAGAGAACGCATCGCTTTGGCTAAAGGACAAACCGAAGTTTCATAAATATCCGCGATTTCTAACTGCATCGGATTCATCTTATTTCCGCATCCCATAGAAGAGATGATAGGAACAGAGAGAGATTCACATTTAGAGATGATATCTACTTTCGCAGATACGGTATCGATAGCATCGACTACATAATCGTAATCCTGGAAGTTAAAGTCACCAGAATTCTCAGGTAAATAAAAGGTGTCCAACGCAGTGACTTCACAATTGGGATTGATAGAGAGGATTCTTTCTTTCATCACATCGACTTTCTTTCTTCCTATTGTATCCATCGTGGCGATGATTTGACGATTGATATTAGGAAGAGAGACCACATCATTATCGACGATGGTTAGAGAGGAGATACCACTTCTTGCTAAAGCTTCAATGACATATCCACCAACACCGCCGACACCAAAGACGAGAACCTTGGCTTTTTGAAGGCGTTTCATGTTTTCTTTTCCGATGAGAATCTCTGTTCTAGAAAAAATTTCAGACATGAAAAAATTATAGTCTTTTTTCTTGTCAATTTCTACCAAGCATTTTTTACAAAAAAAACACTCCGGACGATTGCATCAGGAGCGTATGATTTTCGGTGGTGACCTGGACGGGGTTTGAACCCGTGAATGCATCCTTGAAAGGGATGTGAGTTAACCACTTCTCCACCAGGCCAAGAGAGATGGCGCCAACTGTAGGACTCGGACCTACGACCTGTCGGTTAACAGCCGAATGCTCTACCTACTGAGCTAAGTTGGCAGCGAATAAGAATATATCAAAAATGATTTTAAATTACAATAAGAAATTGAAATTATTTTCCGCTTTTTGCTTGAATGAGGTTAACAAGGTCTTTTACGGTGCTAACTTCCACCATTTCTTCTTGGGTAACTTCGGGTAATTCAAATTCTTCTTCGATGTTGATGATGAGCTCTGCAGCATCTAAAGAATCTAAGCCTAAAGATTCTAATGTGGTCTCAGGAGTGACTGTATTGATGTCGAAATTCTTTCTCTTGATTTGGTTTTTAACTAAGTTTTTTAATCTTTCATAGGTATCCATAAGATTTTCTCCTTCGTGTGATAGATGCTTTTATTATAAACATTTTCTAAGAAAATGCCACCCTTAAATATCAAGAGAATTTTTTCCATAATTTCCCGTTCTCTAAATTGCTAATATAAAATATTAAGAGTATAATAACAAACGATATTTTTATGAATAATTATTTGTTTTTG
>JAFUFH010000027.1 GCA_017470005.1 Bacilli bacterium | reverse complement strand
AATTCAGGAACCGACCAGTGAAACCGCCAAGTCAACACTGATCGACTCCTGAAGTCCTCTTGACTGTCTCCCTTTCATGAGACACCAAGATTATAAACCACCATACTGTTTATATCCACTGTGCAAATCAGGATTTTTAAATAAATCTTGTTTGACAAAGGAATGAATGATGGATAATCCTTGTAAGGATTCGGAATAGAAGATCTTTAATCTTCCATCCTCTTCTTGAAACATCACATGAAGTTTCTTTAATCTCTTTCTCATCAAATAAGTAAAGAGAATCAACACGAATGTGATCGGGATAAGAATCAGTCCAAAGAGAGGATAAGAGATGATAATCAACACTAATGCGGAGACAAGTTGAACGACCATTCGAGAAAGAGAAGGGAAGATCGATAAGATATTGGTGGTAACTACACTACAATCGTTAGAGAAACGATTGATCCAATCTTCTTCGTGTTTGTTTTTGATCTCTTCATAAGGAGAAGAGAGGATATCGTCATATAGTCTTTTCTTATAGGCATTTTCTAATTCCGAATAGGCATATTCATATAAGAAGCGATAAATCAGATGGAAAGCCACCGTAGCTAGAGCAAAACAAGAAAGAACAATCAAAGAAGGATAAAAGAGATCTCCGTTTTTGGTGTTTAATCCTTGAATGACATAACGAAGAAGATAAGCAATACCAACGGTTGTCAATCCTAATAGGACTTGTAAAAGAGAGAGAAAGACAATGTAATGTCTTTTTCCTTGAATCGACTCTTGGATGAAATGGATGGTCTCTCTATTTTGCTTTTTCATGTTTATGGAATATTCTTTTCGAAACTCTTACTAGTAAATAACCGAAGGCTTTGAGATAAAAGAAGTGGACTTTAAAAAAAGGTTTCTTTTCTTTTTCCATCTCGATAACTCTTCCATCTGCTTTGTGGATGCTTTTTAAGATTCCTAAGATCTCTTCTCTTTGGATGGGTTTATCTTTGAAGTGATTGTGATCACCAGCTAAGATGATCTTATCTTTTTTCACTTTCAAGATACGGTGAAGAACATAATGGTGTTCTTTATCTTTATAAAGGACAACATCATATCTTTTGGGTTCTCTTTCTAATGGGACGATGGTTAGGATGTCTTTATGTTGTTCAATTAAAGGATACATCGAATATCCCACATTGGTAAAAGTTAAGACACCGTCCTCTTTTAAGATGGTCTCAAAGTCACTATTCTTCGATGACATGAATTCCTCTCAATTGTTCAATGATTTCTTCAATGTCACTTCTTAAAGTGGATTCTTCTACTTCCGGATATTCTTTCTTAAATTCTAAAACAATCGCATCTAAAGTGGTCTCTTCTTGTAAGAGAGAGACAATCTTAGAGGCGGTCTTATTGAGTTTGATGATACCGTGGAAGTTTTTGGCTTCTTCATTGACGGCAAGAAGGATATCTTCATCACCGACAGAATGAACAATATAATCTTTCTTTAATCTCATCTTAATTCTCCTTTATCATCGTTTGGTAAGAAGTGATAGCAGCTTCTATATCCATATTGACTTGTAAGTCATAGAAAGAAACTCTTTCTAATAAATCATTGATCAATCCTAAGGCTTTGATTCTTAGTATTTTATCTTCGGGTAGATAGATTTGACTTAAGACTTTTACAAGAGCTTCTTTCTTATCAATTCTTCTCATGGAATTGGTTTCACTTCTAGAAAGTAGAGCGATTCCTTTTAAGAGAAGAGAAGTATTACTTCCTCTTCTCTCTTTCCCGTTCCAGGGAGTTCCATATGCTCTTACTTCTTCTTTTGAGATCGCAAGTAATGGTTTATCATCGTTGATATAAATCATTCTATCTCCAAGAAGTTTCTTTAAGAGTGCGGTATGGGTAGATTTACCTGTACCGCTTCTAGCGGTAAAGATATAGGCTTTTCCATCGACTCCGATACAAGAACCGTGGAATAATAAGATATCTTTGGTAATCATGTATTCCGCTATCTTTCGATAAAGGCAAGATAGTTCAACAGATCCATACATTCCTTTGTCTTTATCTCTTTCTCTTTCGATTTCTAAATCTCTTTCTTGAATATGAATGAGATATTCATATGGAGAAGAGAGAGGAAGAATAAAATCTTTACAATACTCTTTGGTAAAGGATTGTAGTGCTTCTATTTTGATGTTGATATCTGCGATTCTAAGAATAAAAGATTCCATAAATAATATTTTAAACGCAATAGTTTAAAAAAAGAAGTAAAGATATTTTATCTCTGATGAAAATAGACAATCATTCTCCTTGTATTAAGAAAAAGAAACCTTTATCATTTTCTAAGAGGTCAAAACAACATGAAAATTGGGTTTATCGGTGTAGGTCATATGGCTAGGTCTATCGCCTTAGCAATCACTGATGTAAAAGATAGTACACTTCTTTTATGTAATCGAACGATTCAAAAAGCAATCGACTTACAAAAGAAGATTCAAAATAGTAAAGTCAGTTCTTTTGAAGAAGTCATCCAAGAAAGTGATATCGTCTTTTTAGGCGTAAAACCTATCGATTTATTCCCGGTATTAGATCAAATCAAAGAATTAAAAACTCATGCTTTATTTATCTCTATGGTAGCTGGTATCTCTATAGAGCAGATGCAAGAGAGATTAGATGTTCCTTATATCCGTATTCTTCCGAATACTCCTGTCGCCGTAAAGAAAGGTTTAACTCTCTATCGCTGCAGTGAGGATGTTACACCAACTCAGAAAGAAACTTTCTTAAACTTGATGAAAGGAAGTGGGGAAGTTACAGAAGTAGAAGAGAAAGATATCAATCTCATCTCCGTATTAACTTCTTCTGCACCTGCTTACTTAAACTATTTCATTGATGCTCTCATTCAAGCAGGAGTCAAAGAAGGACTCAAAGAAGATGCTACCTATTATGTCTTAAAGATGATAGATGGGACAATTGCTTTAGATTTAGAAAGTGAAAAATCCCCTCTCACTTTAGGAAAAGAAGTCTGTTCTCCCAAAGGAAGTACGATTGAAGGAGTTCAACAATTATTAGATTCCAACCTTTATGAAATGGTAAGTAAAGCGGTACGTGCAACTTATCAGAAAAACAATAAAATGATTTAAGGAGGCCTTATGTCACATCATTCTTTTAAAAACGATTATTCATTCTTAGCTCATCGACGTGTTTTAGAAGCTTTGCTTCGTTTACAAGACGAAGAAAATATCGCCTATGGATTAGATATTCATTCTGATAATGCAAAGAAATTGATTCAGAATACTTTTGGAGCCAAAGATTCTGAAGTTTATTTCCTCACCGGTGGTACTCAAACCAATATGGTCTTTATCTCTTATGTCTTAAAGCATTATGAAGGTGTGATTGCCGTAGAGAGTGGTCATATCAATGTCCATGAAAGTGCAGCGGTAGAAGGAAATGGATATAAGATCATCACTGTTAAAGGAAACAACGGCAAAGTGACTGCCAAAGAGATTGAAGAAGTCACTCATCACTATAATGACGAACACATGGTGGTTCCTAAGATGGTCTATCTCTCTAATTCTACAGAGATTGGATCTATCTATTCTTTACAAGAATTAAAAGATATCTATGTTGTTTGTCAAAGAACAGGATTATATCTCTTTATTGATGGAGCAAGACTTGCTAGTGCAATCACTTCTAGTAAAAATGATATTCCTGCTTCTTACTATGGATCTCTTTGTGATGCTTTCTATGTTGGTGGAACAAAGAATGGATTATTATCGGGAGAAGCTCTTGTGATCAATCATCCTTCTTTAAGAGTCAATTTCCGCAATCACATCAAGAATAAAGGGGCAATGCTTGCCAAAGGATTTGTTTTAGGTATTCAGTTTGAAGAAGTCTTTAAGGATGGTCTTTATTTTGAATTAGCTAAGCATGCCAATGTCATGGCGGAGAAAGTAAAAGAAGTATTAAAAGAATATCCTGTCACTCTTTATCCTTCTCCTACCAATCAAATCTTTGTTTCTTTAAATAAGAAAGCTGCTCTATCTCTCATTGAGGAATTCCGATTAGAGAGATGGTCAGAAAATGACAGTGAAATCACCGTTCGTTTTGTCACATCCTTTATGACAAATGAGAATGATGTTTCTGAATTGAAGAAATTCCTTGATAAACTTTTTAAATAAATTAGATTAATTTACTTCCAACTTTTAAAACATTACATAAAACGAAATGAATATTGACCTTGGTTTAAATATATCAAGGTCTTTTTCTTTCTATATTTGTTCTTTTATGAAACTTTTCTCTCTTATTTGTCTATTGTAAAAGATATCATTATAGGTAGTAAGCAAAAGGAGTGATATGTTTTATGATTTACGGTTATATTCGAGTATCTACTACGAATCAAAAGATTGATCGGCAAAAGATTGTTATGGATGAACAGATAGGATTGGATGAAAAGAATATTTATGTGGATTATGAATCTGGTAAGAATTTCCAAAGAAAGAGTTATCAGAAACTGATAAAGAAATTAAGAAAAGGTGATCTTCTCATCATCAAGAGTATTGATAGACTGGGTAGAAACTATGAGATGATCATTGAAGAATGGAGAAAGATTACTAAATATATTGGAGCAGATATCAAAGTGTTAGATATGCCTCTTTTAGATACTTCTTATACAGAGAAAGGATTGATTGGTGGTTTTATTTCTGATTTGGTTCTTCAAATTCTTTCTTTTGTAGCTGAAAACGAAAGAAACACGATTCGAGAAAGACAACGAGAAGGAATCAAAGCTGCCAAAATGAGAGGTGTACGTTTTGGTAGGCCAAGTATTGAACTGCCAGAAAACTTCTTATCTATTGCTAAGAAATATCAAAATGAAGAAATCACTTTTAATGAAGCTTTATCCACATTAAAAATGAGATGTGGAACATTCTATAAGTATTTGAAGATATATGGATATGAAAGAAAAACAAATGAAATCTACAACTCTTAAATCTCAGTTTAATGTTACAAATTGCTTTTTACTAAAAATGGCTGTGAGATTATTCACAGCCATCAGTTTGTAATTTAGTTGAACAAATGTCCGTAGAACATCCGGAAATGCATATTGTTAAGAACTACTATATATAGAAATAGGATGCTGAATAGCAATATTAATAACAAATTGTATTGCGTTGATTAATAGTATTTTTCTTGGTATTCGTTATAAACCTGATGAATTGTTTCGTTGAAAATATGAATTGATTTCTTGGTATTACACCTATTGTTGTTCTTATTATCAATGTATTTCTCTCGAACAAGCTCCCATAAACCGTTGTCTTTGATCCAGTCAACCATATTATCTATGTCTTCTGATTGTTCCCTTTGCAATTGCCATTCATAAGTATCCTGCTTTTTGTTGTGATAAATAAAGCAATCAAAGTCCAAACCCATCTTTGCCACTATTGCAATATCGCAGCTGAAGAGAATCCGAGAATGATCCCTGTCTTTGGTTTTAAGGGTGATGACCCTGGTACTGTCTTCCGCATAATCAAAACCGAATGTCGAAGAATGCTGATTGAAGGCTGAGATGAATTTTTCTTTGATGTATTTTGGCTCATAATCATCTGGGTTGTTCAGACAGATATTCACATCCAAATCGGGGCCAACATTTGAGTTTTGATCATAAGAAACCATATTCCTTGCTGAGCTGCCGACAAAGCGTGTGGTAAAGGAAAAGCTGTTTTTCAGCTTCTTTTGGACTACCTTGATCAGGTTCATCACCTTTTTTCTGTAGATCAAGGCTTCTTCTCTTGAAACATAAACAAAATCTTTCATTTCTGAAAATCCTCCTATTATGTCCCAGGCCTCCCATTTGATGCGATCATCAAATCGTTATAGGATAAGGGTAACGGAGCAAAAAATCAAGTGAAAAATAACTCTTACAAAAAATCATATTGGTGGAAGAACAGAAAAAGTCGGAGTCTTTTTTCCTCAAGTGGGCAATCCGTCTGGAGAATTCAACGGATCCAGCCTGGTATGGAAAGAGGGTATGCAAGCCTGGACAAGAGCGGAATCCGTTACTGAATTTGCCGGTGTTTTCCCTCCCGCAATATAAACTCTGAGGCTTCAGTGATTTGCTGGAGCCTTTTATAGTGGAACACTCCACTTTCATTTCCTGACCAAAAATTAAAGTAGAGTGATGGCCTTTTAACTCCATCCACACTCTCACACCACCGTACGTGCTCTTTTCCCAAGGGGATGCGGTGCTTTGAGCCACCTACCCACCCATGAATTCTGATAACAGGTTCCTGTCAGTAAGGTCTCACTTTCGCCTCTTCCTTCTTTCCCCGCTTCTCTCGCCCGAGTAAGGTTGGATTTGGCTGTATATGCTGGGATTTCATGTGGGTTCACCCAGCGACGGACTTTCACCGCAGGCACGTGACATGCCTATCATACTAAAAAACCTCTCAGCCAAAGCCAAGAGGTTTTAGTCAAATTTAAGGATTAAAGATATTATCAACGTATCCGTTGTTCATATCTCCGTTGCCACTACCGAAGTCTGCACCAGCACCTTGTTTACTAGTTGTAATGATATCGTTATCGCCAAAATCGACGATTTCTAATTCAGGTTTAATATAGTTCATTTTTAGTTCCCCCAATTATGATTTGCAAGATAGTATAAAGAACCTTCAAAGCTGTTTGCATCATAAGAATCTGTTTCTAGATAATCATTAGCTAATTGAACTAATGTTATCTTCTTTTCTTGCATGAAGAAATACTCTCCATCAACTTTGATATAAGCGACTGCAGAAATATTTGTTTTATAGTAAGTAGATGAAGGAATATTAACATAAATATTCCATAGATAATAATCTCCTTCAGCAAGTTCAGCTTTTTGAGCATCTGTGGCTATAGCAGGAGATTTTCCACTAGCGTAAACATTTGTAATCTTATTTTCACTTAAATATGATAGAGTCTGAGCCTCATCATCAAATAAAGCAAAGGCAGTTTCATATGCTTCCTGAAGGGAATTTACACCAGTATCAACAGATTCAACATTTGCTGTTGTACCAACCATAACACCATAGCCATCTACATCTAATGCATCAAATACATCCTTGTCGACTAACCCACCAAAACGAATACCAGCTTCTGTTATATTAATGCTCTCAGTACTCCATTCAATAGTTATGGAATCAATATACATTGCACCGGAACTAGAACGAAGTCCGATATAGGAATAATCACCAGTAATTGTTAATTCTGTAGAAGTTCCTTTAACAATGGAACCTAAGGAAGTTCCCTTATTATTTGAATTGTATAATTCGGTTGGACTGGTGTATGCTGTATTTTTTCCATAGATATCTAAAGTTCGTCCTTCATCAGTATTATCGTTCCATACAACTGTGACTTTCTTTGCCTTTCCACCAGAAGTAGTTGTAATAATACCACTATTACTATTGTTTGATCTTAATTGAATTGCTTCATTGCCACCTGCGCTTTGACCAGCGTATACCGCATCGGATTCATCTTTTTTATTTGACCAAGAAGTATATGTAGTTCCAGTAACACCTGTTTTTCCTCTATTAAGTGTATCAGAAATCTTAGAACCTTCTTTTTCATATTTGTAACTTAGAGATGCTTTTGTATCATAAGATTTTGCTATATCTTCTTCAAGTTTAACTCCTACAAATCTTGCATATAAATCCAAATCCCCAGTTACAGGAGTAGAAAAATCATATTCATTATTCAACTCACTATCTGTACACCATGCTTCAAAATGATAATTATAAGTAGAATCTGAAGGTTTTGTCGGAACACTTACGGGTTCAGAAACAGTAGTTCCTTCAATTACATCAGCCGTATCAAAAACATTTTCACCATTATAGAAAGTGACCGTATAAGAAGTAGTAGATGTGGCGGTATATGTAACTTTTAGATAATTCACATATAATCTGTCGTTTTTTGTAGTCCCGGTACATGTAAATAAAATAGAATCACAACTGAGATCATTTACTAAAAGAGTGCCCCCAGAAGAAATATCATTATCAGATGAAGCGGTAGCACCATCAATAGAATAAGTCACTTTTGTCTTCATACCCGATCCAAGGGTAACAGATGTGATTTGATAATAGTTCTGTTGTGCCTCTTTGACCCTAACTTCGAATAATCCACCATTTTGATAAACACGAATTTGGTCACTATTCACTGCAGGAGCTGTACCCGCATTCCCTTTCCTTGCTTCAAACTCAATAACACTATCGTAATCACCAGAAATAGCATCAAAGGCTCTAACTTCATCCCCAGATGCATGTAATACGTTTTGGTGGTTTTGAATAATTGGGTTAAATGTAGAAGAAATAGCATATGATGTAGACAAAGATAAGGCTAAACCAAGTAAGAGTAAGCGTGTTTTTTTCATAATACCTCTTTCTGCAAACAAATGAAAGGGTATAAGCATGATCCATGCATATACCCGGGATAGACAATCTATTCAAAAAGATGATTAAGAAGTTGTCACATTCCGGATAGTATAGCAATAGGTGCTACGTAGAGACGGCCAACCATTTCTTGACCATATACCCTCTGTTCACAACTTCCAAAATTATATAGATTTATGAATTATTCATTTGTAATAAAAACATATTCATAACAAAAGCATTTAAAATTATATATAAATGTTAAATATCAATTGATAAAGGGTTCTAAAAAGTATATAATTTCGAGTGTTGAAACAATATTAGGGGTATATGACTGAATTATGGTCAGTCGTCTCTACATGGCTCCAATAATGCCATACTACCTCTCTGGAAAATGTGAAACTTTTTCTATTGTCTTCTCTTATCACAAAACAAATACCAGAGGGGTTCTAAGGCTAAAGCCAAAGAATCCCTTTTATTCGTTAAAGAGAGGTATTATTTAAATGAAAAAGAGAAAACTAATCTTACCTATTGTTGCATTAATGATGGGGTTTTCAGTTGGGGCACAATTTAACCTTCAAAATAAACAGTATATTAAAGATGTGTTAAGAGCCCCTTCTACTAACACCTATACATTTACAAGTAATAGTTGGGCGGATTCAACAAACTCTTGGACATCTGGAAAGAACGGACTTTCACTTCAAGGTGGTAGAGGGGTTCAAGTTACAACTGGTACAACTAAAGCAAATGCCACTTCTAATAACTCCTTTACTAATGTAAGCCAAGTAGTCATTACTTATAGTACTAATGCAAGCAATGGTGCAGGTTCTATTTCAGTGAAAATAGGAAATAATGACGCTTCTTCCCAGACTGTTACTAAAACTGGTGGAACAACTGATAGAACTCTTGTATATAATTTTACGCCAAATCAAACTGGAACAATTACCTTCACTGTTACTTGTACAACAAATTCAATTTATGTTAAATCCATAGCCATTACTTCAGATGAAACAGCTAGTGGACAACAAGCTATCAACAATACTAAACCTGTTGGCAATCTAGTTTTCAGAGTAAACACACAAGTCCATGAACTTGAAGGATATGAAAAGGTCACTTCCACTCCAGCTGATTGGTCTGGTGAATACATTATAGTTTGTGAAAATAATGGTTTTTGTTTAAAAATCCTGATTTGCACAGTGGATATAAACAGTATGGTGGTTTATAATCTTGGTGTCTCATGAAAGGGAGACAGTCAAGAGGACTTCAGGAGTCGATCAGTGTTGACTTGGCGGTTTCACTGGTCGGTTCCTGAATT
>JAFUFH010000051.1 GCA_017470005.1 Bacilli bacterium | reverse complement strand
GATAGATAGGAAGAAATCACCTTCTCTTTAAGTTCAGTTGAATACTTCTTGTATTCCATAAAAATCTAAGGCCTCCTTATTAGCCTTAGATTTTACTCGGTTTTTAAGATTTTTTGTGTATGGGAATCTAGCAACCTCACATAGATTTTTGTCAAAAATAAATATTAATAATGGCAAAAATATTGAGAATATGGCAAAAATGATGGCAAAAATGATGGCAAAAATCTTTTTAACAATGACTTAACAGAGAATGAAAAGAGGGTGTTGTTAGAGCTTATAAATAACCCAAGTATTCCATACGACACATTAGTAGTGGAACTTAAAATTTTAAGAAGAACAGTATCCAGGGTTTTTGAATCTTTGGTTGAAAAAGGGTATATCCAAAGAGTTGGAACAAACAAAAAGGTTATTAGAAAGTAATAAAGTAACAATTAGAAAGTAATAAAGTAACAACAAGTAACAAACGTTTTTACGTTGAAGTGTTTATAATAAAAGCAGAAGAAGGATGACTTATGGAATTTAAAGATAAATTAAGAAATCTTAGAACTGAAGCAGGTCTATCTCAAGAGGCCTTAGCGGATGCTGTTCACGTTTCTAGAAGTGCAATTGCCAAATACGAAAACGGTGGTGGAAAGCCCAGCGAAGAAACACTAAAACTAATTGCTGATTATTTTAAGGTTGACATAAGTTATTTAAATGATGATGAGGAAATCAAGAAAACAAAAAGACCAATTGTTGGATTTATTATTACTCTTGTGTGTGGCGTTATCTTTGTTATTGCCACTGTCATTGCTTCTATCTTTTATAATCAAATGAAATTATCCGTTTCCTTTTCTGATTCTTTAAAAGCAATGGCGTTTTTAATCATTATTATTGTTTCTTTAATTTTTGTTGGTATAACGTCCATCGCTGGATATTTATTAATGACTATCAAAACAGGCAAAAAGAAGCTGATACCAACATTAGTATCAACAATTCCTTTAGTAGTTACTCTTATCATAGGTATCACTGGTATTGTTACTACAAAAATTCAATATGAAGACTATAAAACATTCACAGTAGAAAAATGGATGAATGCATACAATAATCACGATTATCGTGGATTACTCATTTATTCTTTTTTAGATAAATATGATATTAGTGGCTATAGTCTTCAAGAAACAAAAGATTTACTTAGCACTCCAGATCAAGCTAATGAAATAACACTTGAAACATATCCACCTCAATATGGTGGTGTTATATATATTTATGATTTGGGATATTACAAAGACTATATGGATCCTACGACATTTGAGATTACGTTCAATCAATATAATCATGTAGTTTCTTATGAAGTGGTTCCACATTAACATTTATTCAAACCCCCTTTAAAAAGGGGGACAATATTCATGAGGTGGACAGTTGTATTAAAGAAGATAAACTATTCCATCAGCTATTTACAGTATTGAAAATCAATACTGTTTTTTTTGCTGATTTTTTAGTAGAACAAAATAATTAAATTTGGTAGAATATGGTTGAAAAAAAGGAGAACCGTTTTATGAAAAAAATTATTGTAAAAAATATTGATATTACTATAACCGGAATCACTGATGATGATTTTATTAGTTTGACTGATATTGCTAAAATTAAAAACCCTGAATTTCCTGCAGATGTAATAAAGAATTGGATGCGTCTGAGAAGTACAATTGAGTTTTTAGGGATTTGGGAACAAATTAACAATTTAAATTTTAACATGGTCGAATTCGACCAGTTTAAAAATGAAGCAGGTCATAACTATTTTGTTATGACACCAACGAAATGGTCTACAAAAACAAATGCAATTGGTATTAAAACTAAATCTGGGAAATATGGTGGAGGAACATTTGCTCACCGCGATATTGCTTTAGAATTTGCATCATGGATTTCGGCGGAAATTAAACTTTATATAATTAAAGAATTTCAAAGACTAAAAGTCCAAGAATCTGAACAACTTGAGTGGCACGGTAAAAGGATGCTAACAAAGCTTAATTATTTAATCCAAACCGATGCAGTTAAAGAACACCTTGTCCCTGTCGAACTCTCTTATGAACAAAAGAGCTATATTTATGCAAACGAAGCAGATCTTCTAAATGTTGCTTTATTTGGTAAAACAGCCAAAGAATGGAGAGAAGTAAATCCAGATAAAGAAGGCAATCTTAGAGATTATGCTAACACAATTGAATTAGCAATTTTAAGTAATCTTGAGTTTATGAACGCCCAATTAATAGCGAATAAGATTTCACAAAAAGAAAGATTAATTATTCTTAATAAGGAAGCTAATAAAGAAAAAGAATTGTTTAATAAAAATAGTGAAAAGCCGATTAAGAAAATAGGAAAGAAATAAAAAGGGGAAGTATATGCCAGTATACAAAGTATTAGGAGATAGAATTAAAAAGATTCGTTTAGAAAACAATATGACTCAGCAAGAATTTGCGGAGGCTTTAGGCTACACCCATAAATCAATGGTAAACAAGATTGAAACGGGATTAACGGAGATGTCTTTTGATAAAGTCATAGCGTTAATCCTTACATTCAATGTAAATGCTGCTGAATTCTTAGATTTAAGTGATGCTGAGACCAATAAACTAATGGATATGGCACACGACGCTGACAAACCAGATTGGCGAAAGATATATCCACTTAAATCTAGAGATGAAAGTGTTATTTATATAAAACCAACATTAATTGCATCTACTAGAAATATCGAAGTCGGTAAATATTCCTATTATGATGGTCAAAACTTTGCTAGTAGAGTAACTCATCACTATGACTTTTTAGGCGATAAGCTCATTATCGGTAAGTTTTGCCAAATTGGTCATAATGTAGAATTTATTATGAATGGGGCCAATCATCAAATGAATAGTGCTTCTACTTATCCTTTCTATATTTTTAAAGGTTGGGAACAAAACCCACCAAGAATGAATGACCTACCATTTAAAGGAGACACAATAGTGGGAAACGATGTTTGGATTGGCCAAAATGCTGTTATTCTTCCAGGCGTCCATATTGGTGATGGCTGCATTATTGGCGCTAATTCAGTAGTCGGCTGCGACATTCCTCCTTATTCCGTGGTTGTTGGTAATCCGGCCAAAGTCATAAGAAAAAGATTTGATGATGAAATGATAGAGTTATTAGAAAAGCTCGAATGGTGGAATAAATCCGAAAAACAAATACAAAAGCTTATTCCAATTCTTTCTAATGGCGATATCGATTATGTTAAAAAAGAGCTCAAAACAATTCTCCAATAGGATGGTAATTTTTTCTCACTTCGTATTGCAATTCAGCTAGAATATTAAAAGGAGAAGTTGACTTATGATTAATCTTCGCGAATATGTATTAAACAACTCAGTTAAAGCTGGAAAAAAGCTCTATATTCCAAAAAGGTATTTGGCCGGTTTCGTTATGCGCCATAATGGTGAAAAAGCATCGAGTATTTTCAAATATTTTAAAGAAACGTTTGGATCAAATGATGGTTATAGGGAAGGATATGATTCCTTTATTGATGAAACATTTGAACTCGGTGAAGTGAAGAAAATCGTTGGTTTAAAAAACCAAAATTATGAAGGCATGACTTTGTCAACTGACTTCCCATTTACAAATTCTCTATCAAACGGCCTACAAATCATAAGAGAGATTTTTGGCGGTATTGATTTAGCAAACATCACTGATGATGTCCTTTACAAATTAATGGACATTAGACTTTGGCAAGTTAAGGATGTTTGTTCGCCCAATGAATTATTCAATTGTGGAATAGATCAAAACATATTTGATTTTGTTATTGCCAGAGAAAGCTTGTTAAATCAATCCTTTAAAAAGGCAGATGAAATAGCTCAAGACTTCTATGATTTATTAATCTTCAATGAGTTATTTGGAACTTTGATTTCTAATGTTAAACCAGAAAATAAAGAAAAATGTGTTAAAACGCTTAGAGTCTTGTCGATTGCTTCATATGATCCTAGATTCGAATTCGCTAGCATCGAACAATTAAAAGAGATTTCTGTTTCTGACTTATTCTACTATGTTGGCACAGATATAAACATTTTAATTAATGTTTTGAATTATTTCTCCGAAAACCAAGAAGATGTCGTTCCTCAGTTAATGAAGAATTATTTGAAAACCATTGATAAAGATAACTTTGTTATACTTTCCAGAAGAGAAAAAGAAACTTTGGATGCTATCGGACAAGATTATGGAGTATCCAGAGAAAGAATCAGACAAATTGAAGTCAAAGAAACAGAAAAATTTAATGAGTTTTATCTTGATTACTTTAGTTCTGAAAAAAAGAATCTTCTATTTGTTTTTCCAAAAATATCTAGCGTTTTTCCCCTTGATTGTTTAAAAGAAGCTATGAGGGACATGAATGATTGCTTCAAAAACTTGATGAAATCAATTTCCTTTGCAGGCGAAGCAAAATACTATAAAGAAATTGATGCTATCGTTGAAACAGATAGAGCTTATGATTTCTTTAAAAGAATATTTGATGAAGTTCTTGGTGACTATTTTAAGAAAGCAGACCTCGATGAAAGAATTAGTACATGTTTGGATTCTTTAGGAGCATATGGCTTTGATGAAGCAGCAATTCGTTGCTATATACAAAATAACTATAAAGAAAAAGAATCCACTTTGATTAAAGAACACTTTAATTTAACAAAGGTTAAAGAAGTTGACTTTGTCCTTGAAAACTATTTTGATGAAGGCTTCCATTTCTCGGATGAAGAACAAATTAAATTAATGAATAAGTATGCTTTGGATGAGTTCGGTGAAGAAATTTTTAATTTTCCAACTATCAATAAGTCGAATTCTCATATCGTGCAGGCAACTGTAGAAAGGGCTTCTGTAAGATTGGTGGATCGTGGAACTTATATTCATTCATCGAAAGCTCATGATTTACCAATGGAATTAGTTGATAAGATTATTGCTTATTTAAAAGAAAAGAACCGGGCTTTAGCTTATTCAAATATTTTTGAAACATTCCAATCTGATTTAGAAGAAATTGGTATAACCAATAGGTACGCTTTACAGGGCGCTATGTCAGTATTTGAAGGAGAATTATTTAAAGGTAAGAGAGATTATGTTTTACCTGTTGAAATCCAACAAACATTGAGAGATAGCATTAATGCATGGATATTGTCTCGCCCAGGAATGTTCTCTTACGAAGATGATTTCAAAAAAGAATTTAAGGGTATTGCTCAGAGCGTCTTTTTGTCTGCAATTTATGAAGTAGGCGGACTTGCCTATTATTGGATGCAAGGCTATATCTCTGTTGACAAACTTAACATTTCCGAAAGCGAGAAAACAAAATTAAAGCAATTAATAGAATACATAATTGGAAAGTATCATATGGAGTATTGTTCGGCTGATGAGATTTTTGATCTCGTTGATATTCAAATGCACGACTTTATTGTTCGTTGTGGAATGAAGTATTCGTATGATTTATTTAGCGTTTTGCAAATATTATTTGCAGATGACTTTAAGTTTAAAAGACCAATGGTTGGCAGCCATGATGCTGTGTTTGAAACCAACAATGAAATCGTTGAAGGATACTTGGCTTCTAAGAATACAGTTAAGCTTACGAAGCTAAGAAAATACATCGATGTCAAAACTGGCAGCCCCTCACGCAAATACATCACAGTTTTTGAAATCGTTAAAAACAAATGGAATGAGTATGTTGCTGTTGACGTTGACACAATAATTAGAAAAGACACTATTTTAATAAGCGAAAAAGAACTCGTTAAATTAGATGTCGTTATTGATATGTTGTTAGAACAAAAAACCACTTTAAATATTGAAGAAGATATTGTTGAAAAGTTCTTCTTTAAAGACATTGCTGGAATGCAATCTAACAGATATTTGATTTTGGGCTTGGTTAATACCTTCTTCCATGAGAAATATGAAGTTTCAGCTGAAGGCAACAAATATCGTGGTGGAACCTTCTTTATTACTAAAAAATAAAAAAATACAAGAACAAGTGCTTTATATCCGTTTTTGGTTTGGTGAATCAAGATTAAAAGGGATTCGCGGAATGTCTTACTTTCTTTTGAATGTACATTTCTTTATCCGCTTTTTCATAAGCGTCTAAGAAAGAATGATCTTCTTTCGGATCGAAATTCGCGCAACCGATAGAAACAGAGAGAGGGAAAGGAAGTTTCTTTTGTTGATTGAAGGCATCTAAGTTTGCGTTCAAAGAATCTTTGAACTGTTGTCTTTGTTCTTCGGACATCTCTTGGGTGATGATTGCAAACTCATCGCCACCGATTCTGAAGATGGTATGATGGTGATAACCATCTCCTAAATCAATACCTTGTTCTAAACAAGTCTTCTTTATTATCTCCGCAATCTTTTGGATATATTGATCGCCATAATTGTGACCAAAGGTATCATTAACTTTCTTTAAATAATCGATATCTAACGCCATGATAGTGAAAGGTTGACTTAAACCAACTTCTTCTATCTTCTCCGTGTAGGCACCGCGGTTACCCACTTGAGATAAGCTATCGATATAGGCTCTCTTTTCTGTAGCGAGCAAATATTTTTTGATGGTGTTTTGAGTGGAACGAATCTTTCCCGTCAATTCTGTGACTTGGTCCCCTGCTTCCACTGTAGGAAGAGAAGCGGTGAGAGAATTATCTTGATTCAAGGATTCCTTGAAATCCGAGATAAGAACATTGATAGACTCTTCTAAGAGATTATATTCTTCTGTCAACACTTGGAATCTTCTTTTGACTTGGTGATTTAAGACAAAGCCAAGAACCACACTAGATAGAGTCGCAGTAGCAGAGATAATCACAATGAAGATGGTGTTTTGATAAATCGTGGTATTGAACCAATCGCCCCAAATATCGACACCAACAATCATTGCCACATGATTAGAGGAATCAAAGACAGGAGCATAGGCGCTATAGAAGGTTCCCCATCTATCCGTAAAAGGAGCATCATCGAAAGCAGGTTTCCCTTGGCTCGCAGATTCTAGAGCGGGTGTCCACACTAATTCTTCCCCAAAGTAAGCAGGATCTTCGGAAGGGTCAATCACGAATTCGAATTTTTTTTCACCGATTCCACGGCAACAATAAATGTAGGCCAATTCACCACTGGTACCTTCATTGGAGTTTTTGAATCTCTTCAATGTGTCAAAAGCTTTGTTATATTCCGGAGAGCCAACATCCTCTTTTTCGAGATCTTTTAAAGAATCCCCATCTAACATGGCTGCGGCAGTGATTGCTAATTCTAAACTTTTATTGGAAACCATCTCCTTCATTCTTCCAACAGAAGAGGAGGTCAATATCAGGCCCAAAATAACAGAAATAGTGACAACGAAGATATTCACTATCACTAGAAGGGTCGTAAAGGAAGAGATGGTTTTCTTATTTGCTTTTGCAGAGGTAGATTTTTCCATTAATTTTATAATAAATACTAATTTTCTTAATTACAAGGTTTTTTTAAAAGATATATAACTCATGTGACAAAAAATGTCTTCTTTTTAAAAAAATCTCTAAACAAAAGGCATTTTGTGGCAAAAAGCGAACTAAAGGTCGATAAGAAAATAGAATATCTATTTTGACTATTCTAAGTTTTTTATATAATGTTGATAGGAGATTGAAGGAATGACTTACGAAGAATTGATAGATACCCTATTTGAAAATCGAAATGAAAAATTCGCCGCTTTTTCCAAGAGTCTTTCTCATAGCGAATATATTTCTATCGGGGTGAAAAATCCAGAATTAAGAGCCATCATCAAAGAACACAAAAAGGATCCTCAACTTCTTTTATCGGATTTTCAATTAGGAAAATATTTAGAAGTCGATTTCCTCTATTTTGGACTTGCTCTCTCTAGACTCCATACGATTGAAGAACAATTTACCTTCTTACAAAAAGAAATCAAGAAAGCCAAATCCTGGGCTGTAATAGATTCCGTTCCTACATTCTTAAAGAAACATCGTTTCCAAGATTATCAATCTTACTTTTTTAAGACCTATCAAAGCAAAGATCTATATGAAAGAAGATCGGCTTATGTCATCGGTATAAAGCATTATCGAGACAGAAATATTCTTTCTCTTTTACCGCACTTCACGTTAAATGAGGAGTATATGGTCTATATGGCACAAG
Source organism: Bacilli bacterium (assembly GCA_017470005.1). Lineage (GTDB taxonomy): Bacteria > Bacillota_I > Bacilli_A > RFN20 > CAG-288 > Enterosoma. The sequence goes on along the minus strand of JAFUFH010000051.1, from coordinate 14,847 downwards.
CTTGGCTTCTCTCTTTCACTGCGATCAAATATCCCGAGGAAGCCTTCTCTTATCTCTCTTCTATCTCTGATGAAAAACTCATTAGAAAAACAATCTCCAAAATTTGTGATTCCTTCCGTTTTAGCCAAGAGCAAAAAGAACTTTTTAAGAACTTAAGAAAAGGAGGAAAATAACATGCCCTCTTCCAAGTATTATAAAGAACATATCGAAGAAATCCTTGAGCATTTTTACTTCCATCTTAGCAAAAAGATGAGAAAGCACAACAAGAAATTCTTCCCATTAAAATACATGGATAGATGCTTTGATATTGACGTGGAAGTTAATATCAATACCGTTAACAGTGATGTGAGAAACGAAGATGATGATTACAATCACGCCCTAAGATATGCTGCGCTTGCTCTCTATTATGAAAGCGATCATGTTTTATCTTCCAAGTTTCATAAGCATTATTTGGAATACCTTTTTGAACAGGAGAAATATTTTAAGGAAGTGGATATGTATACCTACCCTTATGAAGTTTATGAAAAAGGGGAAGGCTCTTTAAAAAACTACATCTCTACCACCCTAACAAGTCACTCTTTCTTTTCTTATCAATTCTTAATTGGTTCTCTTCTTGCGAAACGATATCAAAGCGACCTTTATTTTGCATCAGAAGGAAAAATTCTCATCGAAGAGAAACAACATCTCTCTTTCTTAGAAAGCTTAGAACAAGAGAAAGCATATTTAGAAAAAATCTATTTTGCGTATTACGAAAAAGTCTTAACTCCCATATTGGAACTTGGCGATACTCTACTTTATTACTACGAGCATTCTCACGAAAATCCTTATTATCCTTACATGAAACTATTCGAGGAAGCGCAAAAAATAGAGGACCTGTATATTTGCTACACTTCCGATTCCTACATCAGAAAATGGATTCGTTCCTATATTGATGGGCAAGAAATGATAGTCCAATTTGATAAAAACTTATATTTCCAAAATAATAGGTTATGCTAAAATAATTTTATATAGGAATCATACTTTTGTCTAATAACATTCTTTTTAAAAGATAGGACGGTAGATAAAGGAGGGAAAGTAGCGTGAAAAGAACACATACCATCAATCATCTCAAACGAACCATCATGATCGTTGATGATGAGTTGATCAACTTAGAAATACTCAAAGAGATTCTCTCCGAAGAATACGAAGTTTTAACGGCAGAAAATGGAAAACAAGCTTTAGATACACTTCATTCTTCTCTAAAACCTGTCTCTTTGATCTTATTAGATATCAATATGCCCGTCATGGATGGGCTTGAGTTTTTAGAAGCCATCAAAGGTGAAGACTCTTATAAGAATATTCCGATTATCGTTTTGACGGCAGAGAAAGATAATGAATTAAAATCGATCAAAATGGGTGCGGTTGACTTCATTCCTAAGCCTTATGACTTACCCGAAGTCATTCTAGCTCGTGTCACTCGTTCAATTGAATTGAGTGAAGGTAGACTCATCATTCAAGCCGCAGGTAGAGATTCTCTTACCAATGTCTACAACGATCATATCTTCATCGAATATGTCCACAAGATGGATCAATATCAAGAGACTCCTACCGACCTCTTCGTGATTGATTTTGTTCATTTCCATCTCTTCAATGAATTGAACGGAAGAGAAAAAGGAGATGAAGCCTTGATCGCTTTTGCCAATATCTTAATGCGTTTTGCCGATAATAACCACGGCATTGTCGGAAGACTTCCTTCCAACCAATTTGTCGTATATGTCGCTCACCAAGAAAATTATGATGCGCTCTCTCATCTCTTCAGCCAACAATTGCATGAAGAAAATGACCTTCCGGATTTACGATTCCACATCGGTGTTTATTCTTGTGTCGATAAGAATGATAGCCCGGAATCTCGCATTGAAAAAGCTAAGCATGCTTGTGAAGAAATCAAATCGACTAATGCCGATTGTGTCAAAATCTATGACGATGAAGAAGAAAAGAAACTTCTCTTTCAAGAGCGTCTCACCCAAGACTTCTTCCAAGCTTTAGAACAAAGACAGTTCACGGTCTATTATCAACCGAAAGTCAATATACAAGGAGAAAAATTCTTCTTGACTAGCGCTGAAGCTCTCGTTCGTTGGGTTCATCCAACATTAGGATTCATCTCTCCTGGTGTCTTTGTTCCCTTATTTGAAAAGAATGGTTACATTAGACATTTAGACCATTATGTCTGGAGAGAAACTGCGCACCAAATTGCCAAATGGAAGAGAGAAAAGAATATTACTCTCCCAATCTCCATCAATATCTCTAGAGTCGATTTAGATGATCCCGATATTGTGAAAATCCTTCTCTCTATTTGTGAAGAAGCAAATATATCTCCCGACCATTTACCCCTAGAAGTGACAGAATCCGCTTATGTTCAAAACGAGGAAACCGATATTGTAGCCGTTATTGAAGAGATGAAGAAGGCAGGATTTAGAATCGAAATTGATGACTTTGGAGCGGGTTATTCCTCCTTGAACACTCTAGCCTCTCTCCCTCTAGATATCTTAAAACTCGACATGAAATTTGTTCGTGAGATGGAGAAGAGTGAGAAAGCTCTCAAGATGGTCTCCATCGTTGCAGATATCGCTCGCAACTTGAAAGTAAAATTAGTCGCAGAAGGAGTTGAAACGCTCAACCAAGTCCAACTTTTGAAAGGATTAGGTTATGATATCATCCAAGGATATTATTTCTCTAAACCTTTGAAAGCAAGTGACTTTGAAGCGTTATTTGAAAAGGAGTTCCACTGATGTTAACCATTGAAAATTTAAATGCTTATGGAGCCGATACCAAGACTGGTTTAGCCCGTTGTGTCAACAATCAAAACCTTTATTTCCGTTTGATCAAAACGGTTCCTTCCATGGACGCTTTCACGAAGCTAAAAGATTCCATCCTTCAACATGACTATGAAAGTGCCTTCCAAGCTGCCCACGGATTAAAAGGCGCTCTTACTAATCTTTCTTTGACTCCTCTCTCCACTCCTATCATCGAAATCACAGAGCATTTGAGAGGAAAAGAAGAGATGGATTATTCCCCTCTATTAACTCTGATTGAAGAAAAGAGAAAAGAATTAGAAGAGCTTTGCCAAGACTAAAAAAGAGGACCGATGTCCTCTTTTATTTTTAAATTTGAGTTTGCCACAAGATGGCTTTTGTATCGATATCGATGATGTTCATATCTTGATCATGAATGACCATGACAGAGTGATGTCCATCCCTAGGTCTAGCGATAGAACCTGGGTTTGCGATGATGGCTCCGTATCGATTTCGAATGATTCTAGAGACATGAGTGTGAGCCTCTAAGAAGATATCATAAGGTTGATCATAGCTGCCAGAAGAATAATAGTGACCGTGTGTCAAGACAGTGAATTTGCCATCGATACTATCAAAATTGAGATAAGGAAGAGAGAAGAGAGCAGTATCTTCTTCTAATTCGGTATCACAGTTTCCTTTGACCGCAACAATACGGTCATGATAAGGATTTAACAAAAGAATAGAATCCCTTAAAATGTCTCCTAAGAGATACATTTTTTGAAAACGTCTTTCTTCAAAAAATTCGATTAATTTCTTTGTATATTCCACATTTCCGTGGAGATCTGCAGATACTAAAATTTTCATAGCGACCTATTTTACTACGAACGTCTAATAATTCAAAACTATTCTTTCATTTTCTTTTCGGCAAGTTGACTATAGATATGTCTTGCAACAGAGACACCTGTCGCGCTAGCTTGCATCAAACCGCGAGTGACACCCGCTCCATCACCGATCGCATATAAGCCTTGAATATCGGTCATGAAGTCAGAGTTGACTTGTATTTTAGAAGAATAGAATTTCACTTCTACACCATAAAGAAGGGTGTTCTTAGAATATAAGCCAGGAGCGATGTGATCAAAAGCTTTCAAAGCTTCGACAATAGAGGTGAGTTGTCTGTGAGGTAAGACGAAGGATAAGTCACCAGGAACCGCAGTCTTCAAGGTAGGGATAGTGGTAGATTTGGCAAGACGGCTCGTCGTGGTTCTTCTACCCTTTAATAAGTCACCTAAACGTTGAACCATGATAGGACCACCGGTGAGCATATTGGCAAGCTTTGCGATATATTGACCATAGAGGATCGGTTCTTTGAATGGCTCGGTGAAACGAGTGGAGACAAGCATCGCAAAGTTGGTATTTTTCGTCCAAAGAGCGGTATCTCCATAAGAGTGACCATTGACCACCGCAAGTCCACCCTCATAATGTTCTTCCGAGACAACACCTCCTGGGTTCATACAGAAGGTTCTCACTTTGTTTTCATAAGTGTCCGAATAATAGACAAGTTTTGCTTCATATAAATGTTTGGTGAGATGATCCATGACAGAATTAGGAACTTCTACTCTCACACCGATATCGACTTCATTATTGAAAGTAGAGACACCTAAACGAGTGGCTTGGTGTGCTAACCAATCCGCACCACCTCTACCAGGAGCGACAACGATATAATCCGAGAGAGCAACGAATTCTTCTTTTCCTCTCTGTTGGAGTTTGACCCCAGTGACCTTACCATCCTCTTTGAGGATGTCATAAGCGGTGGTCAATTCCATGAAAGTGGTATTGGTTTCTTTGACAAGATAATCGTGCATCGCTAAAAGGACAGACATCGCTCTTTCTGTGCCTAAATGCCGGACAGGACAGGGTACCAAATGAATATTGTATTTGCTTGCTTCATAAGCGATCTCATCGACTTTGGCATCATCTTGGCCAAAGACTTCTTTGGTTGCTCCAAAGCGAAGATAGATTTCATCCGCGTGAGCGATGAGTTCTTGTGCTTTCTCTTTTCCGACATATTCGGCGATGTGACCACCCACTTCATCGGATAAAGAAAGCTTACCATCTGAGAAGGCGCCAGCGCCCGCCCAACCGTGAACGATACCGCAAGGGTCGCAGTGTGCGCACACACCCGTCTTTCTTGCAGGACATGTTCTGGAAGCGAGAGCTCTACCAGAATCTACAATCAAAACTTTTGCTTTGGGATAAAGATTCGTCAATTCTAAAGCAGTGAAAATACCAGCAGGACCAGCGCCGATAATGACGGCATCAAATCTCTTCTCTTCCATAAATGTTCTCCTCTCCACAGGTTACAATATATTATAAGTTAGCAATGTCTTTTTTACTAACTGAAAATCGAGAAAGCGCTGTACAAAAAGGAAGCTTTCCTGGAAATGATGACATTATTCTTCTGTTGTAAAAGAAGGAGTGCATCTTGTTGTTTCATTTCCTTTGAAACTATGAGAAAATATTAAAGAAACAAAGGAGATTTTTGTATGAATATTTGGCATGATATTGATCCGAATGAAATTAAGGCTGACCTTTTTACTTCGGTCGTTGAGATTCCTAAGGGAAGCAATTGCAAATATGAATTAGATAAACATACCGGTTTGATCAAATTGGACCGTGTCTTATATACTGCTACCATTTATCCTGCCAATTACGGCTTCATCCCTCGCACCTTTGCTATGGATAATGACCCTTTAGATGTTCTCGTTCTCTGTCAAGAAAGCTTAGTTCCTCTCTGTCTTGTTCAAGCAAAACCAATCGGATTGATTCGAATGGTGGACCAAGGATATATCGATGAAAAGATTGTTGCTGTCTGCACCTCGGATCCTTTCTACAACAACTTCAATGATTTGAAAGAATTACCCGATTATGTCGGAAATGAAATTCGTCACTTCTTCCGTGTCTATAAGACATTAGAAGGTAAGAGAACCGATGTTACCGCTATCCGTGGAAAAGAGGAAGCCATCAAAGTCATCCAAGCCTCTATCGATGCTTACCAAGAATATCGAGAAGGAAAATTCAAAGCCTATAAACCCGCTTACGAAGAAGGAGAGACTATCGTCGATCGCATCGCCGAAAAGATCTATTAAACCTACAAGACCAGGAAACTGGTCTTTTTGCTTGCGAAAAGAAAAAGAAAGTATTATAGTATCAATACCCCTGGGGGGTATAGGTATGAAAAAGAAATATAATGTACAAGGCATGATGTGTGCTGCCTGCCAAGCCAACGTGGATAGAGCCGTCAAAAAGATTGATGGAGTCAAAAGCTGCAATGTCTCTCTTTTGGCCTCGAATATGGTCGTCGAATTTGATGAAAATCAAGTGAAAGAAGAAACCATTTTTCAAGAAGTAGAAAAAGCCGGTTATCACGCCACACCTTTTGTCAATGAATCGATTCAAAAGATTCAAGAGAAGAGAAAGCAAGAATTAAAAAAACAAAGAAACAAATTGATTCTCACTTTCGTTCTCTTAGCGCTATTGATGGTAGATAGCATGGTAGTGATGATGCTTCTATCCTATCCGAAAATGGATCAGGTAGGATATGGATGGATTACTTTTGTAGAAGTGAGTCTTCAAATTCTTTTACTCATCCCCATCCTCATCTTAAATTTCCATTTTTTCCCTTCTGGATATAAATCCTTATTCAAAGGCCATCCCAATATGAATTCTTTAGTGGCCTTAGGTTGTACCATCTCCACTCTCTATGGTCTCTTCTCTTACTCTATGATTCTTTATGGTTGTATCTTAGGCGGAGATGAAGGGGGAGCAGGGCATAGTATTGTCATGAACTATTCCATGAACCTCTATTTTGAAAGTGCGGCGATGATTCTCGCTTTTGTCTCTATCGGGAAATATTTTGAAAAGAAAGCGACCAATAAAACAACGGCATCTATCGCTTCTTTGATGGCACTCACCCCTGATACTGCCTATCTAGTCCTTAAGGATGAAATCAAAGAAGTCCCAACAGATACCCTTCAAGAAGATGACATCGTCTTAGTCAGAGAAGGAGAATCTATCCCGACAGATGGACTCATCATACAAGGATACGGAAATATTGATGAATCCACCCTAACTGGGGAGTCTCTTCCTGTCTATAAAACGGTGAATGATAAAGTGATTGGAGCTTCAATCAACAAGAGTGGAAGCTTTAAGATGAGAGTCACATCTGTTGGAAAAGATACTACGATTGCAAAAATCATCTCTCTTGTTGAACAAGCCAGTGAATCAAAGGCACCAATCGCAAGACTTGCGGATAAGATTTCTCTCATTTTTGTCCCTGTTGTCATCTCTTTAGCACTTCTCACTTTCACCCTTTGGATGCTCTTATTCCATGTAGGAAATATCCCCTTACCACAAGGTTATTCTAGCCCATTCTCGGCTTCCTTAAATTATGCTATCACCGTCCTTGTCATCTCTTGTCCATGCGCTTTAGGTCTTGCTACTCCTGTTGCTATCATGGTAGGAACAGGAAAAGGAGCGGAAAATGGAATCTTGATCAAATCCGCTCAAGCCTTTGAAACCATGGAGAAAGTCGATTATATCTTATTAGATAAAACAGGTACTCTCACCAAAGGAGAGATGAAAGTAAAAAAGATTCTCTCTTATGAAAATTCCGAAGAAGAAAACCTCACTCTTGGAGCTTCTTTAGAACAATATAGTCAACATCCTCTCTCTCTTGCTATCACCTCTCTTGCGAAAGAAAAGGCTCTCTCTCTTACTTCCTTTGGGGATTTCCTCTCTATTCCTGGACAAGGAGTGAAAGGAAGCAATCTTCTCTTAGGAAATGAGAAGATGATGAAGGAAAATGGTATTGAGATAGAAGGGGCAAGGGAAGATTATCTCTCCCTTTCTAATCAAGGAAATACGGTATTATTCTTAGCTAGAGAGAAGAAATTATGTGCGCTCTTTGCTATCGGTGACTCTTTAAAAGATCACGCCAAAGAGACCATTGCTTCCTTAAAGAAGATGAGAAAGAAAGTCGCTATTGTCACCGGGGATCAAAAGAATACTGCGGATGCTATCGCCAAAGAATTAGAAGTCGATGAAGTCTTCTCCCAAGTTCTACCCGATGAGAAAGAAGAGATTGTCGCTTCCCTTCAAATGAGAGGAAATAGAGTCGCTTTCATCGGAGATGGCGTCAACGATGCTCCCGCCTTGATGAGAGCGGATGTCGGTATCGCTATCGGTGCGGGAAGTGATATCGCCATTGAAAGTGGTGATATCATTCTTGTCAGAAGCGATATGAGAGACATTCTCTCTTGCATTCAACTCTCTCACAAAGTCGTCAACAATATCAAAGAGAATCTCTTGTGGGCCTTCTTATATAACATCCTTCTCATCCCTCTTGCTGCAGGAGCTCTCTCTTCCATCGGAGTCATGATGAACCCGATGTATGGATCGATTGCGATGTCGATCTCATCTGTCACAGTTGTCTTAAATGCGCTTCGTTTACGCTTATTTAAACGAGAACACTCAACAGAATAAAAGGAGGAAAGAATCATGTCTTTATTCGGAGTCAAACAAGTTGTCAAAGTCGGTGGTATGAACTGTGAGCACTGCGCCGCTCATGTCAAAGAAAGCCTAGAAAAGATTGAAGGAGTCAAAAGCGTCAGTGTCTCTTTACAAGAAAAGAGAGCGGTAGTCAAATCCAAAGATGGCATCAAGGAAGAAGACTTAAAACAAGCGATTGAAGCCGTCAAAAAAGAATATCTTGGTTTAGAAAAATAATGAAAGCCGATCACAAGAAAGTTAAGCATCAACTCTCCATCGCCAAAGGCCAATTAGATGGCATTTCTAAGATGGTAGATAACGATGATTATTGTATTCACATCTCTAACCAACTTTTAGCCACTATCGCCTTGTTAAAGAAAGTGAATCTGATGGTCATCAAAGCCCATTTAGAAAGCTGTGTCAAACAAGCGCAAGGGGAAGAAGAAATCGATGAAAAACTAGAAGAGATCACTTCTCTTTTAGAAAGAATGTCGAAATAAAAGACCCGCCAAGACGGGTCTTTTTGGTTACTGATTTTTAAGATTAGCCAACGAAATTATAAGGAGTGATGTTCACATTCGTATTGCCACCAATGATGACATAATATCTGTAGTTAACATCTTCTTGGTTGACCTTCACATAATCTTCAAAATAGATATACTGCATTTGTTTGTTGTAATCCACACCGGCATATTCATTACCATAATTGAAACGACCAGAATGTTCCCAGTTATTGTTATCCCATTTCAATTTGGTTTCTTTGCCAAAGATATTGATATCGAGATGTCTCGTGTAGCTTTCTACTCCTTCCACCATCTTGACATCGACGTAATAGGTATAAGCATAAGTGTTGCTGGTGATATAGTTGCGATCGAAGGTTTGAAGTTCTTGGCCGGAGTCTACATCGACTAAAACCAACTCTCGGTTATGTTTTTGAGCGATGATCTTTCCATCCTGGACGCGGTTATCCACAATACCCATATAGCTGGGTTTGATCAAAACTTTTCCGTTTCCATCCATGATACCGATTTGACCGCTATCCGTGAAGCTATAATAGATCTTGTCTGTGGTAGAAGTGAGACGAGAACCAGCGAGACCACCGATTTGATTGAGGGTAGTTCCATCATAGACACGGCTACCAATCAAGAAGTTATTGCCGAAAGGAGTGACAGTCTTATTGGCAAAATCCATATGAGTGATATCGCCGTGGACTTTAAGTTCACCATCTACAAGAATGGTGTGATTGGCTTTGAGGACTTTTTTATCTAAATCGACTTCCCAAGCCTGGAGGGCACTGTAAGAATACTTCTTAGCTTTGGCATCTTCCTCATTAGCGTAGATGTATTTAGGTCCAACAGGAGCCATACTAGCATTGAAGGAAAGATAAGGATAATCAATCTCTCTTGTACTCCAATTCTTAAAATTGACAGAATAAGTGTGATAATCGTACTTTTCGCCTTTGTAAGAGAACTTGTATTCCTTGGCATCCTTAGGAAGTTGCTCAAGAGTTTGATAATTCATAGCGCCACCGACGAAGGATAAGAAAGCGGTGCGAGCATTATCATAAATGAAGTTATAGACATTGTTGTTATTATCATCAACAAATTCAAGGACATACTTGTTGGCTCCATCCACATTCTGATAGAAGCGAAGTCCTTCATAACCATATTGGGCAAGATTGGTAGTGCCAATGAGATCATCGCGGTGCCAATTGTTAGGAGCAAATTCATCAAAGCCTTTGACTTCTTCAATTTGGTTCATATCCGCACTGTATTTGAAATACTTATATTCATCAGTGGCGTTTTCATCTGTTCTATGAAGAATCAAGAAATATTTATCAATTTTTTCATCCACTCTACCAGAGTTGCTCACGAATTCATAATAAACAATATTACCAAATCTAGACCAGAGATCTTGTCTATAATCCCCGAGCACATGGCCATAGCGGTCAACAAAACGATAATAGGGAATCAATTGTTGATCTTTCTCTACTTCGAAAGAGATACGAACATAGAAATTGAAAATAGTAGTGGAGTTACCACCGAGGGTGATACGAGATCCATTTCCGACACGAACAATTTGGATATCTTCCGGTCTTTTCACAGAAGGAGTGACAACATAAGAATCATGGATGACATCATAGACGCCATAAAGAGTTTTTGCATCCACTCCTTCACCCGTAGTTTTCTTGACAACAATCATACCCGTGTTGACAAATTGTTCCGTGTCAATAATGTCATCAACTTTAAGCTTGCGAATTTCTTTTGCTGTGATCACATCTGCAGGTTTCACTACAGCTGCTTGGCTCATGTTTGCTCTCACAAGGTCAGCGTTGACAATGTTTTCGCTTTTCCAAGCGTCGACACCTCCGCAAGAAGTAAGAAGAAGGAGAGGGAGAGTAAAAATAATGTGTCTTCTAAAATTTTTCATAATAAGCTCCTTTCGCGATTTGCTTATGCAAATTCTACTTGCTTTAAAAATAAACTATATAAGAAGAAAATAAAAGAAAAAACTTTCGAAATTATACTTTTCGGTATTAAAAGTAAGGTTTTAGTTGCTCAAATGTCAAATATAGATGGTTAACGATAGTAGATATTCTCAACCCCTTATCAAATTGTTAAAGGTAAAAACATTCCATTATCCATATTTTAAAGAAATGAATGAACTTAAAACCGACTTAGCACAAGGTCGAACAAAAGTTCGAACGGGATATCTTTTACGCTTACTTTTTTGCAAAGAAAAAACCCCTGATTTCCATCAGGGATTGCGTTCTCAATGGTGCCCGAGGCCGGACTTGAACCGGCACGGAGTATTAGTCCGCGGGATTTTAAATCCCGTGCGTCTACCGATTTCGCCACCCGGGCACAGTGGTGACTCGTATGGAACTCGAATCCATGGCCCCTTGATTAAAAGTCAAGTGCTCTACCAGCTGAGCTAACGAGTCATTAACGGACAACTGACAACAAAGAACTTGGCTGGGGTACGTGGATTCGAACCACGGGATGTCAGAGTCAAAGTCTGATGCCTTACCACTTGGCTATACCCCAAGCAAGGCGTTTTATAACAAGCTTTCGCTTTGTTATCAGAGATGGTGGGCAGTGATGGATTCGAACCACCGAAACCTAAGTAACAGATTTACAGTCTGCCGCGTTTGGCCACTTCGCTAACTGCCCACAAATATCCAATGTGCTGAAGATAAATGGTGGATGCTAAGAGATTCGGACTCCTGACCTCCGCCGTGTAAAGGCGATGCTCTAACCAGCTGAGCTAAGCATCCGCCGATTTTCAGCGCTTTGATATTTTATCAAAGTGAAATACGATATTCAAGAATTATTTCAAGATATTCCAAACAATATTTGAGAATGCATTCTTTCCTATCTTCACAGAGAGAAAAAGAAGGGGAAATAGAGGGAATATTTCTTTATTTATCTTCGTATCCAGGCTTTCCTAAAAGCTTGAACATGTTGACTTTATAGACTTCCACACCAGGTTGGTTGAAAGGATTGACTTCTAACATGTAAGCGGAGAAGGCGCAAGCGCGGAAGAAGAAGTACATCAAGTTACCTAAATGGTAAGGATTCATCTTGTCCACACGGACCACGATAGCGGGGGTGTGTCCTTCTGTATGTGCTTTTAAAGTAGCTTGATAGGCGACGTGATTGATATCAGAGAGTTTCTTACCTTTGAGGTAGTTGAGATCATCTAAATTATCTTTATCTTCAGGGATTTCTAAATCAAAGTTGGTGTTGACCACTCTGAGGATAGTTTCATAGAGAACAGGTGAGCCCTGTTGAATGAATTGACCCATGGAGTGAAGATCCGTGGTGAAGATACCAGAAGAGCAAAGAGTTCCTTGGTTATTTTTACCTTCACTTTCATCGAAGAGTTGCTTTAACCATTCTTCAATCATCTTGTAGTGGAGGTCATAAGCGACAAACATTTCCGAAGTGTAATGTTTCTCCACATTGAGAAGATAACGAAGCAAACCATAGTAATATGCGGGATTGAGAGCGTAATCGTAAGAAGAATAATCCTTCTCACCATCTTTGACACCTCTCATGAATTCTTTGATATCGATGCCAGCGCAAGCGATAGGAAGAAGTCCCACAGGAGTGATGACAGAGAATCTTCCGCCGATATCTCCAGGGATGACAAAGGATTTATAACCTTCTTTGTTCACTTCTTTTCTCAAAGTTCCACCCTTAGCATCGGTGGTAGCAAAGACAGCTTCTCTGACATAATCTTTGCCGAATTCGCGCAAGAGCTGTTCTTTCAATAAACGGAAAGAGATGGCAGTTTCGGTGGTGGTACCAGATTTAGAGATGACATTGATGGCGTATCTTTTGCCTTCTAAGTGGCGTAAGAGTTGGTAGGTGTAATCGGCAGAGAGAGTATTTCCAAGATAGACGATTTCAAAATCATCATCCGGGAAGAAACCTTTCAAGGCTTCGATGACCGCTCTAGCACCCAAATAAGATCCACCGATACCGCAGACGACAAGAGCGTCATACTTTTCGCGGATCATCTTGGCAGTGTCGATGATGTCTTGGAGTTCTTCTTCGCTTTGTCTAGAAGCAAAATCCATCCATCCTAAGAAATCATTGCCGTCACCAGAACGAGCTTCAATCTGTTCTGCGACACGTCTAGCTTTCTCAGCATATGGTGCAAGATTCAATTCTTTGATATCTTTACCATGTAAACGAACTTCTACCATATTCTTACCCCCTTAATAACATATATTTGAAGAATATTATTCGATTTTAAGCAAAAATAATATAGTGAAAAATAAGACAAATTGATACATAAATGCATCAATTATTTCATGATAACGCTTTCTAAAAGACGCAGGTCATCTTCTTGTGTCACTTTGAATGTTCTCACATCCCCTCTGACAAGAGAATAAGACCAATGATTTTTGATCGCTTTAGAGAAATCATCGGTATCGAAAGAATCATAACCTTGCTCATAAAGATCTAAGATCTTTGGGAACGAAAAAACTTGAGGAGTTAAGATTCGATAAGCGTTCTTTCTATCGATATAACGGATCTTCCCATCCTCTTCTCTTAAAAGAGAATCTGAGACAGGGACCACGAGAGTCAAAGCATCAAATTGAAGGCTTGCTTGCACTAAGTCAGAGATTTCTTTTTCTGAGATCAGAGCTCTTGCACTATCGTGGATAAAAACTTTATCCACCTCTTTTCCTTTCAAAGAGAGCAAACCGTGATAGACACTTTCGTTTCTATCTTTTCCACCTTTTACCAAAGTAAAAGAAAAAGACGGGAATCTCTTTTTAACAATAGAATCCACTTTCTTTTCATCCTCTTCATCCACAACAAGAACGATTTCTTGAAAGTGAGAGGACATCACAAAAGATTCTAAAGGATATAAAAACAATTCTTTCCCTTGGATAGGATAAAACTGCTTTTTGACTTGAATGGAAGAATAAAGTCGACTACCGCTGCCCGCTAATAAAAGAATCAAAGCATTTTTCATACTCGTATATTTTACTAAAAAGAAGAATTGATAAAAATATAAACAAAAGATTTTTCTTCAAAAGCTGACAAATAGAGAAAAATATAACGAAAAACCCACGATTTTATGTATAATACTTTTGTCCTAGGAGGCAAATTATGGAGTGGTACACCTATATCATTATCATCGTAGCAATTATCGCATTATATTTTTTGATTTCTCTTGTCATCTATTTCTTAGCCAAAAAAGCGCAGAAGAAAGTCATTCAAGAGATAGAAGCGGTCATCCCCAAAGAGAGAGAACGCTTTGAGATGGCAAAGACGTTCTATAACAAAATGGTGGAAGATGGAAGACACCTTCCCAAAAACATGATTGATGTCACCAATGAGATTGAATCTCTCTTCCAAAAAGTCCCTGTCGAAATCATGGAAGTGAAACCGAAAGATGACTTCCTCATCATGTATTACAAAAAATATGTGGAAGAAAAAGGTTTAAAGAATAAATATTCCGAATACTACGCTGTCTTAGATAAGATTCTCTATTTCGATAACAAAGATCCCGACCTTCCTTACCGCGCTTACAATAAAGCTGCATTAAAGTATAACTCTACCATCAACATCACCTTGTTCAACATCTTTACTCGCCGTTTCCCAAAAGCTGGCGTTCTCTAAAGATTATTTAAAAACAACTTATTTAGAAAAGGAAAAGTCATTTTTCCCGAAAGGAACAGACTATGGTGTCCCATAAGAACAAGGAAAAAGGTTTCGAAGTGAAAAGCAGACTGCTGACGTATGAAGAGAAGATAGAAAGAGCAGAGGATTACAATGATTTCTATGGTGAAAGACTTGTCGATCCTGAGGAATTTGCAAAAGAAGAAATCTATGATTCCAGTGTCGAGATGAAATGCCTGAACTGTGATTTCGAAGACGAACTGGAACTGGATGAAGTTTTGGAGTGCCAGGAAATGACCGGAGATGAAGACTACGCCATGTTCTGCCCATACTGCGGAGAAGAACAGCTCGTTCCGAAAAGCATTTACAAAGAAAAGAAGCCCCCT
>JAFUFH010000026.1 GCA_017470005.1 Bacilli bacterium | reverse complement strand
TTGATGCTGATACCTGCCTTGTCTATCTCTTCCCGGATTTTGATGTATTTGCTTTGGCTCATTCTGAAAAAGCCTCCTTGTGCCCAATATCTTAGGCATCCGGAGGCTTGTTTTGTAGAACGCTTAATTAGTAACGCTTACAATTAAAAGATAAATCATTTCTTAACAACATAGTTGTTCATTGAAAAACACCTTAAAAATTTGCAAAGAAAAAGGGCGTTAAGATTTTCATTTCTTAACAGCCCCCTAATTTTGCCACATCTTTTATGTTTGGCTTGACCCTACAAAACCCTAAAATCTTGCATAGAGCCAATATTTATAAAGAATGATTATTTCTTTAAATATAAAGTGTTATAGACAGTTGTTGTTCCATCATGAGCAGCAAAAGGAACAGCTCTCCAATATGTCTTTGCATTAGGATTGACTAACATAAAGTCAACTGTAACTTCTTTATTGCCAAAAACGTCTGTTAACCAAGAATATTGTTGAGCACCGCTGCAATAAGTGCCTAAATATGTGCTTGTATCAGCGTCTTTAGTTAAATTAAGTGAAGAAGAATATTGTGATGTATAAACTGAAACATATGCTTTACAAGAATATGCTTTTGGTTGAGCAGTATTAGCATCTTGAGCAAGTTCAATGATTTCGCTAATTGTCTTATCTTTAATATAAGAAGCGCTTGAGATTTCATTATTTCCACCTAAGTTAGTTAAAACTTCAGCTGATTCAATTTGTATTTGACCAAAATAGTTACCATCCGCAGTTTTCTTATATGTAACACGTTTACCTTTAACAATAACTTTATTACCGATTGATAATTCGTTACATGTTGTTTGACCATCTGTAGGAAGTACTGGAATGACACCAGATGCATCTGATAAGAAGAATCCATTTTTATTTGTGTAACCACCAGTGACGATGCCTTCAACTATGACTTCTGTGTTATCAGCAGTTTCAACAGCTTGACCAACTGTAATTGTTTTATATTCAGCAGGTTTAGCATATGTAACTTCTTTTGTAGCTGATGCTGAGTTATCACCATATGTAGCTGTAACTGTAATTGTTGCAGTTCCTGGGTTTTTTGTGTGTAATCTAAGTGCTTCGTGAGAAGTACCATCAACTGTAACTACATCTCTAGAGAAATAGAATGCATCTTCATTGCTTGATTTATAAGAAACAGTGACACCTGTAAAACCTAATAATTCTGAGCTAACAGTTGTCTTAACTTCATATTCTGGATCGCCTTGATATTTATCTTCAAATTGATTCATTAATTCATATTCAATAGCATAACTTGCAGCGTTCTTTGTATCGAATTTATAATTTTCATCAATAACTTCGATTGGGTAGCATCTCCAAACACAACCAGTTGCACTTGATTTTGCGTTAATCATTGCAAGATAAACTGTACAGATTTTGCCATCAAACTGAGCTAAGAATGATAAATCTCCACCATTTGCTTGAGTATAAACATATGTACCAGTTTTGCCATCAATATCATCAATATAGTAGTTTAAGAAGCCTTCTCTTTGATCTTTTCTAACTAAAGCATTAACTTTATAAATTGTGTTAGTGACATCTTCTGAATAATCTTTTTCCATCATTGCTTTGACAGTAGTTTCTTTAATCCAAGATTTATCATAAGCATTTTTACCTTTATCGTTAGATGTAAGAGTAACTTCTGTTAATTGGTTAGAACCTTTGTAACCCCATTTTTCAGCGTTAGATTGTTCAACAGAAGCAATAAAGTAAACTTTTTTACCACAAATAGTGATTTTATTACCAACTTCAACTTTTGTTGCAACATCTTGAGAATATACATAAATGGAACCTGAGTTATCAACTAACCAGAAACCAACTTTTGTTTTGCTTGAATTAACATTTGTTTGAGCAACAACACCACTAACTTTAACTAATGTATCTGCTGCAGCATCATGTGCTTGAGCAATTGTTTTAACAGAATAATTAGACTCATCAAAATTTCCTGAAGAAGCTGGAGTAAGTTCTAAAAGAGTTGCTTTACCCATTTCTGGAGTACTGTTATGAGTATGTAATGAGCCTTGTAAAGTAACTTCATCACCTACTGCTGGTCTAGGATCTAAAGTGTCAAAATATTCACCATTTTTACCATACACACCATAGATATATAAAGAACCTGTTGAATCTTCAATTGTCATTTCACCATATTGGTATGAAGAAATGTTCTTTATTTTTCCTTTAATAATATATTTTTCAGAAGTATATGTATCGCCTGCTTTTTGAGCAATTTCAATAGCTTCTGCAATTGTCTTAACATCACTTGTATTTGTTGACGAATTAACAGATGAAGCATCATTTGAGCTTGGTGCTCCTGCTGAACTATTTTCGCCTATGTTTTCGCTTGTTGCTGGTTGATTTGAACTTACACCAACTGAACTAGCATTATTATTTCCACATCCAACAAGTAACATCGAAAGTAACATAGATGCGGATAAGATTTTAACTGTTTGTTTTTTCATTTCTTTAACCCCAAATTCAAAACACATATACTATAGAACATTTGCGCTTTATTCTAAAGAGTAAAAAAGACAATATTTCAAAAACATAATAAATATCCATCAGACAATCTGGAGGTTTTTCATAGACGGGCAGAAAATAGCCCTCTATTACTGGCCGCCTGCATCACAGGCGAAGGCGGTCCACCGCTTGCAAATATTATTTGCTACCCGTAAACAGGTCTTCGTCAAAGCCGATTGTCAATTGAACAATCGCCTCATCCTCTTTTAGTTGATTCCTGATGTATTCGGCTATTTTTTGTTGTTCTTACCTATGGTATCAACATAATAGCCTCTACACCAAAACTCTCTGTTTCTGTATTTATATTTTAGATTTCCCCATCTTTGGTAAATAATCAAACTACTCTTGCCTTTTAGATATCCCACAAAACCAGAAACAGACATTTTTGGGGGAATCGACACAAGCATATGAATATGATCTGGACATACCTCTGCTTCGTGAATAGTGATTTGTTTGAAATCGCAAAGCTTCCTAAGAATCTTTCCGATTTCTAAACTTTTTTTTGCCGAAGAATACTTGCCTTTGGTATTTTTGGTGCAAACACGATGTGATATTTAAAAAAACTAGAAAAATAAGCTAATCGGTAAACAGGAAATCGTGTAATCGTTGTGGTGATCGTGCAAACGTAGCCCTAATCGTGTTTTTGTGGCTATATCGTGTAATTGTGATTTTGCATACACTAAAGCAATCTCTATTTTTGCATCATAATTGTTCTAATGCCTATCCAGTGTGGGGATTTAAACTTGGCAAAAACAACAAAAAAACACGTCATTGGCTACTGAAGCACAACAAACGTGTTATCTTTTTAGTATGGCTCTCTTGTTCAATTTTGATACAAGTGAATTTTTTTATATCAAAGTGAATTCTGGCTTATGGATGATGATTTTTAGAAATACGATTAAAGATACTTTATTAATCTTAGGAATTTGTTTTGCTACTGCAGTATTAAGTGGGTATATTTGCTGCTTAATATTTGGATTTTGATTTCTTAATTGTAAAAAGAACTATAGAGGTATAGAATTTAAGAGTCTAAAAGTGGTAACAATGATGAAAAACATGATGATGCGTATGATGTTACTAACCCGAGCTGTTGGCAGGGACTTTTAGTCGTCAAATCTGCTGAATAAATGCTCGGGAAAACATCTCGAGCTTTTTTATTGAATAGGAGGACCTATGATTGAAATTAAAAATGTAACCAAACAATTCGAAGATGGTACAGTGGCCATTAAGGATATTTCTCTCACTATTAATGATGGAGATATTTATGGCATTCTTGGATTATCTGGCGCTGGTAAATCAACTTTAGTCCGTTGTATCAACGGATTAGAAACATTTGATTCCGGAAGTATCTATTATAACGGCACACTTATTGCTTCCGATAAAGTAAAAGTGTCTCGTGATGTAAAAAGAAAGATATCAATGATTTTCCAACACTTTAATTTACTTGATCAACGTACCGTCCTCCAAAACGTTGAAATCGCTGGTGAACTTACTCACCAAAAAGATCGTAAAGAAAAAGCTATCGACTTACTTAAGAAAGTCGGACTAGAAGATAAATTAAAATCATATCCATCTACTTTGAGTGGTGGTCAACAACAAAGAGTCGCGATTGCGCGTGCTTTAATGAATAATCCAGATGTTTTGCTGTGTGATGAAGCAACTTCTGCTTTAGACGCTGAAACAACTGAGTCAATCTTAGATTTATTAAAAAGATTAAATAAAGAATTAGGATTAACAATTATTATCATTGCGCATCAAATGTCAGTTATTGAATCAATATGCAATAAAGTCGCAATTATTGATCACTCTCAAATTGTCGAACAAGGATATTTAGCGGATGTATTCTTAAATCCTCAATCTAGTGTGGGTCAAAAGCTTATCCACGCTGGTAAAGTAGCGACCAAATTAGATGATAAGAAACTTATTCGCTTAATTTTTGATGGTGAAACCGATATTCCTTTAGTGGCAAATATCGTGCAAGACTGTAATATTTTGGTCTCAATTGTTTCTGCGGATACAAAGACAATTGACGGAAAGAGTTATGGTCATATAATTATTAAACTTCCTTATTATGATGAAGATATTAATAAACTTAAAAAATATTTAGAGATTAAAAAAGTTAAATATGAGGAGGTAGTTTTATGATTGATTGGGGATTAGTTTTAGAATCAACTAAAGAAACGATTCTTATTACATTCATTTCTACATTCTTAGCCTATTTAGTAGGCCTACCTCTCGGGGTTATTCTTAATGCGACATCATCTAAAGGTGTTCATCCTAATAGAATATTTAATAGTGTATTGTCTATTATTGTTAATGTATTACGTTCTATACCTTGTTTGATTATAGTGGTGTTAGCAATGCCAATATCAAGGGCTATATTTGATAGAGCAACTGGAAAGTGGTACACGATGATCATCCCACTATTCCTTACTTCATTTGCCTATGTTGCTCGTGTAGTGGAGCAGTCTTTATCAGAGGTTGATTCAGGGAAGTTTGAAGCTATCCGTTCTTTAGGCGCTTCGAATTCTCAACTCATCTTTAAAGTAGCAATTCCTGAATCCGCACCTTCATTAATTGTTGGATTGTCCGTTACTATGGTATCGATACTAGGTTATACTTCATTTGCCTATAACATAGGCGCGGGAGGACTTATCTCTCAAATCTGGACCTTCTATACTCGTAATACTGGTAACTACGCATCCGAATGGATGTTCTGGATTATGATTATATTTGTGGTTTTAATTGTCCAAATCGTACAAGAGCTTGGACTATTCATATCAAGAAAGATTGATAAAAGGAGGAAATTAAGATGAAACGATTATTTATTGGTCTTGTATTAGCAGCTGCTTCATTATCAGGCTGTTCAACTTCTAGTAACAAAGTTACTGTGTGCGCTAGTGAGATTCCACATGCTGAAATACTTAATGAGTGCGTTAAACCATTAATGGAGGCTAAAGGCTATAAATTAGAAGTCACTGTTTTAGATTGGACTATGCAAAATGATGCGGTGAGAAATAACGAATATGACGCAAATTATTTGTGAGGTTGCTAGATTCCCATACACAAAAAATCTTAAAAACCGAGTAAAATCTAAGGCTAATAAGGAGGCCTTAGATTTTTATGGAATACAAGAAGTATTCAACTGAACTTAAAGAGAAGGTGATTTCTTCCTATCTAT
>JAFUFH010000025.1 GCA_017470005.1 Bacilli bacterium | reverse complement strand
TCGGTTTTGCCTCTTCCTTCTTTCCCCGCCTCGGTTGCCCGAGTAAGGTTGGATTTGGCTGTATATGCTGGGGTTTCATGTGGGTTCACCCAGCGACGGACTTTCACCGCAGGCACGTGACATGCCTATCACACAGGAAAAAGGCGGTTTTCACCGCCTTGTTAGTTTTATTTTTTCTTGCTTCTAAAGGTCTTACGATATGTCTTCTTTTCTTCCGAAGCGTTCTCGTCTTTCTGAATGTAGTGACAAGCAGGATAGTTAGAGCAACCGACAAACTTTCTTCCGTAGCGAGAAGTCTTCTCAATGAGATGACCTACTCCACATTCAGGACAAATAGGGGCGTCCTCGGGGATAACAACAGGTTGTTTTTCTCCGCCTAAAGGATTACCTTCTAAATCCTCCATGTAATTACATTTGGGATAGTTAGCGCAGCCGACAAATTCACCTTTTCTACCTTTTCTACGAACAAGATTTCCACCGCATTTCGGACATGGATGATCCATGATGATATCGGGTTGATCTTTTTCGATATAGGTACAAGAAGGATAATCGCTGCAGCCGATGAATTCTCCATATCTACCTTTGCGATAGACGAGTGGTTTTCCGCAGACAGGACAAACTTTTCCTTCTACGATCTTAGGTTGAACTTTTTCCATATCTTTTTCCGCCGATTCAAAGTATTTTTGGAATTCTTCCCAGAATCCCGAGAGAAGTTTCACACGATCGATGGCTCCATCTGCGATGGAATCGAGATTGTTCTCCATTCCAGCGGTATAAGATACATCCATATACTTGGTGAAATATTCGTTGAGTCTATCCACCGTCAATTTTCCTTGTTCGGTAGGAATGAGGACTCCCTTTTTGGTTTCTACATAGTCTCTATCCAATAGTGTTGTGATAGTCGCACTATAAGTAGAGGGTCTTCCGATGCCATTCTCTTGCATCAACTTGACCACCTTACCTTCATTGTATCTTTGAGGAGGTTTGGTGAAGTGTTGTTCTTTATCGATGCTTTCAGGAGTATAAACATCTCCGATTTCGATATTCTTTGGCAATTTAGAAGTCGTATCTTTCTCTTCATATTGTCCATATAAGATGTGATAACCTTGGAAGACAGTCTTGGTGGAGGAACAAGTGAAGTCATAATCGTTTCCATCCAAGGTGACGGTAGTCACAGAATCTTGTTTAGGAGCCATGAGAGAAGCGACAGCTCTATCATAAATCAAAGTGTAGAGCTTCAATTCATCTGCGGTGAGATATTCTTTGACCGTTTCTGGAGTGAGAGAGAGATCGGTAGGACGAATGGCTTCATGAGCGTCTTGAATGTTTTTAGAACTGTTCGCTGTGTGAACATGTCCTAAATATTCTTCACCATAGGTGTTTACGATGTGTTCTTTGGCAGAGGCGATGAACTCATTAGAGAGACGAGTAGAATCGGTTCTCATATAAGTGATCAAACCAGTGACTGTACCATTGATATCTTCACCTTCATATAATCTCTGAGCGATAGTTGCCGTCTTCTTGATGGTGAAATGAAGGTGAGAGAAGGCTTCTTGTTGCAAGGTGGAAGTGATGAAAGGAGGTTTTGGTTCTTTCTTCACCGTCACGCTCTTCACATTCTTAACAGAGAATTCTTTTGGGAAGGAAGCGATGATATCCAAAGCTTCTTTCTCATTATTGATGGTGATGTTCTTTCCTAAGTGGGAAGTTAATTCCGCTTCTAAACTCTGTCCATCTTCGGAGATAAACTTTCCTTTGATGGTCCAGTATTCCACAGGAATAAAGGCTTGAATTTCGTTTTCACGATCGACAATGAATTTTAAGACGACAGATTGAACTCTACCCGCAGAACGAGACTTAATCTTCTTCTGTAATAAATAGGATAGACGATATCCCATCAAACGGTCGATGATTCTTCTCGTCTCTTGGGATTCGACTAAGTTCATATCAATTGTTCTCGGATTGGCGAGAGCTTTATTGATCGCGCTCTTTGTGATCTCGTGGAATTCCAAACGAGGTGTGGTTTCCACATCCAAACCTAAAACAATAGCAAGATGCCAAGAGATGGCTTCTCCTTCACGATCAGGGTCGGTTGCAAGATAAACTGTATCAGCTTTGCTGACAGCGCTCTTGAGTTCTTTCACGGTGGATTCTTTATCCGCAGAAATAAAATAGGTAGGTTTAAAATCGTCATCAATATTGACGCCTAAACCCATTTTTCCGGTGCTAGCTAAATCACGAATATGACCTTTGCTGGCCAATACTTTGTAGCCTTTACCTAAGAACTTGCCGATGGTTTCACTCTTGTGAGGAGATTCAACGATAATCAATTTCATATGTTGTCGATTTTGTGCCTAATTATTATTGTTAGAGAGTAGGTACTTGTCAAGACATGATTTTCCCTTAGCATAGCTAAGAAATATTTTCTTTCGTTTCCTTTTTATATAAGGTAAAGCAATCCACAATATCTTGGACATCCAAAACAGGCTTAGAACCATCGTGGATGAGAGAGTTGGTTAAATCATCTCCTGTAACATTGCAAGGCAAGCATATCACTTCTTTCCCCATCTCTAAGGCAAAGGAGACAGTTGTGGCGGTTCCACTCGCTTTTTTGGCTCCTCCAATATAGATAACTTGACCGATAGCGGATAAGAGACGATTGCGGAAAACAAAGTTTTTCGGTTGTGCTTTCGTCTGCAACGGGTACTCGGATAAGATGAGACCTTTTCCTTCTTTACAATAATCATAGATACCATTGTTGTTCGAAGGATAAGGAGCATCAATACCAGAGCCAATCACAGAGATGATAGGAGCATGACAATCCATCGCCGCTTGCATACAAGCTTGATCAATACCATGTGCCATACCAGAGACAATCACAAGCTTCGATTGAAACTGCTCTTCCGCTTCTTGAATCAATTCAAAGCTTTTGCTTTCTTGATAAACCGTTGGATTTCTTGTGCCGACACAAGTCAATCGATACGAGGTGTCTAATAAAGAAATATCCCCATAATAAAAAAGGATAAAGGGAGGGCGTCTAAAGCCAGATAAATAAGGAGGAAATTTCTCATCAAGAATGCTGATGAAAGGGCACTGAATCAGCGAATAGGCTTTGTAAACCTCTTCTTGAGATACTTTTTCTTTTTCTTTTAATGCGCGATAAATGGAATTCCATTCTCCTTGGTATCGAATGGTTAAAGCAAGCAACAAATCCCTTGGTTCCATAAAAAAACTCCTTTCACTACTTATTGAGAGCAAAAGGAGTTGTTGAGCAATCTAGATTAAAATAACTTAAGTTGTTCTACACCAAGATACATCGACTTCACGGGTTCAAAGGTGAGACGGTGAACACCAGCAACATATCCATATTTTTCAATGGCATCGATATGCGCTTTTGTTCCGTAGCCTTTATTCTTAGCAAATTGATAGATTGGATATTGTTTATCTAACAAAATCATGTAATCGTCTCTGCTCACTTTGGCAAGAATAGAGGCTGCAGCAACAGATAAGGAAGTCGCATCTCCTTTAGGAATAGAAAGTAGCGGAATATCCGTGTGTAAGGACATATAATCCGTGATGATATAATCGATTTTCTGTGTCTTTAACATCTCGGTTAGACAGGTTTCCATTCCTAATCTATCGGCTTCTAAAATATTGATCGTATCAATGGTTTCTACAGGGACTAAACAAACATAATAGGCTAAAGCAACCTTTTTAATCTCATTAAAGAGTTTTCTTCTCTCTCTATCCGTTAATTTCTTTGAATCATTGATGAGAGGGTTTTGATAATCTGGGGGTAAAACCACTCCAGCAGTAGAAACGGGACCCGCCAAAGGGCCTCTTCCTGCCTCGTCAAAACCTGCGATGAATGTCGCGTGATTTGCTTCTCTTTGTTTTTGATCGTATTCAAATAGGGAAAGTTTATTCATCTAAAGAAATCCTTCCTAAAGTTCCGTCACGGAATTCTTTTAACAATGTGATACGAGCGCGTTGGATGTCTTCTTGTCCGTTGAGATAGAACTGTCTAGCTTTAGCTAAAGCTAAGAAGGTATCTTCACATGTCTCTTGGAAAGAGATGTGATAACGTTCTTTAAAGTTATCTGGGTACTTTTCTTGTAAGAATTCTAAGAAATAATCGGATAAAGCAATCAAAGGTAATATCTCTTGTTTTACCGATCCTAATAAAGCCAATTTTGCAATGACGTTTTTGTCTTCGTAATTGGGTTCTAAAATGCCGGGAGCATCAAAGATGAACACTTTATCGGAAACGTGAATCAAGGGCTCAGAACGGGTCTTCCCAGGCCTATTTTCGACCGCTGCCTTCTTCTTTCCGGATAAAGAGTTGATAAATGTAGATTTTCCTACGTTCGGAATACCTAAAACGATAAACCTTTTCACAGGAAGAGGGAAACCAAGTTTCAAATATCGATTATCTTGACTTGTTTTAATGGAAGCGAGATATCGAAGCAAATCTTTTCCGCTTCTCTTATCTCTTAAATCATAAGCAAAGGGTTCTATTCCTTTGGTTTTCAACTCCTCACATTGTTTTTGAAAAACAATAGGATCCGCTAAATCTACCTTAGAAAAAACGACCACTTTCACTTTACCTTGAGTGATCTTATCTAAATAATCCGGATAAGAGGAATAAGGAGCTCTAGCATCACAGATTTCGATGACACCATCACATTGTTTTAGTTTTTCTTGGATGCGACGAATCGCTTTTTGCATGTGACCTGGAAACCAGTTAATTTCATTAATTGTTGCCATACCTATTTAATATAATGGATTTTGATCTCTTTTCACAATGTTTTCATATAGATTGAAAAATTTTGTTATTTATTTGTCGTAATAAAGACATTTTATGCGATTATAAAGAAAAGATTTGAATATTTTATTGTTCATTTATATAATATTCTTTGTAGAGGACGTAAAAATGAAGTTAAAAGAGAATATTCGTAGTTTAAGAAAACAACGTGGCTGGACACAAGCAGAACTAGCTAAGAAATTAAAAATTAAACAATACAACGTTTCCGATTATGAAATTGGAAGAATCGAACCTAACGTCAACACTTTGATCAAATTAGCCAATGCGTTTGATGTTTCTTTAGATTATCTTGTCGGAAGAAACGAAGAAGACTTAGAACCCGGAGATATCAACCAATTCATCAATCCCATCTCTGATCCTCAAATCATCAGATTCAATGAAGCCATAAAGCAATTGAGACCCGAAGAAAAAAGAAAAATGTTAGAAATGCTCTCCTTTATGACTGACTCCATCGACAAAAAATAAAGTCTGAGAAATCAGACTTTTTTTTGTGAATCGAGTAGAGCGGCGAGGGTTTAATCTCGCCCGCCCTCTCACACCACCGTACGTGCGGTTTTCCGCATACGGCGGTTCCAATCAACAAAGCGAGCTTTTCCGTTCGAGGTAGTAGTTCGCTTGCCTTTTCCTCCTTTT
>JAFUFH010000050.1 GCA_017470005.1 Bacilli bacterium | reverse complement strand
TGATGCTGATACCTGCCTTGTCTATCTCTTCCCGGATTTTGATGTATTTGCTTTGGCTCATTCTGAAAAAGCCTCCTTGTGCCCAATATCTTAGGCATCCGGAGGCTTGTTTTGTAGAACGCTTAATTAGTAACGCTTACGAAAAGATTGACATTTTAACTGATATCCTTCTTTCTAAGGAAGTTTCTGATTGGGTGAAAACTAAATACAACCAAAAGATTACTTGTGATAGCAGTTCACAAATTGATTTACGATAGTGATTAGATATCTTTTTTAAATAATAAAACGATATGAGAAGATTATATTGGCCTTGGATGGTATTCGTGTTTGGTATAAAGAAAAAGGACTGACACGTTTGTATCAATCCTATTTAATCAAGTAGACAACAACTTCTTTTTTTATAACAATAAATTCATTAATCGACAATTGGACTTTGAAATGTATTCATTCATCGACAATTGGAGACATTATCGAACTTTAGAGGTATCTGAACGGATACCTTTTATTTTTGTTTAGAAATTTGAACCGTCATAAGTCGACCATCACCGGGTAAGCGTAAAAGATATCCCGTTCGAACTTTTGTTCGAACTTGTGCTATATTTTACATCTGTGAGGTTTTTTGTCGGACATTTGTGAGGTTTTTTGTCATATATTTGAGAAATGTATGCTGAGTTTAAATCCGCTGTCTCCCGGCATCATCGATTGTTGAGACATGTACAAATTGTATGTGTCTTTTCTTTTTATCTTATATGGGTTATTAGATTGTTGTATGTATATCGACAATTGGAGACATCTTCACAAAAATCAGCCCCAAGAAATTGGGATTTTTTTTGAAAAAAAGAAGCTTATATTATAATATACTCGAAAGTTAGTAACTTTAAAGTATATAAGAAAAATGAAACATAAGCTCCGTTATGGTATTTACATCAATAGCGGATTTTATTCCTCTTTTTTTATGATTTTATGTCCGTGTATCGACATTTAAGGGCATCTTCGATTGTCGAGACTCGTACGTAAAAATACGTTTTTTTATTACTTTTTCGAAGATTTTTAACATATTGACTATTTCTAGGACACGTGGTTGAGAGTCATATAGGGTTACTTTTTAACCCCTTATAAAAACTGGATAGACACGAGGTTAAACCCTCTTAACCATCTTGAAAAAGAAAAGATAATGAGTGTTGTATCACCCATATGTCCATCTTATTGTATGAAAGGTAAGGAGGGATCGTTTTCTTTTTGATAGGGTTTTAAATTTTCTTTATTATGAAAACGATTTAAATGTCAAATTATTAATTAAGCAAAAACTTTTTTAGTGGAATAACTTTGATTAAAAATCCATCAATTTCAATTATTTTTTCCTCTTCGTAAGTTATAATTATCAAATTGGATTTTGACTGATTAGCTTTCGCAAAAGCGATTAAACTATTAACTTCACGATCATAAGCATCTTTTTCATCGATTGAATACGCTACTTGAATTGCGGTATTAAATTCAGAAAGATAAAAATCAATATCAGCTTTGTAACCTTTGAAATAGTAAAGGCAATCTTTATGAGTTCTGTATAAGTGTAGAGCGACAATATTTTCTAATAGTGAACTTCTTTTGTCATCTAAGAAAAGATTTAATATTCCGTTGTCCATAAAATAATATTTTGGATTGCTATTCTTATCTAAAAAAGAAGTGCAGTAATTTTCTAGTGTAAATAAGAGAAAAGCATCTTTACAATATCCGCAATAATCGATAACTATATCTTTAGATATTTTATATCCAATGCCAGTAATAATATTTTGAATTTTAGTAAAAGAAAGTTCTTGCTTAACTGATTCGGCTATTTTTTTTATCATAAGTTTGATACCATTTTCATTTCTTATATTGTTATGAACAATGATGTCATTATAAAGAACCTTTTGATAAATGCTAGAAATGTATTCTCTTTTGTTTTTAAAGCTGATAGATTCGGGAAAGCCACCATTAATAAAATAATCATTCAACAAACTATTTATTTGTCCAAGCTCTTTAACAGAATATCCAGCTTTATTTGTGTTATTAGCTCTTAAAAACTCATCAAAAGAATATGTCATGATTTCCTTAGAAATGTATCTTCCGCCTAGTCTTGCTTCCACTTCTTTAGAAAGCATTTTTGCATTGCTTCCAGTAATATCAACTTTATATCCTTGATTTGCAATGCGAATAGCAAACTTTTCCCAACCATCGATATTTTGAATCTCATCGAAATAAAAATAATGTTTTTTGTTTGATAATTCTTCTGCTACTAAAAGAATGTCATCAAAATCGTTAACAGTGAATTCAAGCAACCTTTCATCATCGAAATTAATATAAATAATTTGATTCCAATCAACACCTTCGTTAATTAATTCCAGCGCTCTTTTATAAAGCAATGTTGTTTTGCCTGCTCTTCTTAATCCAACTAAAACATAATTAACGTTTTTTTCTAAAACAATATTCCTATCAATTATCACAGCGTCTTTTATGACTTGGTGTTGATCAAAGATGATTCTTTTCAAAGTTTCATGATTCATAAAAGTCTCCTTGTCGAGTATATTCTACAATAAGTATAGATATTTGTCGAGTATGCTAGACAAATATTTTGTATTTGCAATTGGATGGTTGTATTATTTGGATAATTATCCTTAGCGGCTTTCTTATCATCAGCAACATGAATGAAGTTCACTGTCCTTATTGTCTCAGTGTGGACAGCCAAATCAAAAATGTCGAACGAAGCGCGATATATGGGCGAAGCACCACGCGCTAATTCGATGGTCAATTTTTTGTTATCTAATATCGCAGAATATATAAGTTAATTTAACCTACTAAATTTTTTTCGGCAGCAAGAAAATGTATCATACGAGTAATCATTTTCTCGCTAATGTCATATATAAAATTGGGCCATGTTTATCAGCCGGATCATTAGGATTGCCAGTAGCGTACCAATATTCATCATCTCTACATATTTGTTTATCTACTTGAAGAAGATGTTTACTAACTTTTTTACCATCATCAACTTCCAACTCAACCTCTTCGTTATTCATATTAATAACCTTCACTAGATAATGGTGCGTTTTAAAAAGAACTTCTGCTCCTAGTTGACAGGCAAGATTAGTAACTTCCTCTTTATGATTTTCTGAATTATAACATCTTAACTTAATAGTAAGGGTGTCCGTATTATAAATCATAGTGTTATTCTCCTTAATTAATATCTATTTATCCGATGGAAAAATATAATTCACAACCGAAGGCATTGCCTTCTTTTTTTAATTCAATTGTCTCGCCTGGCCTAATGAAATAATGGGTGTCGTTATTAAAATATTTGATGGTAAATGCAATTCCTTCATCATTAATGTCATCAATACGAATAGACATATCTTGGATACCTAAAGACAAGAAAAAGTGCATATGTTCATGATTAAATTTTCCTTCTGGATTAGCAAAAGCCATTCCAGGACCTCTTAAAGCTCTTAAACTTCCTTTATATAATAATTCCACGTTTAAGGCCTCCTAATTCTTTAATAAAAAAGCAATAAACGAATTGGTGATCGCCTTCACCTAAGAAACCACACCATTGAGGATGGAATTTGTTTAAAATGATATTTTCAATCCTTTTAAATGCAGTTTCCGCTACTTGTTCATAAACAGTGAGATAAACGTTGTTGTGGCTCATTGCGTAGATTTTTACAGAATAACTTCTATCCAGTTCTTCCCAAATAGGAGCTCCACCATTTAATTTCTTTTGCATCTCAGGAGTTATTTCTTTAACGACACGTTTGGAATTATCATCTCTGTTATAATCAAAAGAAATACATATGGTTAGTGGGTCGCTTTCTTCTAGTAAAAACGTGTCTCTTTTAAATAAGTTTTCATCAATCATAGTTCGTTATTCTCCTTATATTCTTTGCCTAACATATTCCAGACATATTTAATTGGTCTTGCGTAATTAATTTCTTCAGTGATAGATTGGCCATAGGATATAGCAGATCCACAGAATACACCTATAACTTTAGAGGTATTACTATCTATAAGAGGTGAACCAGAATTACCACCTTTAGCCTGTATATCTAGATTAATTTGATCCTCCATCCACTGATTCGCTTTTTGATAAGACATTACTTTGCCTTCATTAATGGATAATTCATCAAAGCGAGTAACTCCAAAAGGATAACCAAGCAAGTGGACATGAGTAAGCTTTTCTATTTCTTTGACACCATCATCAAGAACAAGATATTCAAATTCTTCCTTCTCGTCTGCGATAATTTTGCATAAGGCAACATCGGCCTTTTTATCTAAAGAAATCACCGTGGAGTCATAATGAATATCGACATGTCTTCCGTGATGTGAAATTCTTCTTCTTGCAATAATTTTTCTGGCTCCATCCACACAGTGTGCACAAGTCAAAAAATATCCATCTTTAGAAATGATAAATCCTGTCCCTTCACCATTTTTCCCATCCGACATCTTTAGCGCTAAAACTGCCTCAGTTAGATAGTCTTTATTTTGTTCTAATGGTTGTGGAACATATCCTTCATATAATTCTTTCAATTCTTGAGGATTATATTTAGAAGGTTTATCTGTATCCTTCTCGAATTTATCTAATAATTCCATTTCCTCTTTAGAGAAAGCGTTTAGAATGTCATCTTTTGTTAATTCATTATTGTTTGGATTGTCAGGATTTTCTCTTATCTTTCTAGCGTGCTTAATTTGCACTTTAGAAATTGCTTCTCTTAAAGTACGAACATTGGCAAAATTTGGGAAATTTCTTTGAATTGACACGAGTTTGACAAGCAAATGAATATTTTCATCACTCATAATTGCGTTTTCTCGTTTTAAGAATAAACGAGCAATCTTTCCTAATTCTTCATCAGAATAATCAGGGAATTCTAAATGAAATTTAACACGTGATTTAAAACCAGGGTTTAATTCAAATAACCTTTCCATCTCCTTGGTATAACCCGCCATAATGACGCAAAATTCTCCACGCCTATCTTCCATAGCCTTCAATAATTCAGAGATACATTCTTGGCCATAGTCTTTACCGCCTCCACCACGCTCTGAGCCATACGCTAAAGAATAAGCTTCATCAATGTAAAGAACTCCGCCCATTGCTTTATCGATAATATTTCTAGTCAATATAGCAGTTTGCCCAATATATTGTCCGATTAAATCTTTTCTCGTAACTTCTAAGAACTTCGATGTCGGCAAAATACCTTCTTGTCGCAATAATTTACCAATAATACGGGCTACTTCCGTTTTACCAGTTCCTGGGTTGCCAGAGAAAGACATATGAAAATCAACTTTCTTGCCTCTATTTATAGAGAAATAGGCAATTAAGTCATCGACAGTTTCCTTGATATTCTCTAACCCGATTAATTCATCCAGTTTTTTTCTAGCATCAGATTGGAAACCTGTTTTTTGATCGATAAATTCGATATCGTTTTCGATAACATAAACATCGACATCATCTTTAGTAATAGTTTTATCATCAACAAATTCAGTTCTTACATTTTGAATAACAATGATTTCGTCTAAAATTGCTATTGCTGCGGTTGCGTTAATGTTGTTACCATACGCTTTCGACAAGAAAATGACCTCTAATAATTTATCTTTAGCATCTTGATGAATTGTATATCCTTTTTCTTTCAATTTAATATCTAAAATTTGGCCTAATTCTTCTTTAGTGAAGTCAACAAAGTTCATATGGAAACGAATTAATCTTTGGAAAAGAGTTAAATTATTTTCCATGATTTGATTCATGTTATATTTGTTATCACAAAGAATAAAAACGGTTTCGGGGTTTTCTTCCATGATTTTTGCTAAAGCCCACAAGCCTTCGCTGACTTCTGAACTATTTAGTGCATCCAAATAATGAATGTCATCGATTAAAATTACACCACCTCTGCCATTTTTAAATAAATTATCTAGGTTTTCAGCTGTTCCACCGGTGACATTGTTGAATATCTCCTTAGCATTTCTTTCACTGTAGAATTTTGAAGAAATTGCGTGATATTTATATAAAACATCACAAATGAGTTTAGCAACTGTAGATTTGCCAACACCATTTTCTCCAGAGAAAACCATATTTTTATAAATCTTAGAAGCGTCATTTTTTTGAATATAGGCTCTAATACGTTTAAATTCTTTTTTGACGTCTTCTTGACCTATTAAAGACATAATTTTATATTCTGGGTCATTAACATCTGCTTCTGGTTGCTTAACTTCAACTTTTTCTTTTTCAATCGTCTTTTCCTTAAACAAGTCATCAGCGGAATAAAAATCTGTATAGTTGTTATCTCCTTTTAAATCAAAAGAGATTTCATCAAAATCGACGAATTTAATAGAAGGGTCATTTTTTTCAATCGTTCCGGTATTAGAATCAAATAAATATAGTTCATCATCAAGAATCATTATCATTGCTGAATGAACAACGTTTCCATCATCATCTTTATTATCCGCAGTGATAAAAATACCATCATCTCTTAATTCGATGATCGGACCAGTAAAGTCGTTGTTTACGCCATAAAGAAGTCTAGAAACATTATTGTCACGAACAAATTGATAACCATCTCTTGCTCCATTAGCAAATGTACTTAAAGAATAAAAATCTTTTTCTACCGTTGTAACACCAATTCCTACCGCATCACCATTAGAGTTTTCACAATAGGTTTGAGTGTTACTGCTAGTTAATTTAAATACACCAAAATCAGTTCTAGTTGGAATAAAAGCAAAAGCATTTGATAAAATTTTTGACTTTAACGGGAATTTTTTTGGAAGATCGATAGTAGAAATAATCTTTCCAGCTTCATATTTTTTAAAACAAATAGAACCGTCTTTCCCTTCATAATGAATGAAAACTCCAACAATTTCTCCAAGTTCATTGATTTTGTAATAATCAAAATTAGAGGTTGTGAAATCGATCCATATCCTTCTTGCGTTTCCTTTTTTGATTTCTCCTATGGTAACACTAATAGAAGGGTTGTTATGTGCTCTGATGATTGGAGAAATTAATTCCCCATTGCTATATTCAGCAAAATCAAACCAGCTATGATACGCAGAGCAAATTAAACCATCAAATTGGTGTTTAGAATTGAAACGACCGAAGTTATATAAATTAATATTATCTTTTAAAACAACACCAAAATATGGTCCTTCTTCTTTACTATTAAAATCGCCATATTCAGTCTCAGACAATTGAATCCAACGACTTGTGCAATATTTTTTATCCATACTATTCACCCTCCTTTATTTTTAAAGAGGAGAAATATTTAATAGCGCGAATAAAGTCATCAGCGGTTTTTTGATACCCTTGAGAAATAAGAAAATTCGCACCTATAGTCATCCTGCCTAAATAATCTTTAGGATAAATTCGGCCGAATAAAGCATATATCGAGCCATAAACTTCTGGGAAATAACAATATTCGCAATATATCAAAACATCGCTCATAACAGGCTCTAATAAAGAAGATAATTTAGCATTAACTTGTCTGTTTTCGCCTAAGACCATATATATTTTTAATGCTAGGTAAGCATAAATCAATTTATGGAAAACATTATCTTCATCTTGATATTTTTGGCAATAATAACCTAGATCAGAAGACAATTTTTCAAAAGGAATCACTTCTTCTTTTAGAGACTCAATGAAATCATTTAAACATTTTATTGGTTCCGAGTTATTATTGCTGACGATAGCAAAATCAGTTATTGGGTCAGTGCAATATTTATAAAAATTATCTTTAACTTTACCATTAACCAAAATGTCATTTTCGTATAAAACTTCTCCAAGAAGGAGTAGCAATTCTTCTCTCAAATGAATATCATCTTTATCATCACTTAAATAATCAAATTCAGAACATAAAAGTGTGCCTAGCGAAGAAGAAATATCACCTTTGCCAGCATCTATTTTCTTATGATATTCGTATTGGGTGTCAATAAACCTATTAAGGACTCTTCTTACCATACGACGAGATTTTGCTAATAGAAAATACATCAAATCTTTATTCTTAAATAAAGAATAAAACGCACCATAATTTAATCCAGATAAATAGATAACAGAAGCTCTTTCAATATATGAGAGCATAAATATTTCGTTTTCCGAAATACTCTTTATATCAAAATTAGTAAGATGAATTGGGAATTTAGAAATATGAGTTTTAATTCGATTAATTAGTGGGATGAAAATAGCGTATCTAGCAATGTTCTTTTTTGAATAAACCCCTTCTTTTTCTAAATGGATAAAATAAGATTTTTTATCTACTTTCAATACATGGTTACCCATATATTCTTCAGCAAAATAGCGATAGTCTATTTTCTCTAAATATTCGGTATTTTGATAAATATGTTCAACGGCGTCGGATAATCGATTTTTATATTCATCGCAAATAAGTTTGGTGAAATACATAGCATTAGTGCCAATGAACTCTTTAATAATGCGGTCAAATACAACGAAACGATCATCCTCTTTTCTTGTAAAGAATTCTAGCGAAGTAAGAATTATATTCTTTTCGTTTTTAGAAATTTCTTCATAATCCATTAAGCGATGATTATCTTCATCGTTGGAGAATAAATATTTTCCAGAGGACAATATCTCTTCACTGGTTAAGCCAAAATTAAACATATATAAGTCTAATAGGGATTCCGTGAAGATAATTTTCCCGTTTCTACTTAATCGAGAGTAAAAATCAGTAAAGATATATAGCAAAATTTCATCCGTGTTATTTTTGCTTAACAAAGATGACAAAGTATAGTGGTATTCTTTTAACCCAACGTAATTAATGACAAAACCAGCAATATAAATATAATCGGAAATTTTTAAAGATGGATTAGCTAATAAAAGTAATTCATCATCAACATTTCGACCATATTTGCCCATTAAATCTTTAAAAAATAATTTTGGGTTGTCCTTATTTCCTTCTAAACTATAAGTTTCTAAATATTCTTTATTCGCCTCAACTTGAGTGATATCGCTTGTGATTAAAAAGACATGTAAATTGTCTGGCAATCTTCTTTTATCAAAAATGAAATGACGATAAAAAGTCAATGAAAAATCATTATCAAAAGGCATATCACAATTACTGATTAGAATGTATAAAGGTTTATCTAACTTTAAACAATATAAATCGGTTTTCAATACGCCCAAAAGGATGTCATAATCCGTTTCAACATCAAGATGTGAATTGCTTGGAGGAGTATAGGGAAAATCCCCTTGATGAGCAATGCCATATTCATCTAATTTGTCATATATTGTTTTAACAATATAATAGCAGGGAAACGATGACATATAAGATAAGTCATTAAAATTAATGAATATTTTATTGCCTTCTAATTTATTTAAAGCGTTCTTAAAAGCAATATTCTTTCCAACGGGAGCAAGAGAATACACCATTAAAGCTTCACGTTGGCTCGCCTCTAAATCAATAACGCGATTAACTTCCTCAGTTAAAAGAGGCGTTTCAACAAAATACGAATTGTTTTTTAATAATTCTTTTTCAAATGGTTGCATATTACAATCCTTATTAATCTTAATCAAACATAACTCTCGGATTTAAAGATGCAGGAGATGACCATTTGATACCTTTTTCTCCTAAATATATTTCCTTAAGTTCCCATGTTTCAAAGCAAAATCCCATTTTAAATTTGGAATTTTCTGCAATCTTTTTTTCAACTTCATCGATAACGGCAAGATATTCTGGGCTCATTTCCACTGGATCGGTCTTAATATTTCTTCTTTTTTGCATACGACGGTTATATATATGCTCAAGTTCTTCATCCGTATATAAACCGGTGTGTTTTGCGAGTCCTAAGCAATCTTTACAATCGTCATCAACATAAAAATTGCGATCTCTAAGTAGATTAGAAAATAATTCTGCCATGTCACCCTTAATGGCTTTTACATGGTGATGGGTATTACTTAACAAATCCGCTACTTTTAAAGCATCAAAATTATAGTTCGCTGAAATAGAGAATCTGCCTAAACTTGTGTACCTATCAGCAAGATACAAATCAACTTCGAATAGAAAATTTAAATCATTGACTGTATCTTCACAGTTTTCTCTTGTAATTTTATCGATTTCTTTTAAATCAGGAACATCAACATAAGTTGCGGCTGCATATGGATGTTCTAATCTAGAATTGATTCGTTTAAAAATTTCATTTACTTGATTTTTAATTTCTGGAGTAATCATTATGAGAAATCCTCCACTAATCTTACATCGTCAAAATTATTTTTGTCCTTTCCAAAAAAGAAATACATCATTCCATCAAAAGTTGGGAATAACCCCATTTCCTCACTATCCATTGGATCAAGTTGGAATAATAATTGATCTGGTTCTTCACTAAATTGCCAATCCCCTGGGCAACCTAATAGCTTGTTGCCAGTTTCACTATCATCGCACTTTTCAAATTCAATTAAATAGTCTTGGTCATATTGTTCAAAATCTTCAACAATTTTATTAAAATCGGTAATGTGATTAACAGGTTCTTCTTCAGAGAATTTTACTATCGGCTTCATGGAATAAATTCCATCCTCAACATCAAGAAAAAAATATAAATATCCTTTATGAGGAAGCATGTTATCTGCATCTAA
The DNA here is from genome assembly GCA_017470005.1 of Bacilli bacterium. Classification (GTDB taxonomy): domain Bacteria; phylum Bacillota_I; class Bacilli_A; order RFN20; family CAG-288; genus Enterosoma. The sequence goes on along the minus strand of JAFUFH010000050.1, from coordinate 23,179 downwards.
ATCTTTAATGTCCTCTAATTTAATTTGCATCAAAAACATTGCAGTAGAAGGAAGCTCGTCTTCCATCCCTGATGGCAAAACTGGATTGCCTAACATCTTGGATGCACCAACATCATAGTCTCCAGTAGCTTTTTTAACTTTAATTCTAATTGCGCTCATAATTGTTCCTTTTTTTATTTAACATCATCTAGCGGGTCAGGAATTTCTACTCTCCTTTTACGATCAATTTTCTTATCTTTTACATCATCTAATGGATCTGGGATATTTAAGTCACCTGGTAACAATATATCCGAATCATCTTTTTTGGTTTTTTTCTTTTTTTTGATCATGAATCAACCTCGCTTAATCCATTGTTTCTTCGCTAGCGGTATCCATATCAACATGTTCTGGTTCTTCCATTAACCCTAAGAATCCATTAACTGTACCTTTGATATTTTTAAGAAGAATCTCTTCGGTAACATCATCTTTTGCTTGAAAAACGACATAAAAATTATTCAAATCGTCATCAAGTAAACTGCAAAAATAATATTTCTTATCTGGAGACAATAAAACTCCATCGACATCCCTAAAATTTTCAAAAAATATTCGTTTATCAAGTTGCTTTAGTGATTCAGCAAATTCATCAATTTCTTGTCTAGATAAATTAGTTAAATCGTACCTAAACATAATCATGTAAGAAACTTCTTTTTTGTAATATGTAGAAGGAACGACATTAGATACTGGTAAAAGTGGATTTGTTATCTCATATCTGGTAAAAAATGTTTTAGCATCATTTGATTTTGCTAATGCTACATCATTCGTAGCTAGATACGTATAAACAGTTTCCAATTCATCTTCATTTAATGGAAGTGGGCTGAAACGACTGTCTGTTTTACAGACAAGCATAAATGAACCAATATATTTATAGCCCGATATTTCACAAGCTTTTGGATTATTAATATCATTTGCATTTCTATCCACAAACCCAATGATATGAATCCCGAGTTTATCAGAAATTTCTTGAGTTCTTTGTGTATGAATTGTTGAGACGCCATCAGCATTGATTGCGTAGTTAATATTTTCCAAATTAGAAAAATCAACTCCTACTTTCAAAACATCAAGTGGTCTAATTAGAATCGCGTTTTCTTTCATCCCTTTTTCTCCCATAAGTGATTTTAACGTGTTCCCTTTAATAGAATTATAAAGAGAGAAAGAGAGAGAGTCAAGCGCTTATATAGTAAGAGTGTTAATAACCAAGAAAAGCGTAAGCGTCACTAAATCAGCGTCATTCCTATCATGCCTCTGATTGCCTAAAAAATAGGCAAAAGGAGGCGTTTTTGATATGACGATGGATGACTACAGAAAGCTCAAGGAAGACATAGAGAACTATGGAATGTCGATAAGGCTATTTGAATCATGAAATACGCAGTCTTATGTATTCAAGCGAATCCCTGATCATAGTATAGACTTTTCCGAGTGAATATGTTTTTTTGCTTACTCAAAAAGGTGGTTCAACAAGGCCCTTTTTTAGTAAATTATTCATGAATCCGTGTTCCTTTCTATATGATAAAAGACCTCTAAAATGGATTTAGAGGTCTTAGGCTAATTAATTATTTATTGTTTATTCTTGTTTTTCAAGAATTCTTCGGCATCTTGTTTCTTATTGAAGACTTCTTCTTCGACTCTGACTTCTTTCTTGAACTTGAAGGTGATGAGCTTGATCATTTCCTTATCGTCTTGTTTTTCTTTTCCGAGCTTGATGGCTTTCACAATCTTCTCTTCGTTATTTTCAACAACGATGATGAATTTTGCAAAGATGAAGAACAATAAGCAGAAGCAGATACCTAACACGGCTAAGATGGAAAGAATGACGATCAATGCGATGATACCACCATTTAATCCAACCTTGGTATTTACGACGAAAGCGAATTGAGACAATCTAGTGATAGGGAAGACAATGTCCTTACCGGAAATTTCAAAATCACTGACAAATTCCATATCATCAATATTGTGGATGTGGAGAATTCTAGTGTTTTTGATGTCGACCCCTTCAGGGATAGCCATTCTAACTTTGATGGTCAATCCAGCTTTGATATCCGAAGGTTGAATGACGGTTTCAACACCACCAACAATTCTGACGAGCTTGACATCATAGACTTTTGCAATCTGCTCACCATCTTTGAGCATTTTTTGAATCTTAGCATAATCTTCGGCGACATCTTTTTCCGCAACATCTATTCTAACTTCGACTCTTAATTCGATATCTTCGGTATCGACGATATCATTGATTTCAAGGGAGACATTGGGGTTATTAGGATCAACAACTTTCTTACCGATGATTTCAAAGCCAACGAAGGCAGTGGCATTACCGAAAGTGACTCTAGCTTGGTATTTACCTAATTCGACACAGGAAGCGACTTCGCTAGAACCCTGATAATACTTGATGACAGGATTAGGGAAGACAGTAGAATCATAACCTTCTTTGAAAGTAGCGAGTTTTGCTTTACCATCATATTCTAAGTTGGCAGGAGCCTTTATCGTCAATGTGGCTTTATTATTTTCTAAATCACAATCCTCAGCACTACAAGTGGCGGTGATTGTGTCTCCATCCGCGGTATAGGTTAATACATGTTCGTGGTCGGGTTCTTCTGGTGTAGAAGCATCCACAAGAGACAATTGGCCTGTTGAGCCATTGACACGAACGGAGTAATTAGGATCGTCAGCTGTGAAGAACTCACGATTGGCTTTGGATTTAGATTTGGAAAGACCAGTAGAGAAGTCGCCAGCCTCTTCCATGGTAATACCAATGTCAGACCCTTCGCTTAATTTATCACCCTCAATAGTGAGGTAGGTAGGAACTGTGATAAACTTCAAATCTGCGGCACTCCAATCAATGACTTTACCAGCTAATAAACAGAGATTATCTTTGCCTATCGTGTAGGATTCATCGGTATCCCAATTATATCCGCATTTAACGTTGTCATTGATGACGCACTTACCCTTTAAAGTGGTCAATCCAGTGACCGCTTCCATGGTTTCTTCATCTTCATATATGGCATTTGCGATACCACCACCGTATTCATTTGCGGCATTATTGGAGATGGTTGCATTATCCAAAATGAGATTACCGGTATTATAGATGCCTCCACCACCGTAGGAAGCGTAATTGTCATCGATGGAAGCACCTTCCATGATTGTGGCGGTACCGGCGTTCAACAGACCAGCACCATTACCACAGACATTAGCGGTTAAACGTCCACCATACATATTGAATGTACCAGCGTTATAGACACCGCCTCCACCACCATTGCCGTTGCTACCCATAATGGTTCCGCCATACATGTTGAAAGTACCTTCGTTATAAACGGCGCCACCTTTTCCAGCATTCTTATGATAAGAGCTCTTGGATCCATAAGCCCTAGTGATATATCCGCCAGTTATGACATGACCTTCATTCGCGTGTTCTTCGTTATATTCGGCATCCACAATAGGGATGTGAGTGTAACGATAGTTTCCAAATTCGAATTCATAAGTGCGTTTTTCTTCAGAATTATCGTATAAATTGAATGTGGTGTTTTTATCTACATAGAAATAACGGCTGGCCTTATCGTTAACGTTGTTCACACTATGTCCATTTAAGAGAAGGCTTACTTCTCCTTCAGGAAGAGTCCATTCATCAACGATTTCCATGTCTACGCCTAGATAGTAGTTACCCACAGTTTCAGGCCAAGCATATGGGTTTACCCAGGGTTGGAATGTCATGTCGTTGTAATCGAGAGTGGCGTTATTTTCTACATAATTGATTCTACAATTAGCAATTTCATAGTGAGAGCCACTAGGTCCACCGTTGACATTGAGTGGGTGCACTGTACGGTCGGTAAAGAATGGGATAGGATCTGTTGTTCTATAGGCATCATTGGTGCCGTTATTAAAATAGAATTCCTTAATCTCATCTTCGGGAGTGATAGAGCAATAGAAATAGAGGAAACTTTTACCCTCATAATAGGATAAATTCATTTTTGTACCAGGGAAAGCAGGAGCCTGTTTGGTGGAACCATCCTTATAAGTGAAATAAAGATAGGTGCTATCGTTGGCATCCTTCCAATAGCCTTTCATAGTTTCCATGGTGAAGGTGTAAGTTGTTTTGTTTTCCTCGCGAAGTGCTTCTTTTCTCACTTCTGTTTTAATAGGAGCTTGGCTCATGCCTGTTCCTGCTAATACAGTGAGGAATAAACCTAACATACTGACACTAGCTAATGTTTTCTTTTTCATAATCATCTCCTTTAGTGCTGATTGGTTAATAACGAAAAAGTTATTTTTTTAGCGTATGTCTTTTATACGCATATTTAGATGCCTATAAGATAAACCAAAATCACTCATGCGAAAAGAATTATAAGAATAGTGTTTCACATTGAAACCTTTTTTCAAATATATACGATTTAATTGTATAATTAACCTATCTACGGAGGGCGAAACCTGTGAAACGCACGTTTGGAAAAGCACTTTTAGAAATTCGAGAACAAAAAGGAATGTCGCAAAAGCAATTAGCGGATAGTTTACCTGTCACTAGATCAAGCGTCGCTAACTGGGAGGCGGATAGAAGACTTCCTAACGCTACAATCATCGCTAAAATCGCGGAGATTCTTGAAGTTGATGTCGTTGAATTACTTGATGCCGCAAATGAAGTTGACAATCACCCAAATGTCATCATCGTTGATGATAATAAAATCATCCTTACTGGTGGCACTCCTATTATTGAAAAAGCTTTACCTAACGCAATCGTTTCTGGTTTTACAAAGCCATCAGAAGCGATGAAATACGCACAAAATAACCGCGTTTCACTAGCGTTTTTAGATATTGAACTTGGTTTAACAAATGGAATAGATTTATGTAATTCCTTACTTGAAATCAATCCAAGAATGAACGTTGTTTTCTTAACTGCTTATCCAGAATATTCCATTGAAGCGTGGAACACTAAAGCTAGTGGTTTTATGGTTAAACCTATTACACTAGAAGGTGTAAAAGAACAGCTTAAAAAGTTAAGACATCCAATTTCAACAGGAGGGATTTATTGATGCCAAGTGATACTCTATTATTTGGTTACTTTTTTATTGGCGGTGCTTTATTTTTAGTTGTTTTATTAGGACTTCTGGCTTCTTCTACTTTCCCAACTTTAGATAAAAGAAGCAAATTGTTCTTCATTTCATCTTTTTCAATTTTGCTTTTGAGTATTGTTGCTTATGTTATTGACATATTTATTTATACCAATCCAAATCTAGCCTGGGTGGAAAGGATCATTGCTTTTATTGAAACATTTTTTCCTTCGGTTTTAATGCCTCTTTTTACAATGTATGTTTTGGCTTGCGCTAAGAAAAACATCCGCAAAAGCTTGATATTTTATCTAAATATCGCCTTATGTGTGGCTTTATTTATTTTGCTTATCCTCACCCAGTTTATAGATGGAATTTATTATTTCACTGAAGAAAATGATTTTATCCGTGGGCAATACTATTGGGTTTTAATTGTTTTGATGCTTGCACTTATCGTTTCGAACCTCATTGAAATACTTTGTAATCGAAAAGCACTTAGCAAAAAATATTTCATCGCTTTTCTTGTTTATCTACTTCCTTTATTAATTGTCATGACCTTGCAAGCATTTGTCTCCGTCTTCATTTGGATTGTAGTAGCTATTTCCATCTCTGCTTTATCGATGTTTGGCATCATCATGTCCGAACAAATTGAGCAATATTTTAATCAACAAAGAAAGATTGCTGATCAAAGCGCTAGTATCGCGGTCTTACAAATGCGTCCTCATTTTATTTATAACACGATGACAAGTATCTATTATTTATGTAAACAAGATTCTGAAAAAGCTCAACAAGTTACTTTGGATTTCACTATTTATCTTCGCAAAAACTTCCATGCGATCACAAACAAAGAACCTATTCCTTTTTCTGAAGAATTAGAACATACTCGCGCTTATCTAGCTGTTGTAAAAGCACAATATGAAGATAACCTTTTAGTGGAATTTGATACACCTCATACTTTATTCCGTATTCCACCTTTAACATTGCAACCACTTGTAGAGAACTCCGTGAAATACGGATTGGATATCGATTCAACTGACCCATTGCGTGTTTCTGTTAAAACTGAAAAAGTAGAAAAGGGTAGCGTTATTATCGTTAGCGATACTGGTCCTGGTATCTCCGATAAAGATAACGGAGAGCCACACACTGCTTTAAATAATATTCGTGAACGTCTATCGGCAATTAAAGGGACATTAACCATTTCACCAAATGAAAATGGGGGCACTATTGTTAGAATCTATATTCCAGATAATAACAAATAGAAACCGCCATTAAATATTTATTTATATTGAGCCATGAAACACGTACATAAGTGCGTGTCTATCATCAGTGAATGAGATAAGGCGACCATCATAGGATTTACCGGTTAAAATGGCCTATGTTGCTTGGTTAGCGTTTTAAAAAAAGACAATTCATGAAATTAGTCAGAAGAGGCAATTAAGAAAGCTAAATAATGTGGTAATACTAATCTTATATTTCCAAATTCATCCGTAAATTCTTCAATATTGGATTCACCAAACTTAATGAATCGATTTACTTCTGGATAATCTTTCTTATTAGAAAGTACAGTTTTTGCAGATTTTGTTTTTCCTGTTTTTGCTTTAACTTCTACTAAAGAAAGATCCTTTTTATAACGGGTAATGAAATCAATTTCTAAGCCAGACTCTTTGCTGTAGTAGAATAAATCCCTATCACTCTTGGCGAAAGCGTCAGCAATAATGTTTTCATATAGAGCACCCTTATATGAACCTAGTTTGCCAAATAAAACATCTTCATACACGTCTTTTTCTAGCATTGCCATAAATAGCCCTGTGTCAGCAACGTATAATTTAAAACATTCTTCCATCTTATTTCCTATTAATGGTAACTCAAGTTGTCTAAGATTATAACAATATGTTAATAGACCGTAATCCACCAACCATTGAATGGCAGGATCGTACATTGTTGAAGTTGCTTTTTTAGAGATTTTTGAGTACATGAACTTCTTATTTTCTTTTGCAAGCTGAGCAGGAATCGAGGTATAAACTTTATTTATTTTAGCAAGTAAAGCTTTATCTAGTTTTTCTTCTTCATTTTCATTTAGATGCTTGCCATAATCATCTTTGTATCCTTCTAAGATATCACTCAATACCTTTCTGACTTGATTTAGATCATTTGTTTTTAGAAAAGTGTCTACTGCTTCTGGCATACCACCTACGCAGAGATATTCTTTAAAATAACGACTCATTGCTTCATGAATTGGCTGGCGAATATTCTTTCTAGATTCAAAAGAGGTTCTTAAATAAGTAATAACATCTTCACTAATACCTTTTGCTAATAAGAATTCTTCAAAATCCATTGGCTTCATATAAACAGTATGTTCGTAGCCAATAGAAGCTCCGCCATGATATTTTTGATTATAGCCTTTTAATCCTAATAAAGAGCCAGATGCAATCACATCATAACGATCATCATTTTCTACAAATGATTTAATAGCCGCTCTAGCCCCCGAAGATTCTTGTACCTCATCTAAAATGATTACTGTTTTGTATGGAATGAATTTAACAGCGGGTTTTAAGGCAGAAATATTCGTGGTAATTGTGTTGACATCTAAATCTCCGTTAAATGCATTTTTAAGACTTGGCTCTAACTTAAAATTAATATAAACAACATTTTCATAATTGTTATTTGCAAAATCTTTGATCGATGTTGTTTTACCAGTTTGTCTTAAACCTTTTAAAACAAAAGCTTTTCTTTTGGTCTTTAAGCTTTCTTTCCACTGAATAAGTTCTGTCTCAATCTTCCTTTTATACATATAAATAGCCTCATTTCCAGATTTTTCCAAGCGTATTTCTAACCATAGTATAGACTTTTCCAAGCGAATAAGCAACAAAAACATAGACTTTTCCAAGCGAATAATGAATAAAACTAAGGACTTTTCCAAGCGAATAATAGACAAAACATAGGACTTTTTCAAGCGAATAATAGTTTTTTGTTTTGTTCTAGCGCGGGTATAGTTAAAATTGACGCTAATGTGTAAGGCTATATTTATAGATTTTAAATATGTATCTTATCCATTCGTGTATGCCAATTAGTTTTACCTCTTGCATGTCCTTTGACCACAAAGATAAAGCGACAAAAAGCCCCATGATAAGAAGAACATGGGGCTGAAATAGAGCTCTGTATTAATGGACTGGTTTAAATACCACGTAGTAAGACCACACTGTCACACTATCCGAGAAATCATCCCAGAAGAAGGCAATGTCCACATCACTTCCAAAGAAAGCGATGGGTTGATCGTGGAACCCTCCTGTCGCCTCTCTCATGTGAGTGGAACCAAATCCCGCTATCATATCGTATGTTTCATCGTCATCAAAGGAAATCATTCTACCTTTGATTGCGTAAATATATTCCGCTAAGACGCGATCCCATTCTTTCATATCGTATTTTCTTTCGGAAACATAAGAGGGCTCATTGCCAACTCCATGGAAATAAACTTGGTCTAAAAGATGGGGAGCGGATAAGTCATAGGTTTCCTCACCAGAGACAATACCATCAATTCTTGTTAAGATACCCAGTGTCTTATCATATATTTCATTGGGAATGATACCGATTTTACACAAGTAAGATTTGAAACTATAGTTTGTACCTTTAACGATGTTATAGATTTTGACCTTAATCTTCATGAAGGCAATATCTTCTTCACTGATACTTTCAAAGCTTTCTAATTGAGGAGCACTGAAGTTCTTATAATCGTTTTCAACGAGTCTCACAGTTTTCTTGTCATACCAATCTCTACCAAATTGAATGGCATAGGCGTTTGTAGCGGCAGTCACATAGATGTTAGAGACAAAACAGAACACATTACCGTTTTCATCATTGCTGTGATAGAAACGATCACTAGAGAGTTCTGTTTCGACATCTCTGATTAAGGTATCATAGCTTCCTATGCTGACATCTCCGGAGTTGATCACGCAAACAAAGTCGAAAATCTTTCTAGCGGAATAGAAGATTGTTTGTAGTTTAATCGTGACAAGATTCAAATCAGGTTCGATTTCAAAACCAAAGTTAAATATGGTTTGAAGTATGATAGTGAAACACTCTAAGGGGGAAATGTTGATGGAGGAGATGATATCACTTGCTGTCAGGGCTTGGCAGAAGCTTTCAAATTTATTGGTGAATCCATCGATAACCGATTGAGAAGAGAAATAACTCTTCATCGCATTGAAGGTTAATGTTTTAAGGATATCCCCGATCTCTTTATCGCTATAGGTGCTATGGCGAACCAAATCAGCAATGATATCATTCTCAATGCTGCGATAAGCGTGCCCGTCTTCATGACGGATGCCAGCCAGTGTGTGCTCTAGTTCAGGGAATACAATTGTCTTTGTCTTAGATTTATCGATGATTTTACCGTCCACGGAATAAATTAAATTCTCGGCAGGGAAAACTACTTCGCCATTTCCATCATAATAAATATCAATAGAGGCAGTCTTTCCAGAGGAATCTGGGTGACTTGCCATAGCAAAGTCATAATAGTAACGGTAATAAGCCGTAGTGTAATTATGAATATGGTCAAGCATAGGAGCATAATAATCGGATTTAAACGAATTCCAGATGTCATACGCATTTAAGAAAGAGTTGAGGTATGCCTCTTTACCGATGGTTTCCAATTCCTTTTTCAAACTATCCAATTTTTCACCTAAAGCTTGGATTCTATTTTCAATTTCAACCAATTTATCCATCAAACTTTGAAGTCGATCTAACATCAAGCAGGTGGGATCTCTTAAAGAGTCAATTCCTAAGGCTTTTCCTACCGTTTCTTTCACCATGGTATAGTTGCCAGAATAAGCGCCATAGGCAATCTTACCAAGAGGAGTACCGATGGCAATGAGTTGGTCAATGGTGGAGGTTTCTTCTGTTAAAGCGAGCTCTTGGATATAGGATTTCACTCCTTTGTAACTAGCTCCATCATCTTGATGGATGGTTCCTGTTAAAGAGGAATCATATCCGATTTCAATCGGAAGGATTTCTTGTGAAACAGAAACGTCTTCGTCTTTGAATGGCTTTGTTAAGAACTTGATGACATTTTCTCCGATAGTCACTTCATTTAATGAGACTGCAGCATCCTTAATTTGTGCTTCTGTCTCAATTTTCAGTTTTCCTTGGATCTCAAAATCATTGATGATGCGAAGAGACTCTATGGTAACTTCGCCATCAGGAACAGAGATGAAAAGATTCTTATTATTCGGACTTGTGGTCATTTGCTCAATGTGGCTTGGTAAATCACTTCTAAATTTGCAGCCATTGAGATGAATGAGATAATTTCCTGTATAAGTATTCACTTTTACTGGAGTGACAAGGATACGGGATGTGGATTGAGGAACATTTAAGTCCAAGGAAAATTCGTGCTCTTTTTCATCTTCAAAAGCGTCTTTTGTGATAGAGAGTTTGACATTTTGAGAGATGTTTTCAAGAATTTCCTCATTGAAATCTCCATCTCCTTCATAATGAAGCTTGGCATCAAATCCTGTGAAATCGTTATGGATAGAAAGGATGCTTAAGGAGACATTTTGTTCTTGTGCGACAGAAAAATAGTTAAAGGTTTCATTGTTGATGTTTTCTAAATATTGTGCAGGAGTCATCTCTGCACTATGCTTTAAAGTTTGATATTCTGCTCTCACGGAGAAGAGAATATCTTTTTTGTTCACTAAAATGCTAGATTTATCGATAAAAACAGAAGGGATAGTTCTCTCATTGATTTCAAAAGGCATGGTCAAATAATTGTTGTTCTTGTTGGTGCCTTTGGAAAAAGTGACATAAGACATCTTGTTTTTCACGGAGCCAGTGGTTTGAATCGTGATGAGGTTCGTCTCCACCTTGACACTTTTGACTTCTAAATCTTCAAATCCACCAGAGAGAAGAACTTGATCCGTGTTGATGCTAGAACTCATCGTCACACCATCTGGCACTAAGGCAATCTCAATGTCTTTGTCATCTTCAAAGAAATGTTTTTCTGTTAAGAATGGAGCGTGGACAGGTAAGAATTTATCATTGTAATCCTCAAAAGGAGGAAGATTCTCGTATAAAGAATATAAAGATAAATCCGATGTTACTGGTGTTGTAAAGCTATATCTTGTCGTCAAGGCAGGATCAGAGCACCAATACTGGAATTCTTTTTCTACTTTGGTTGGCTTTTCTGGTTCAATAGCGCACTCTCCTTCATCCACGGTTTGGACTTGATAAAGATCATCTCCATCATAAAAGGAAACGGTGTATTGATTGATTGTGCTATTGCTAGTATCCGGTTCTTTACTATTGCTTGTAGTGGGTTCTACTTGATTACAGCTAGCTAAAAGACAAGCCATAATCCATGGAAGAATCATTGTTTTTATTGCTTTCCTCATTTGATAAACCTCCTTTTCGCTCATCGAATCGTATAGCTTATTATAACCTCTCGCGTGCCACATAAGTGCCACATACAACGAACTATAAATAATATACATTTATTAAACAGCAAAAACTCTGGAAATTACAAATTTTGATACATAGAAAAAGAGATCCACTATCTTTGTGAATCTCTTTTCATTTCTTTAAAATCTCTTCTTTAGCATCAGGATGTTTTTGTCATTGATTCTATCGTAGGCGTATTCATCCATGATCTTTTTGACGATGATGAGTCCTAAGCCACCGACCTTCAATTCCTTGACATCGCCGCTGACTTCTTTGTTGTTAACTTCTAATTGGTTGAATGCTTTGGCCTTATCGATGATGGTCATCGCAAATTTGTTTTGGCTCTCATCGAAGAGGAGACGGACAAAGATGCTTCCTCCATTGTTTTCGTATCCGTAGCGGATGATGTTGGAGAAGAGTTCATCTCCGACAATCACCAATTTGTTTTTAAATTCTTCAGGGAATTGATGATCGTCTGCGAAGTTGCTGATGAAACCTAACATATCAAGGACATTCTCTTTCTTCGCATCGAATTCTTTTTCTTCGTAGGTGTAATTACTTCCGCGATATTTTAATGTCAATATCGTGATATCATCACTTTGAGGGGCGTCTTTGACAAAGGCAGCAATCTCATCCTTGATGGTGTGATGCATCTCCACGATGCAAGTGTATTCGTGTTGGTTGACTGCTTTGAGGAATCTTTCTTCACCGAAGAAATCACCTTTGATATCTCTAGCTTCGGTGACACCATCGGTGTAGAGCGTGATGCTATCTCCAGGCTCGAGAGTGAGTTCTTCGTCTTGGCAGAAACAATCTTTGAAGCAACCAAGCAAGAATCCAGGTTTACATTTTAGATATCGGAAGGCTTTGTTATGACCAATCAATGGCGGGTTATGACCAGCGTTAGAATAGACCACTTTACCATTTCTCTTATCTAAGATAGCTAAGAAACAGGTGACGAATAAACTGGTTCGATTTCCTTTGTAGATGGAAGCATTGACTTCTCTTAAGATTTGAGAAGGGCTCTTTCCTGGGCTAGCAAAGTCACGGAAACTGGTGATGGTTTTCATCATGAACATAGCGGCAGGAACACCTTTGCCAGAGACATCACCAATCAAGATGGCGACATGATTTTCATCTAATTCGATGTAGTCATAAAGGTCACCACCCACTTCCTTTGCGGCTTTCAATTCTCCGACGATCTCCACAACGTCTGAATTGACGGTTTCCACAGGTAAGGTGTTGAGCTGAATTCCTTTGGCAAGATCCAACTCGGTCTTGTTCTTTTGGTTCTCGCTTTGAACGGTGATTTCACTGTTGAGGAGGTATCTTGTTCTCTTATTTAAGAAGACAGTGATGACAAAGATGACGGTGGTGAATAAGGCTCTTCCTAAATAATAATTGGTAAAGACACTGACGAAACGATTCTCTCCAACCTCCATCAAATCGATGAGATATTCGGTTCTACCTTCCATAGTGTCAGGATAAATCTTTGGGAGAAGTTGGAAGTTGTAAATCATCTGATCCTCTTCTTTGAGTTCACCAGAGAGGAGGTTTGCATCAAATTCACCGAAGAACATCGCAAATCCTAAACAGACAAAGATCATGAGTAGAACGGTGACAAACATGATTCTTGTCACTTTCGGGTTGTAGTAGTGCCCCGTCAAGATGATGCAGACTGCCCATCCTAAGATGGCGTGTTTTGACATGATGACATTGAGAGTGGAGATGGCGATGACGAAGAGAGATAGGGCAAAATATTTGTATTTGTTACTGGCTAGGAAGGAACTCTTGATGAAAGCCATCGGGATGACAAGGAGAACGAAGACAAAGGGAATGACCCAGATCGTCAAGATTCTTGTGTCTTCCGAGGTGGAGAACAACTTAAAGATGTAGCCAAACCAAACTAAGAACAATAGACCCGCTGTGTAAAGCAGGGCGAACGTCATGTGTTTGTTAGCGCTGATTTCGTTTTTTTCGTATGCGCTCTTAATTTCTTTCTCTTCGATCATGTTATATACCTATATCCAGGTCGTCGTATCGATCTAACAATGGATAAAGACGTTGCCTGCACCCTTCTAATCTAATTTGGTTGTCCGGTTCATTGGTGCGATTCCACCACACCATATGGATATAACAGACAAGTCGTAACTTATTGTAAATGTCTTCGTCGTCTTTTCCAAAATATAGGGAGAGGAGAGATTGATAGATATGTCTTGCTTGTTCATCGCTGATGCCCAAGAATTTTTCACTGTTTCCTTTGTCATCTTCGCTGAAAGCACAATAGGGAGCGTAGAGAGCAGCTAATTCGAAGAGAGGATGCCCGACAGAGAGGGTATCCATATCGATGAGAAGGAGCTCTCCTCCTTGAATCATGATATTCTTGAAGTGACAGTCTCCGTGAACGAAAGTGTTTCTTTCAGGGATAGATTCTAACAAGCGCTTGGCTTTTTGATAATACGCCTCTTCTAGATACGGATGAATCTTATCGATCTTTTCCAGATAGAAATTCTTGATAGAGGGAATCTCAGGATCATTGCATTCTGTGGTGTTGATCTTTTTTAATAGAGCCGCGTATTTGACCATGAATTCGTGGAAGTGTTGTTCATCCTTTAAGAAGGTCGTTTTAGCGGAGGTGGCGTCAAGCAATTCAAAGCACACGCCTAATTTATCTCCTACTTGCACGATATCAAAAGAGATGGCGGTAGGGATTCCTAAAACAAAAGCTTCTTTGGAAAGGCGCAGTTCTCTTTGAATCTGGTCGGGATCGCTGGTGCGGTTAAAGACTTTGACAATCGTGTCTTTATCTAATTGATAAACGGTGGAGAAAAATCCGCTTCCGATGACCGTAGCGTGAGAGACATCGACCTTTCTAAGAATCTTAGAGATGGGCATGATATCCACAAAGCCAGTCATAGAAAAGACATCATACACTTCAAAGGAAGCGTTGATGAGAGAAAGATTCTCGTATTCTTTTTTCAACTTCAAAATGACTCTCAACCCAGCAGAAGAGATGTAAGAAACTTGTTCTAAATCAAGAACGAGGTTTTCAAAAGTTTGACTTCTTGTGACTTGAAAGATTTCTTGTTCCTTTGCTTCTGCCGTGTAAGAATTGATTTCTCCGTCTAAATAGATCGTCAGAGTTTGTTCGTTGAGATCATATTTCATGGAGAGACAACCCTTCTTTAAAGTCTTTCGATCTTGAGGACGTTCTGGAAGCCGACCATGTCAAAGATTTCATAGACATTGCCAGGAACTTTCACCAAGGTAGTATCATCGATCTGTTGTTTCAAACGGACGATGATTCTCAATCCAGCGGAAGAGATGTAATGTAATTTTTCTAAATCTAACACGACGGAAGTGGGATGGTTAACTTGGACGAGACTTTCCAATTCTTTTTCCACATCTTCAGAATTGTAAGAATTCAATTCTCCTTCTAAGAAGAGTGTTAATTTTTTGTCTTCAAATGTGTGATTCATAATGGTACCTCCTTTAAGTATCTAATCTTTGTCTTTCGACAAGTTCAGCAAATTTACCTTTTTTATCAATCAAGGTCTGATAATTACCTTCTTCGATGATGTGACCACCTTCTAACATGATGATACGGTCGCTGTTTTTGATGGTGGAAAGACGGTGAGCGATGACAATTCTTGTACAGTTGAGTTTGTTGATGGATTCGGTGATATTCTTTTGCGTCTTATTGTCTAAGGCGCTAGTAGCTTCATCAAAGATGAGAATCTTAGGCTGGTGAACGATGGCTCTTGCGATCATGATTCTCTGTTTTTGACCGCCAGAGATACCGCCTTGACCTTCAGAGATGATGGTCTTCATACCCATAGGCATTTCGCGGATATCATCCGCGATATTGGCAATCTCTGCTGCTTTCCATGCATCTTCTTCTTTTAGATCCGGAGAGGAGATGATGATGTTAGATAAGATGTCAGCGTGGAAGAGATTTCCGTTTTGCATGACCGTACCGATGTTGCGTCTCAAGGTGGTCAAGTTGACATCGTTGATATTGATATCATCGAATAAGATATCGCCGCTGATCGGTTTTTCAAATCCGAGAAGCAGACGGACGAGAGTGGATTTTCCGCATCCTGTCTGTCCGACGATAGCGACATATTCACCTTCTTTGATATTCAAAGAGAGATTGTTGAGAATGAGAGGCCCCTTCTCGGTGTAACGGAAGGAGACTCTATCTAATGTGATATTCCCTTTGACGGATTCCAGATTGATCTTACCTTCGTGAATTTCTTGCTGTTCTTCTAGGATCGGTCTAGCCATTTCAAAGAGAGGTTGAATGGTAGAGATGACAGAGACCACGTTGGTCAAGGAAGCGAAGGCGGAAGAGAGAACACCATAGCTGGTGACAAAGGCCATATAAGTACTGGCATCGATATTGTTTCTAGCGGCGATGGTGTAAATGACAATGTTTCCAAGGAGAGTAATCAATAAGGAAATCGCGGGAGAAATACGGAGAATCAAAGGGGGATTGTAACGAACTTTGGCGGATTTAGAATAAGCTAATGCCCATTTGGCAAAGACTCTCTTTTCTGAACCGGATAAACGGATCTTTTGGATACCATTGATCATTTCATAAGTGACACCAGCCTCTTTCGAGGAGAGCTCTAAACTCTTCTTGGTATAGTTCTTTTGAAGGAGAGAGATGAAGATGGTGAAGGAAGAAGTGACCAACAAAATGAGAATGACAGGAAGAATCAAAGAGGGAGCAAAGCCAATCAATTGGAAGAGATAGGCTAGTGACATCACGACAGAGAGGAAAGTCATAAAGACCGAGTTGATGAGAGTGTTAGCCAAAGCGATGGTGCTGGAGAATCTGCTGTTCAATTCACCGGTGTTGTATTTTTTAAAGAAGGAAGTAGGAAGGTGAAGAACACGCATCATTGTGGCTTCTCGGACGGACTTTTCTATCTTGATGGTGACTTGCGTTGTGATCAGAGATTTCACCGCGTTGATGAGAAGCAATCCTGTGGCGGTAGAAACGACATAGATAGAGACGAGGATAAACTGGGGGATATCTTTGCTTTGAGTGACATCGCCAGTCAACATCTTGGTCAAGTATGGCATGAGTAGACCTACACCAGAGGCGATAGCGGTGGCAAGGACAAGGATGATGATATCGATGACCTTGATGGATTTCTTTAAATATCTTCCGTATTCTCTGACAGATATCTTTTGACTGGGAAGAGGGCGATAGAAACGATAGGCTTGTTCTTCTAAGTCTTCGCGGATATCGTCATCGACTTTGACTCTCTTACCATTCTGATAGTTGATATAGTAATATCCCTTATTTCCTTTAGGAAGAAGGAGAACAGGGGTGTGATTGAGCTTGGTGAAGACGAGTAAAGGAGAAGCGTTATCTTGTAACCAAGAATCATCTAAATCTATTTTGTGATATAAAATGTCGCTAGAACGTAAGGCGTAATTGGCTTTATCTTTAAAGTCAGTGATATTGTTTGGAATCTCTACCATTTGGTAATGGAAAAAGGAAAGGACTTGGAAGAGGACATAGTTCTCTCTCAAGGCTTGTTCACTGAGATGATTTTGATTGTTGACACCGAGGCCAGCAAGGGACATAAAAGACTCTTCGAAAGTTTTTTCGTCGAGTTGTTTACGTTGCTTGACTTGTTCTTCAAACCAACCCATATTGTCTCCTTTTATTCATTCGTAACCAAATCGTAGTAAGAACCTTTCAATTGCATCAGTTCTTCATGTGTTCCTTGTTCTACGATATGACCTTTATCTAAAACCACAATCAAATCGGCATCGCGGATGGTGGAAAGACGGTGGGCGATGACGATGGTGGTGATACCTCTAGCTTTGATGGCTTTGACCACTTCAAATTCTGTCTTAGCGTCTAAGGCACTAGTGGCTTCATCCAAGATGATGATGCTAGGATCGCTAGCTAAAGAACGGGCGATTTCTAATCTTTGCTTTTCACCGCCAGACAAGTTCTTACCGCCTTCTAAGATAGGTGCGTTATAGCCACCTTCTCTAGACATGATCTGCTTGTGTATCTGAGCATCATTACATGCCATGATGACTTCATAGTCTTCAATAGATTCATCCCACATCTTGATATTGTTGGAGATGGTATCTTCGTAAAGAGTGATATCTTGGTCGACGACAGCGATAGAGGAAGTGAAGATTTCATGGTCGATTTCATTTATCTTTTTTCCGTTGAAGATGATCTCTCCACTCCAGGGAGAATAAAGACCGGAGATCAATTTGGAAAGAGTGGATTTACCGCTACCGGTAGAACCGACGATAGCTACCTTTTGTCCTTGTTTGATCTCGAGGTTAAAGTTGCTTAAAATCGGACGATCTAAACGAGAATATCCGAAAGTGATATCTTTTAAAATTAAATTTCCTTTGATTTTAGCGATGTTACCTGTAGGGATAGAACGGGTGACATTTTCATCGAGAGGATATTCTAAAACGTCATCGACTCTTTCCATCTGAGTGCGCATCTCTTGCAAGGTTTGACCGCTAGAGATGATGGTCATAGCAGGAGAGAGGAAGGAACTTAATAAGCCTTGGAAGGCTAAGATAGAACCGATAGAGAATTCGCCTTGGATGGTGAAATATACACCGAGAATCAAGACGGAATAGTTGGCAAGCATGGAGATGAAAGCGGGGATAAAACCTAAGAATTGGCTGGTTTTTGCCATGCGGATTCTACCTTTGATGGCTTCATCTTGAGCTTCAGACCAAGAGGAAAAATAAGCTTGTTCGGCACCGTTAGATTTGATGGTTTCAATCATTTCGATACCTTTGCTCGTCATGGAAGAAAGACGAGCTTTATCTCTGGCTTGCACACGGGCAAGGTTGACTCTCTTCTTAGCCATATAGCGAGACATGAAGGCGTTGACCACAACGGTTGTGACACCCACGAGAGTTAAAATCCAACTCTTGTTGATCATGAAGACAAGATAGACCACGATCATGATGGTGTTGAACAAGAGAGGAGCGAAGACGTTGACTAAGGTTTCTGCGATAGAGGCGTTCTCTCCTTGTCTAGTTTGTAAGTCACCGACCATTCTTTGAGAGAAGAATTCGATAGGCAAACGCAAGATTCTCCACATATAGGAAGTGGAGCCTAATAAATCTAGTTTTCCTCGCACCTTGTATTGGTATAAATCTTGGACGAGAGTCACTAAGACTTGTAACAGTCCAATCGCTGCAAATATGATGATGAAAGGAAGCAACCACGTCGGGTTATTTCCTCCTAATAGATAATCGACAAAGACTTGATTCATCACCGGATTGATGATGCCAAAGAGATAGAAGATGATGGTGGTCAAAGCGAAGAAGGCGATCAAGGCGGTAGCCCCTTTGAGTCTCTTCTTTGCAAATTCTAAGATGGATTTCTTTTTTCCGCTAGGAACGAAGGTTTCATCTGGTTCAAGCTCTAAATAAACACCGGTGAAGAATTTATCGAAAGTTTCTAAATCCATCTTCACCAATCCTTTTGCGGGATCGTTGATGATTGCTTTATTTCCTTTGATTCCGTTTAGAACCACAAAATGTCCACCACCCCAGTGGATGATGGCAGGAAATCTTCCTTTTTCTTTCAATTTTTTGATGTTATAGGCAAAACCTTTGGTCTTAAAACCGTATTTTTGAGCCGCTCTTAAAATATTCTTGGCGTTACTACCATTTCTAGAGACACCGCAATCCACTCTGACTTGTTCTAGGGGTACCCACTTGCCATAATAAGCCATAATCATCGCTAAAGAGGCCGCTCCACATTCAAGCGCTTCTAACTGCATGATGAGAGGAGTATTAGCTACCCCTTTGTTCTTTGGCTTCTTCTGTTCTTTCATAATTAATTTTTAAGCAAAAACTCAATCGGTCGAATCTCTTCAATCAAAATGGTGTATTTGGTATCTTGATCCGGAAGATCAAAAGAAGAGACAACAGGTTGTCCATCTTCTTCAATCGATAAAATCTCACCCTTTACTTCCAAGATATAAACCGTTTGACCGACTTTTAATTTCTCTAAATCTTTCTCTTCCACATGAAGAGTAACATTTCCATTTTGAATGTGAGCATCACCTGTGATGACTTTCACGGGGATTTTTGCGATAGAAGCCCAAACAAAAAACGCACCCAAAACAAGAATCACAAGAATGAGCGTGAGCCAAGTGATTATTGAGGTGCGCTGCAGATGAGAGTTGAGATCATCTGGGCTAGAAATGCTGATTTTGTCTTTGTTCATTTTTGTTCTTTTGTGGTTAACAAATTATAACACGGAAGTTAATTATTTCTTAAATAATAATTTAACTTTCAAACTTTCTTTTTCTATGATTTTCGGAAGTGCAAGCGCCACCAGCAATGGCTTCTAATTGTTCTTGATTGAGTTCCACTCCTTCATCTTTGGCCATTTGTAAAAGGTCACTAGGATTGTGACAAGCGCGAACTTTTGCAATTTGCTCTTCGCTGAGGCCTTTTAATAAATCTTTTCTCATAGCTGTTCTCCTTTTTCATTATCATATCAAAACATATGCCACAAATGTGCCACAGAATTTATATTAGAAAATAAATATTAAATATCTAAGGGATTGATCAAACGATAATCTTTCAAGACTTCGTTGACTTTCTCATACCAACCGTTTTCAAAGAAGTGACATTTGGTGATATCTTCGTGGTAGAAATCATGCTTGGGGGAATAAAGTAAACCGAGAGCGGGGCATCCGCCAGTGCAAGCTTTGTAATATTTACAATCAGCGCATTTATCATTCTCAAGGATCTGCTTTAACAAGGGAGCTAAAGCGAGATTGAGGTAAGGACTCTGAATGACGAGTTGTTTCAACGGAGTTTCAAAGAGATTTCCTAAATGGATATTGTTCTCGATGAAATATCCAGACATCTGAAGGCAAGGGACGACTTCACCGCTGCTAGAAACAGCGATCATACCTCTGTTTCCTTTACACATAGGAATACGGATGTTGAAATCGTGTTTGTTACAAGCAATCGGAACAAGTTCGTAAGAGTTGCTTCTAGGATGGAGACGCAACAACTGCCAGATATCGATTCTCATTTCCATGTTAGAGTCCATATACTCTTTTGCAAAGGCAGTCATTCTTTCATAGTATTCATCGATAGGAAGAGAGGATTGAGGAGAGTTCTTTTCCCAACGAGGTGCTTCGGTGGTACGGATGAGTCTCATCTCTTCCACACCCATCTTGTTGAGAAGTTTTGCGGTATCCATCATCACGTCGACATTTTTTTTGTTGACTTGAACTTGGGCTTTGACACGGAACCCATTCTTGATGCAAAGTTCGATAGCTTTCAAAGTAAGTTCTTCCGCTTTCGGATGTTGTCTGATCCAATTGTGATATCCGATACCATCAAAAGAAATCTTGATCAAAGGATCACAATGGAGTTCTTTGAATGTATCTAACATCTTTTGTGTGATGAGAAGTCCGTTGGTGTTGAGCTCAAAGATGAACATATCTCTTTCATAAATTGCTCTCACGATATCTAAGAAATGACGATGAACAAGAGGCTCGCCTCCTGTGATGGTGAAGGCGTTGACACCGATTTCTTTGGCTTGATCTAAGATGTTTAAAATTTGCTCATAGGTCAATTCACTATTTAAAGGAGCGTTATCTTTGGCGTTGAAACAATGCAAACAATTGAGATTACATTTTCCGGTGATCATGAGGTTCATGGTAGGGAAATAATAATTCTCATATTCTTTTAACTGAGACCACTCGCTGGAATGTTCCCCTTTCTTACAAGGAACAATGTATCCGTGCTCTAATAAGTGTTCGATTTCATGGTTCTCTGGTAAATCGTGTTCGCCATCGCATTGTAAAAGAAGTTCAAATTCTTCTTTGGGAACGGGAATAGCGTGAATCTGGCCTCTCACATAGAGAGATCTATCGACTAATTTCCATTTGCGCAGTGCAATTCTTTCATCCAATTTGTAATACATAGTTATTTACCTTCTTTTTATTCTTTGTTCTTCTCTCGTTCTTTTTGCTCGTTAGCAAGATGGATGAGAGCTTCTTTTTGGCTAATATAGGTCTGTATGATGTTTTCAATCAATATGGGAGTATAGAAATCACTCTTAGATAAGATTTCTCTGATCTCATCTTCGAATCCATCTAAGGTCTTCGGATCAAACCAGGAATAATCCCAGTTCTTATCGAGATTTCCATAAATGAAATAAACGACTAAAAAGGAACCTCGAGTCAGATTAGATAAGAACTCTTTTCCTCTTTGTGTGCTACCAAAGGCACCAGCTAAATCATATAAAGGGGCGATTCGAATCTCTTTTGTTTTCAAATTTCGAATGACCGAAATGTTATCCATATGCAAGTCGTTGAGGAAGCATAAACTTCTCAAACAATTCAGTTTTACAAAGAAGTCATGAAGATGAGGAATGCTAGAATTCTCAATTTCTTTAAAGAAGCGTTCTGTCACATCACGATCATTTCCTTTACCCGCATATAATTTGTGTAATTCTGGAGGAACGACAACCGATAAAGGGATCAATTCTTCGTCGATACCTAACATCGCTTTAGAGACAGAGGCGTAACGATCTCCAATCTTTTTCAATTCATAATGAAGGACAGATTCATCATTGAACATGCGGCGAGCAAGTCTAGAGGTGAGAACTTCGGATAAAGATTCTTCAATCTGACCAGGAGCGATTCCTAATTTGTATAATTTCGGACCATTATCGTATATCCAGCCCTTTTCTGCCCAACCGTTGGTGACGATATCCGGAACTTCATAGCTGACATGAGCTAAGGCTTCATAATCTTGGTGCAAGAGAGCTCTTCCGAAACTGTCATCCCAAGGATTAGTGAAGAAGTTGATATCATCATATTTCAGGTTTTCATCCTTTTGTTTAAACCAATAGTGAGTGGATAAAGATAAGCCGTGTCCTTTAAAAGAAAGTTCTAGAGAATTTTCACACTTCGTCGCTTTGAGAATCTCCTCGATTCCATATCTAGTAGGTGGTATGGTTCTTTTATAGAAGAAGGTGGACAATTTGTCGCTGAGTTCTTCCATGGTAAGATTATCCTCTAAACCAAAAGGCGCTCTATCAAAGTGAGCGAGCTTTTTTAACACTTCTAATTTATTCCTTTTGCCAAAGGAGATAGAGAAAGAGAGAACTTCCTCATCCTTGAACATCAAAATATATTCTTTTTTACGTGATTTCATAGCAATATTTTATAATATTTAACGCCACAAAAGTGCCACACCTTTCTTTATTTCGCAAAGAGAGTGACAAAAAGAAATTAAAGTGGTATCTTTTACAAGAAAGATGAGGAGTTAAGATGAGACTACCACAGATTATCACATCATTATTAGATACGGATTTATACAAGTTCAACATGGACCAAGTGATTTTCCACAAGCACACGGATTTGGTGGGAGAATACCTTTTCAAATGCAGAAATAAAGGCATTGTTTTCACAAAAGAGATGTTAGAAGAAATCAATGAACAAATTGATGCCTTATGCACCCTTTCTTTCCAAAAAGAAGAATTAGATTATCTGTAAGCGTTACTAAATTAGCGTCATTCCTATTATGTCTCTGATTGCCTAAGATAGTAGGCAAAAGGAGGCATTTTTGATATGACGATGGATGACTACAGAAAACTGAGGGAAGAAATAGAGAGTTCCGGAATGTCGATA
>JAFUFH010000049.1 GCA_017470005.1 Bacilli bacterium | reverse complement strand
CCAAGAACCATTTGAGAGTTTATATGGTTCTGCTTCAAAACAAGAGGCTTGAAGTTTACTGAGCAACAAATAATTTTTCCCTGGTAGTAACTGATAATATCCAGGAGCGATATCCGGGTAAAAATAGATGTCAAATTTTCCATCAATTACATAATGGCCTTTTTTTGGAGGTATCTTAAATGTGAAAAGCCATAGACAACTAATGCACCATCTAACATCTGGTCCTAATCTTGTGTGAAACTTCATCATCTCCCTCCTTTATTTAATATAAATATGTATGTGGTCATCATTTATTTTTGCGCTTTTATCTAGAATGTGAAAATGGTCATAATAATGGTATCCTTGACCACTATGGCATTGGATTTTAGACACCTTACTAATTGGACTAACCATTCTTCCAAGTTTTCTTGCTCCTTTTCTTGTGGTTACAAAAACGCTTTATTTTTTCTTGATTCTTTTAACAGCTTCTTTCAATGATATACTTTTTCCAGGTATAGGGTCTTTTTCTTTCCAAGTTGCTTCATAGTATTCACATTAGCCAGATACCCATATACCGGATTGACCAACGAAGTAGGTATGGAAGTCCTCAACTTCTATATTATATGTTTTTTCATCATGACGCAAATGGTGAATTAATTTTACATATTTGATAGGATGTATTTTCCCTTTATCATCTACCAAATTTGCTGCTTGTTTTAAAGTGAACGCATTCCTTTTTTCTCCGTTGGACCAGAAAAAGACATGAAGAAGAGTGGTGGTGATTGATTCTTTCTTTGAAAGGAAGATGGTAAACCAGAAAAATGTCTCATTCCTATAGAGCTTTGTTACTTTCTTATAAGCAATCTCACCTGTCTCTGGATTCTTAGATAAGACTCTATCTCCGACTTTGATATCTTCAATTTTCTTATCTCCCTCTTCAGTCTTGACGATGGTTCCTTCTTTGAAACATTTAGACCCCAAACATATTGACAGCGGTAAAGAACTAGAAACAGAAAAAGCATTACCGCTTTGGGTTCCGGAAAAGATAGCATCAACATTAGAGCTAGATAATGTAACACTCATTCCTTTTCTCCTTTATTGATTTGTTTCTACAAAAAGTATACCACAAAATAAATAAAGGAATAGGCTTTCTTCTTTAGATTTAAAACTATCGGGAAACGAATTTCTTTCCTTTTTCGATTGCTTTTAACTCTTTTTCTGAAGGAGTGTTATCCCCTTTTTTGATGCGTTCTAACATCTGAGCGTCCTTTTTAGAATAAGACATTTTTTCTAATAAATCTGGTCTTTTTTCTAATGTTTCTTTCAACGCTTCTTTTCTACGATAATCTTGGATGACTTCATGATTTCCAGAGAAAAGAATATCGGGAACCTTCTTTCCTTCAAACTCTCTAGGGTATGTGTATTGAGGGTATTCTAAGATAGTGGAATTAAAGCTTTCCTCTTGAGTGGATTCTTCAGCGATAGCTCCTTTAAGAAGTCTGATGATACTATCTGCGATAGCCATAGCAGGAATCTCACCGCCAGTTAAAATAAAATCTCCCATGGAAATCTCTTCATCGATGTAGTCATTAAAGCGGGAATCCACTCCTTCATAATGACCACAGATGAGACAAATTTCATCCATTTGAGAGAAGCGAATCGCATCTTTTTGAGTATAAGTGTGCCCTTTAGGTCCCATGAGAATTTTATGAGTTTTCTCACTAGTATGCGCTCTTAAGCAACCTAAAAGAGGTTCTAGTCTCATGATAAGACCAGCACCTCCACCGATAGGGTGATCATCGACACGATGGTTTTTATCGAGGGAATAGTCGCGGATATTTATTAATTCAATTTCAACTAATCCTTTCGAAATGGCTCTTCCAACAATGCTCGATTTTAAGAATTCTTGATAGAAGGAAGGGAAGAGTGTCATGATTTTGATTTTCATCACTTACTCGCTTCGGTTCCTAACTCAGTCAAATAAATCTTTTTGGCTTTTTTATCTACTTCTTTAATGAAGTTATCCATCAAGAAAGGAATATAAATCTTGCCATTGACTAAAAGATAATCGCCAGCAGGCATATTGGTAACGGTAGTAACATTACCGATGGTATTGCCGCTAGAGTCAATCACTTCCATGTCGACAAGTTCGTCGTAGAAGAAAGTGCCTTTAGGAGGGCGAACGTCTTGATAGACATCTCTACCAATCAACCACTGGATATCGTTGATATCATCATAGCCCTCTAAAGAAATGACGATGATTTTGGCATTCTTCACCATTTCATCGGTGATGGTATAAGTCTCATCTACATTGTTTTGATTCTTGATGATGACTTTTTTGCCCACTTTAAAACGGTCCACCGCTGTTGTGGAGCTGACTTGAACTTTCAGTTGTCCTTTTAATCCGAAGAAATTACAGATTCTACCGATTTTCTTTTTTGCCATGATGGTCTCCTTTTTGGAACAAAATAGGGGAGCGAAAGCTCCCCCTTCATTTTACTTTTTATTGTATTCGTCGAAGGATTCAAAACGAAGGTGAACCTTCTTTCTCATGTTCTTGACAGAGACATTGAGAAGAGTACGAATGGAATCGGAAATGACACCGTGACGACCGATGAGCTTTCCTAAGTCTTCTTTTTCGCAAAGAATGAGATAATTCTGTTCTTTTTTGTTTAAGTCTTGAGGTTTATCCATTCTTTGGATCTGGATGGCTTCCGGTTTGCTAACCAGCGGTTCGATAAGAGAACGGATGTCCTCAGTGAGATCGAGGTTAGTTGCGGTTTCCATGATTACTTAGCCTCTTTGTTTGCTTTTTTAGCAGCAAGCTTGCCATCGACATATTTCTTGTAGATGCCTTGCTTGGTGAGAAGAGTCTTGACGGAATCAGAAGGGATAGCACCTTCATTGAGCCACTTTAAGGCTTCTTCTTCATTGATGGTGCAGGTGTTGGCGATAGGATCGAAAGAACCTAACTGAGCTAAAGCGACAGAGTTAGGGATTCTTCTGCTGTCAGAGACAACGATTCTATAGGCAGGACGATGAGTTCTACCGATTCTGGCTAATCTAATTTTGACCATGATATTTTCCTCCAAAATTTAAATGCTCGAAAATTATATTCTTTCTAAATAGTGCTGTCAAGTATTTTTCCTTGACAGGACAATATTTTTTATGGATAACTCTTGCAAGGTTGTTTGAAATTGCGTGAATGAGTATATAAGTACAAGAAAAGCCGCCCGAAGGCGGCTGTCACTTTTAATTTAGAATAAGAAGAATTTGTAGTGGTTTTACTTCTTGATGACTTCTTTAAGTCTTGCGGCTTTACCAGATCTCTGTCTGAGGAAGTAGAGTTTATGTCTTCTGACCTTACCATGTCTTAAGACGGACATAGAAGCGATGACAGGGGAGTTGGCTAAGAAGTTTCTTTCGACGCCAACGCCAGCGCTATCTTTTCTGACGATGAAGGACTTGGAAGCTCCAGCACCACGGATGGAGATGACAACACCTTCGAAGGCTTGCTGTCTTTCTTTGTTACCTTCACGGATGGTGACCATTACTTTGACGGTATCACCAATTTCGAATTCAGGAAGATCGTGTCTGATTTGAGTAGCAGTAATCTGCTGAACTAATTGTTTGTTCATTTTGAAATCTCCTTTGGGAATAATTGTATTGTCCCATTGCACATGGTCAAGTGACACTTCCAGCGGTGCATCGGTAAGCCCGAAATAATTTGCAGGCAAGGTATAAGATATCACATGAAAGAACGCTGAGCAAGAATTTTTGAAAATTTTTGTTGCAATATATTTTTAATATATGTATAATCTATCAAGTTAGGCGTATTGCGCTCCTAATAATGGGGTTAGTATGCTTAATTTGTGGGAAGCCAGTGACTAGCTGTCAGTACCACACAGGTAAAGGAGGAAAACACACATGCCTGCAAAGAAAGTCACAAGAGTGATGATTATCCGTGCTGAAGGTGGTGGAGCCAACCCTGCCAAATTGGGTCAAAAACTTGGTCCTTATGGTATCGGTGGTAAGTTCTGCCAAGAGTTCAATCTCAAGACTGCAGATCGTAGAGGAGAAGTTGTCCCCTGCATCTTGACCATCTATGAAGATAGAACTTTCGAGATGAGTTTCAAGACTACACCCGTTACTTACCTTCTTTTGAAGGCCGCCGGTGTTGAAAAGGGCCGTAAGGGCACTGATCATGGCGGAACAAGTAAGGATGTCGCCGGTCATGTTTCTAGAGCCGACGTCAAGAAGATTGCTGAGTACAAGATGCCCGATCTCAACGTCGATTCTCTCGAAGCTGCTGAACGTTGCGTAGAAGGCAGTGCCAAATCTATGGGCATTGTCATCGACGACTAATCTAAAGGAGGAACATGATCATGAAAAAATCTAAAAAGTACGTTGCTTCTTTAGCTTTAATCGAAAAAAGCAAGAAGTACAGCATTGAAGAAGCTTGCGCCTTGGTCAAACAAACTGCCAAAGCCAAATTCGATGAGAGTGTTGATGTCAACTTCAACCTCAACATCAACCCCAAACAGGCCGATCAACAATTAAGAGGAACCATTTCTCTTCCTCACGGCAATGGTAAGACTGTCAGAGTCTTAGCCATCACCGACAAAGTTGCTGAAGCCACTGAAGCTGGTGCCGATTTCGTCGGTCAGCAAGATATGTTGGATAAGATCGCTAAAGAAAACTGGTTCGACTTCGATGTCATCGTTGCCACTCCCAATATGATGGGTCTCTTAGGTAAGATGGGTCGTGTCTTAGGTCCTAAGGGCTTGATGCCTAACCCTAAGTCCGGTACTGTCACTCCTGATATCGGCAGCGCTGTCAAAGAGATCAAGAATGGTAAGATCTCTTATCGTAACGACAAGGATGGAAACCTCGCTATCAACTTCGGTAAAGCTAGCTTCGATCCTGAAAAGCTCGCTGACAACCTCAAAGCTGTCATCGATGTCGTCAACAAAGTCAAACCCGCCACTGTCAAGGGCACCTACATCCGCTCTTGCTCTATCTCTTGCACCTATGGCCCTGCCATCAAGGTTGCTCTCTAATCAGAGAATTATTTATCCGTATGATTCCGGGTGTCTCAATATACCAAAGACAGTAACTGCAGATAAATAAACTGCTTAATTTGTTACCGAGGATTGAGTAACTAACACATAAAGTCAGAAAGTATATTGTTTAAATACACCAAACCTAAAAAGGAGGTGAAAAGATGAATCAGCAGATCTTAGCTGAGAAAAAAGAGAACGTTGCTAAGTTAAACGAACTTCTCAAGAATTCTCACTCCGCCGTCGTTGTTTCCTACTCTGCTTTGCCTGTTGCTGAAGTCAATGAACTCCGTGCCGCTCTGAAGAAAGAAGGAGCTTACTTGTCTGTTCATAAGAACACTCTCTTAAAGAAAGCCTGTGATGAAGATGGACTTTCCGAATTAGATGCTCTTTTGAAGGGACCTACTGCTCTTGTCACTTCTGCAGAAGCTGGTAATGGATTACAAGCTCTCAGTGATTTCGCAAACGGCCACAAGAAGAAATTCAGCATCAAGGGAGGCATGATTGATGGCTCCTTCTGTGATGCAGAAGCTCTTGCAGAGTTGGCTTCCGTTGGTGGAAAAGAAGGAGCTCTCGCTCGCTTCTTATCTGTCCTTCAAGGACCCCTTGTTCAATTCGCCCTCACCATTAAAGCTGTTGGTGAAAAGAACGATCCTGCCGGTGCTGCCGCTCTCAGCGCCGAGTAATCCTTATATATATTAAGGTTACGCACGTAGAGCGAAACAATTACCATTTAATGGAGGAAAACAAAATGGCTAAGTTAGTTAAAGAAGATGTCATTGCCGGTTTAAAGGAAATGAATATGGTCGAGATCATGGATCTTGTTAAGGCCATCGAAGAAGAATTTGGTGTCAAGGCTGCTGCCGCTGTTGCTGCTCCTGCCGCTGGTGCCGCTGCCGCTCAAGAAGGACCTTCCGAAGTCACTGTTACTCTTAAGAGTGTCGGTGCCACCAAGGTTCCTGTCATCAAGGCTGTCCAAGCTGTTACTGGTTTAGGCCTTATGGAAGCTAAGAAGCTTGTTGACCAAGCTCCTGTCGCCATCAAGGAACACGTCTCTCCCGCTGAAGGTGAAGAGATTGCCAAACAACTCACTGCCGCTGGCGCTGAAGTCGAAGTTAAGTAATCCTTTTATCACTTACGTATCAATAGTCCCACCCTATCCTTTTTGGTAGGGTGGGCTTAGTTGTCTATGAGGAGTTCGATCCACACACATATTCGATCGGACTTTTTATTAAAAAAGCCTTAAACAACTTTAATACCGTTGGATGTGCAGCGGAAGAAAGACACGAGGTAATAACATGGAAGAATTAGATTTAAATAAATATAAAAGAACTGC
Source organism: Bacilli bacterium (assembly GCA_017470005.1). Taxonomy (GTDB): domain Bacteria; phylum Bacillota_I; class Bacilli_A; order RFN20; family CAG-288; genus Enterosoma. Next base: position 8,241 of record JAFUFH010000049.1, on the reverse strand, counting down.
CAAAGGTCGTTTAGATTTATCTAAGACCTCTTCAAACGTTCCTCTTCCGGATCTTTGTGATGTGCAGCTCCAATCTTTTAATTGGTTTGCCACACAAGGTGTCAATGAAGTTTTCAGAGATATTTTCCCTGTTTACTCTAACAAAGACACCAGAGGTAGAGAAACCGACACCGATCAAATCGCGGAATTGGATTTCGTATCCGCAGAGTGGGATAAGCCCAAGCGTCATTATTTTGACTGCAAGATCTCCACTTTGACCTACTCCGCGCCTTTACACGTTAATTTAAGACTCAAGAGTCCTGATGGAACCATCTCTCAGGATAAAGTCTACATGGGTGATTTCCCTTGGATCACTCCTTCGGGAACATTCATCATCAATGGATCTGAAAAATGTATCGCTTCTCAATTGGTCCGTTCTCCAGGCGCTTATGTCTCCAAAGAGACTGCTGAAGTCACCATCAAGAAGTCTGATACTGACACTTCCAAAGAATTCAATATCGTCTATGGTTCTAACATCATTCCTGCAAGAGGTATCTGGTTAGAATTCCTTACCGATAATAGAGATTTTGTCTCTGTTCGTATCGACAAGCAGAAAAAAGTTTCCGCTCTTGTTTTATTGAGAGCTTTAGGTTTAGTTTCCGATAGCGACGGAATCGATGATTCTCTCGTTGTTGGCGAAAACGAAAATCCCACTCCTGTCGTGGGCACCAAGTTCTTATTCGGTGACAACGAAAGATGGGACAAAGCTGTCAAAAAGATGGAAGGTTACACTGCGGAGGAATGGAAAGAGTACGAAACCTCTTCCGCTTCCGATAGAGCCTATATCGCTGTTGTCACCATCTTTAAGAAATTGAGACCTGGTGAACCTTTCAACCGCGATTCCGCCACCATGATGATTCGTCAAAGATTCTTTGAAAACGAGCATTATGATTTGGGCAAAGCTGGTAGATTTAAGATCAACCAAAAGTTAGGTGTCTATGATCGTTTGGTCGATCAGAAATTGGCCCAAGATTTAATCGACAAAGAGGGTAATACTCGCTTTGAAGCTGGTCACACTTTGACTATCGATGAAGTGTTAGAACTCAAGAGAGAAGCCTTCTTTGAAAACAACGATAACCACACTGTGGAACTTTCTGTCAACACCGCTTTAGATGATCACAATAAAGTCACTCTTGTGGAAGTTTATGCTCCCGATGGAAGCGATAGAATCATCAAGATTGTCGGTAATGATACCACGGTCAACCTCACTCATATCACCATCCCGGATATCGTCGCCTCTCTCTCTTACATGCTCAATGCTACCGATGGAATTGGTTCTTATGATGATACCGATCACTTAGGTAATAAGAGAGTTCGTTGCGTCGGTGAATTGATTCAAGAAAAGTTCCGTGCTGGTCTCAACAAGATGAAGAAGAACATCCATGATAAGATGTCTACTTCTGACCTCACTCAACTCAATGCGAAGTCCTTAGTCAACATTAAGGCTTTAACCAATGCTGTCAACCAATTCTTCAATTCGGATTCTTTGGCCCAGTTCATGGACCAGACTAACCCTCTTGCGGAATTGACCAATAAGAGAAGACTCTCTGCCTTAGGTAGAGGTGGTCTCACTAGAGATAGAGCTTCTTCTGCTGTCCGTGACGTCCATCCGACTCACTACGGTAGAATCTGTCCTATCGAAACTCCTGAAGGTCAAAACATCGGTTTGATCTCTAACCTTGCTTGTTATGCAAAGGTCAATGAATACGGATTCCTTCAGACTCCTTATCGTCCTGTCAAGGATGGTATCATCGATGATAATCCCGATCATGTCTTCTGGCTCACTGCGGATGAAGAAAGAAATCACACCATTTGTCAGGCTAACGTGGATGTCGATCCTGAAACCAATCGTATCAAAGACGAAGTGGTCAACGCTCGTTTCGACGGTGAATATATCACTGCTAAAGTGGAAGATTGCGACCTCATCGACGCATCTCCTAAGCAGATTGTCTCTGTCGCTGCCGCTTGTATTCCTTTCTTGGAAAATGATGATGGTAAGAGAGCTTTGATGGGCTCCAACATGCAACGTCAAGCCCTTCCTTTACTCCATCCCGAAGCTCCTTATGTCGGAACCGGTTTGGAAGAGAAGATCGCCCACGATTCTGGTGAAGCTGTTTTAGCGGAAAGCGATGGTGTCATCACTTATGTGGATTCCACCTGCATCCGTATGCAGAACGATGACGGCGAATTGAGAAAATATAATCTCCGTTCCTTCGTCCGTTCCAACAAGAGAACTTGCATCTCTCAATCTCCTATCGTCAAGGTAGGTCAACATGTCAAAGCTGGCGATATCATCGCTAACGGTCCTTCTATGGACAATGGTGAACTCGCTTTAGGACAAAACGTCCTTGTCGCTTTCACCACATGGCACGGTTACAACTATGAAGATGCTGTTGTCATCTCTGAAAGATGTGTCAACCAAGATCTTTTTACTAACCTCATCATCGAGGAATACACTGTGGAAAGAAGAAAGACCAAATTAGGTGATGAAGAGTTCACTCGTAACATCCCTAACCTTGGTGAAGATAAGAAAGCTTTCTTGGATACCGAAGGTATCATCTTAGAAGGTTCTGAAGTCAAAGAAGGTGACATTTTAGTCGGTAAGACCACTCCTAAGGGTGATGTCACAGAAACCAATAACGATCACTTGCTCAAATCCATCTTCTCCACCAAATCTGATGAAGATAAGGATTCTTCTCTCAGAGTTCCTCACGGCGGTGAAGGTATCGTCCTTTCTGTCAGAAAGTTCTCTAGAGATAAGGGCGATGAACTTCCTCCGGATGTCTTAGAATCTATCAAGGTTCATGTCGTCCAAAAGAGAAAGATTCAAGTTGGTGATAAGATGTCTGGTCGTCACGGTAATAAGGGTGTTATCTCCAGAGTTTTACCTGTGGAAGATATGCCTTACTTACCTGATGGTACCCCTGTGGATATCCTTCTCTCCCCTATGGGTGTTCCTTCCCGTATGAATATCGGACAGATTTTGGAAGTCCAGTTAGGTCTTGCTTGTAAGAAGCTTGGCATCAAGGTTTCCACTCCTGTCTTTGATGGTGCTACCAACGAAGAAATCGCTCAATTCATGGCGAAAGCCCATATCGATAAAGATGGTAAGACCGCTCTCTATGATGGTCAAACCGGTGAAAGATTTGATTCTAGAGTCGCTGTCGGTGTCATGTACATGATCAAACTTGACCACATGGTCGAAGATAAGATCCATGCTCGTGCTATCGGTCCGTATTCTCTTGTTACTCAACAGCCTTTGGGCGGTAAAGCTCAAAACGGTGGTCAGAGATTCGGTGAAATGGAAGTCTGGGCTTTGGAAGCTTATGGCGCCGCTTACACCTTACAAGAAATGCTCACCATCAAATCTGATGATATGGTCGGTAGAAACAAGACCTATGAAGCTATCCTCAAGGGTAACCAGGTCTCCAAGCCGAACATGCCGGAATCTACTCGTGTTCTCATCAAGGAGCTCCAAGGTCTAGCCATCGATGTTTCCTTGCTCGATGATAGAAACCAAGCTATCAATGTCAACACCATCTCTGAAGAAGCGGAAAGAGATTCTAGAAGAACACATCACGATATTGTCAACTTCGATACTAAGAGAGAAGATGAACGTGAATTAGAAGATTCTAGAAACGCTCACTTAGATGATGCTCTCTTCTTCGAAGACGAAGAGTATGAAGATAACCAAAACTTTGAGTCTGAAGACTTCGAAGATGAAAATGATTAAGGAGGTTTAGAAAATGTTTGATCTTAATAAACTCAAATCCATTAAAATCTCCCTCGCTAGCCCGGAAAAGATTAAAGATTGGGGTAAAGGTGAAGTCACCAAACCCGAAACCATCAACTACCGTTCTCAAAAACCGGAACCGGATGGACTTTTCTGCGAAAAGATCTTTGGCCCTGCCAAAGACTATGAATGTCACTGCGGAAGATATAAGAAATCTTCTTTCGCTGGCAAGGTCTGCGAAAAGTGTGGCGTCGAAGTCACATTAAAAGCCGTCAGAAGAGAAAGAATGGGATACATCTCCTTAGCTTTCCCTTGTACTCATATCTGGTATGTCAAAGGCTCTCCCTCTAAAATGGGTCTTGTCTTAGGCATCCCTCCGAAACAATTAGAAGAAGTTGTTTACTTTGTCTCTCACATCGTCATCAACAAAGGTGCCTCCGAGATTTTAAAGGCTCGTGAGGTCTTAGATGAAACCACTGCTAGAGCTGTTTTCACTCAAGTCATCAATGAGGAAATCCTCAATCCTGAAAAGTGTGACAAACTCTCTGAAGGTGACCTTGACTATGCTAAGGGACAAGAATATGTCAGGAGAATGGGTGACACCAAGCAACCTTTCGATTTCATCACTGTCTCTAAGTACATCCAGCGCTATTTAGGTGCTGAATTCGATATCGGTGCTGAAGCCGTTAAGAAGCTTCTCCACTACATCAACTTAGATGAAGAAATCGAAATCGTTAAGAAAGAACTTGGCTCTGCTAAGGGCGAAAAGAACCAAAGAAGAATTCAAGCTATCAAGAGATTGGAAGTCTTGGAAAGCTTCAAGAACAGCGGCGTCAAACCCGAATGGATGGTTCTCTCTGTCCTCCCTGTCATCCCTCCGGATCTCCGTCCGATGATGCAGTTGGATGGTGGTAGATATGCCACTTCCGATTTGAATGACTTATATCGTCAAGTCATCATCAAAAACAATCGTTTGAAACACGAAATTGAAGAGCACGCTCCGAATGTCATCTTGCTCAACGAAAAGCGTATGCTTCAGGAAGCGGTCGATGCTCTCATCGATAACGATAGAAGAAATAAACCTTCTCAGTCTATCAATGGTACGACTCTCAAGTCTCTCTCTTCTACTTTGAAGGGTAAACAAGGTCGTTTCAGACAGAACTTATTAGGTAAACGTGTGGATTACTCCGGACGTTCCGTCATCGCTGTCGGTCCCGCTTTGAATATGGATGAGTGCGGTCTTCCTAGAGAAATGGCCGTTCAACTCTTCCGTCCTTTCATCGCCAACTACTTGATCTTCAACGAGAACACCAATGTTTCTTCTCAACGTCAAGCGGATGAACTCATCGCAAGAAGAGATCCTCTTGTCTATGACGCTATCGAAAAGATCGTCACCGATCACCCTGTCCTTCTCAACCGTGCCCCTACACTTCACAGACTCGGTATCCAAGCCTTCCGTCCTATCTTGATCGAAGGTAAAGCTATCCGTTTGCACCCTCTCGTCTGCCCTGGTTTCAACGCAGACTTTGATGGTGACCAAATGGCTGTTCACGTTCCTCTCTCTCGTCAAGCCCAAGCCGAAGCTATGGTCTTGATGATGGCAAATAGAAACATCCTTAAGCCTAGTGATGGTAAGCCGATCTGCGTTCCTTCTCAGGATATGATCTTCGGTAACTACTATCTCACTTTGGAAGATAATGAAGAGATGAACGATATGTACACCGAGTACTACAACAAGCGCGGTGAAACAGACATGGCTGAAAAGTTCCAGTCTTACAAGAAGTATGAAGGTAAAGTCTTCTCTGATCCTGAAACGGCAACCTTAGCCTATCAGAATGGTTTGGTTTCCTTAAGAACCAGAGTCTATGTCCCTGGAAGATCTTTAGGAAAGAGAAAATTATCCGAAAGACAACAAAATTCTTACCTTCTCACTACGGTTGGTAAGTTGATCTTCAACACCATCTTCCCAGATGATTTCCCTTACATCAACTTCCCTGTCAAGGGTGCTAAGACCGAAAAAGCAGATTATAATGCAAACTTCGAGTCCACTCCTGAAAGCTTCTTCGTCACTGCTAAGGAAGCCTATGATGCTGTCATTGCTTCTGGTAAGTTCAACGAAGGAGATGAATTTGATGCCTTCAAGGAATATTGCAAACTTCAACCTTTGAGAAAGCCTATCGATAAGAAGGGCATCCAAGTCATGATGGATAAGATCTTCCATTACTATGATGAAGATGCAGTCAAGACTGCTCACATCATGGACTTATTCAAGAATCAAGGCTTTGATTATTGTACCAAGTCCGGTTTGACTGTCTCCTTAGATGATATGACTCCTTTGGATGGTAGAGATGAACTCTACACCGAAGGTGATGAACAAGTCAGAAAGATTCAAGAGAATTATGAACTTGGCTTCTTCACCAACGATGAAAGACATGATGCTATCATCAAATATTGGGGTGAAGTCAAAGATAAGGCGATGAAAGAGAAGCTCAATGTCCGTATGAAGAAAGCTCCTCGTAACCCGATGTTCATGATGATGGAATCTGGTGCTAGAGGTAGCGCAGATAACTACATGCAATTGATCGGTATGAAAGGTTGTATGTTGAAGTCTAACGGTGAAGCTATCGAGACTCCTGTTAAGTCCTGCTACGCTGATGGTCTTACGGTCTCTGAATACTTCTCCTCCACTCACGGTACTAGAAAGAACGGTTCCGATACTGCTTTGAAGACAGCTGACTCTGGTTACTTAACTAGAAGATTAGTCGACGTCTCTCACAACGTGGTCATCCGCGAGGAAGATTGCCGTTGCGATCACGGTCTACTTGTCGCTGAACTTAGAGCAGATGATGGTTCTCTCATCTCTTCTCTCTATGATCGTCTCGTCGGTAGATATCCGATGCACGACATCTTGAATCCTGAGACTGGTGAATTGATTGTTGATCATAACACTTGTATCAATGAAGCTATTGCCGAAAACATCGTCAATGCTGGTATCAAGGAGGTCGAGATTCGTTCCATCCTTACTTGCGAAAGCAAAGATGGTGTTTGTATCAAGTGCTATGGCCGCAACCTTGCTACTGGTAAGCTTGCTGTCATCGGTGATACTGTTGGTATCATGGCAGCCCAATCCATTGGTGAACCTGGTACTCAATTGACCTTGAAGAACTTCCACACTGGTGGTGTCGCAGGTCAAAAAGATATCACGACCGGTTTACCTCGTGTTCAGGAGTTGTTGGAAGTCAGAAAGCCTAAGGCGAAAGATACTTCCGCTATCTCTCCGATCCGTGGTCGTGTCGAAGAAATCAGAGAAGTAGGTTTGAGACATGTCTTCGTCATCAAAAACGAGATTGATATGAAAGAAGTTCCTTCTTACCCCAATGCTGTCCCTTGTGTCAAAGTCGGTGATGAAGTAGTCGCCGGTCAAGCCTTGACTAAAGGTCACATCGATCCTAAGGAATTGTTAGAGTGCACTTCTCTTACTGATTTAAGAAATTATCTCATCAAGGAAGTTAAACTCGTTTACAAATCTAACGCAGGTATCGATATTGCGGATAAACACCTTGAGATCATTGTCCGTCAGATGACTGGCAAGTTGATTGTCATCTCCGCTGGTGAAACTAACCTCTTACCTGGACAAAAGGTGAGTCACGTTCTCTTCACCGAAGAAAATGACAAGAAGATGCGTCACGGTGGCAAACCTGCTGTCGGTAAACCTATCGTCTTAGGTATTACTAAGGCTGCCTTAGAGACAGAATCCTTCCTCTCTGCCGCTTCCTTCCAGCAGACTACTTCTGTTTTGACAGATGCTGCTATCAAGGGTAAAGTGGATACTCTCCGCGGTTTGAAGGAGAATGTCATGATCGGTAAGCTCATCCCTGCCGGTACTGGTTTAAATCCTTTGATCCCTGTCAGTGATGATGATTTAGACTTAGATGTTGCTTCCTCTGCTTTGGCTCCCAAAGCGGATGATCAATTACTCAAGTAAAATCCAATTAACGCCAGGCTAGAAATGGTCTGGCGTTATCTTTGCGGGCGTAGTTCAGTGGTAGAACGATAGCTTCCCAAGCTGTATATGCGGGTCCGATTCCCGTCGTCCGCTCCATTTAAGAAGCATAGGTTTGATACTCGTTATCAAGCCTTTTTTCATTTTCAAGGAATATTTTGTTTTTAATGGCTGATAAATAAATTATTGTTGACTATAATCAAATTGAAATTGAAAATAGTCGGAGGTGATATGATGGCATATATCAATAAAGCGATTGAAGATACACTTAAAAATAGATTTGAAACAGCTAAATCTGTAGCAATCACAGGTGCTAGACAAGTTGTGTTACCTTTCATATTAAATGCGACAAATAATATAGATTCCATCGATATGGATAAGAAACACCTATATTCCAAGAGATGAAACTAGCTTATATTTGATGAAAATCTTGGAATATAGGTGTTTCTTGTTGCCTTTCCACCCT
>JAFUFH010000024.1 GCA_017470005.1 Bacilli bacterium | reverse complement strand
CGACATTCCGGAACTCTCTATTTCTTTCTTCAGTTTTCTGTAGTCATCCTTAGTCATAATTAAAAATGCCTCCTTTTGCCTACTATCATAGGCAATCAGAGGCATGATAGGAATGACGCTAATTTAGTTACGCTTACGTTTGATAACAAGCTGAAGGCAGTTCTGTACTATCTGAGATATGGTTCCTATGAAATCCCAGACGATGTTGTATCTGAAAACCAATTCATTCCTAAGTATCAATAATGTTCTAACAGATATTACTTATAATCTTTGTTTTTCTCTCATTTTGTGGTATATTTTACGAGAAAGGAGTCAAATATGAGAGAATTTGATTATAGTAAATTAAAAGATAGATTATGGAATAGTGAGATTCTAATTAAGGTTGCAAATATCCATGAAGCCAAAGGAAGACAAGAACTCTATTTAGCTCAAAAACCTGAGGAATTAAATAGATTAGTAGAGATTGCTAAAATACAAAGTACTGAAGCAAGTAATGCAATAGAAGGAATTAGAACAACAGACTCAAGACTAAAACAGCTTGTTAGTGAAAAAACTACACCAAGAAATAGAAATGAAAAAGAAATAGCTGGATATAGAGATGCTCTATCTGTTATACATGATAGTTTTGAATATATTCTGTTAACTCCTAATTATATTCTGCAACTTCATTCAATTTTATGTTCTCATAATGATGAAGTTAATTATGGCGGTAAATACAAAAATGTCCAAAATTACATAAGTGCTACTGATGAAAATGGGAATAGTTTCATATTATTTACCCCACTTTCTCCATTTGAGACACCTTTTGCAATGCAAAATTTGTGTGATGAATTTAATAAAGCAATAGAAAAAAGAGATGTTGAGCCGCTTGTATTAATTCCTGTTTTTATTCATGATTTTTTATGCATACATCCATTTAATGATGGAAACGGAAGAATGTCTAGATTGCTTACAACCTTACTTTTATATAGAAGTGGATATTATGTTGGTAAATATATATCTTTAGAAGCAAAGATATCTAAAATAAAAGATTTATATTATGATGCTTTATTTGAATCTCAAAAAGGATGGCATGAAGGTAATGATGATCCTACGCCTTTTGTCAAATATTTATTAAGTATTATTGAAATGGCATATGAAGATTTTGAAGATAGAGTTAAACTTATATCTAAGAAGGCATCAGCATATGAATTAGTAGATAATGCTATAAAAAAGAAACTTGGAAAAGTTACAAAATCAGATGTTGCAGAACTATGTCCAAGTCTATCTATTAGCGCTATTGAAAAAGCAATCGCAAAAATGGTAGAAGAAGGAAGACTTGAGAAAATGGGGTCTGGTAAAACAACATATTATGTGGTTAAACTATAGTTACTCTCATTTTGTAAGCTGTTTTACGAGAAAAAACCAAAACGTGAGGGAAAGAACGATGTTGTTTCAAATTTGTAATTCATACTTAAGTGTCACATTTGTCACGCCAGTCACATGTTCGTCCCTTTGCATAAATACCTATAAATATGGCTTTAGATGGTGTACCTCAAATAGTAGAGGCTTCGTTCATCCACCAACAACTCCCTGTGATTAGGGGTCATCGATAGATGGCACGAATATTATCACTCATAAAGCTTAAATAGCCCTTACGTGCAAATCAGGACTTTTTTGCAAAAGATTATTCCTCAATTATTCCGGTATCCGTGTATATTTGACCATCTTGTGATTGATATCAAATAATTTCACTTTCGATGGAGTGTTGACAACATTTAATATCTTTAACCCAACAAATTTATTGAGTATTTTAAATGCGCCTTGCTTGGTGATATCAATTTGACAATTCTTAATAAAATCTTGGTAAGCAAACTTTCCTTTATACGTGATTAAGATCCTCTTAACATAATTTAGTTCGGTTCTAGTCAAAATATTTCCTTGATTCTTTACGTGTTGATCAATGCTATCTAAATCTTTGTAGCACAAAATATATTGAATCGTAGTTTTAAAAATATAAAGTAAGAAATAAGAAAGGTCATTTCTTGAGTTCCTGGTATCTCTTAACGCTTTATAATAATCATTTTTTGTTTGGTTGATAGCTTCAGAAATCAATGGGGGTAATATAGAATGATCGATTAAAAGATTGATCCAAAAGGACACCATCCTTGCCGTTCTTCCGTTATAGTCAAAATAAGGATGGATATAAACGATATAGTAATGACAAATATGGGGTAAGAATAATTGGGTTAAAGTATTTTCTTCTTTGAGTTCTTTGTTTACAAAATCAAATAAGGAATCCATATACTCTTCTAGCAGATCTTTAGGACATCCAACATAATGGTCTACTTCTACTTCATCATCGCGATAATAAGAGCCTTCCTTTATTTTATCCTCTTCTTTTAAGCAATCTTTGCTCAGAATCTGATATAGCCTCAAAAGGTTCTCTTTGTTAAATTTAGGTAAGGTATAAACAAAGCGAATTGCTTCATCCATATTCTTGATAATGATGTCGTTTTGATTTTGAGGATTCATGTTTTTTTCAATTAATTCTATTAACCTTTTCCTCGTCGTGGGAACTTCTTCAACATTTAATGTTCCTTCGATTTCGGAATAGATTCGAGATTGACGAATATCCTCATCAAATTTTGGTGATACAACAGGTTGATTCTTTTGGGTAGATTCTTTAACCAAATCTAGATAGTTATCCAATAAGCATTGTATCTCGTTACTTAATAGATAATAAAAATGCTTGCTATTAAATGTTTTCAAAGGAAATACATATTTAGCAAAATCTTTTGTATTTAAAAGCTCATCTAAATGATCTAAATAGTTTTTATAATCAAAAGGAGAAAGATATAACATAGCATCACTGCTATACATCAATTCTTTCGGTGTAAAATACTTATCTGTCATTTGACGATGGAATATCTCTTGAAATTTTTCTTTATCCATATTTTGTTTATCAACCTTTTGTACCAAGTATTGTAAACCAAACTGTCAACCTTGTCAAAGATTTTTGTAAACTGAATTGTAAACCAAAACAGACGCGTAAAAACAAATGATGTTTTATCTATTGGATATGGCTCCTTTTTAGCGCAAACGGACTGTGTTTATATACTCCCAAAAACGGTTCATCATCAGAACGTTTTTAAATTCTTGGAAGCAACGAATCAAGTCTTAAAAAACTGAGCATATTTCTCACACTGTGAGATATATTTGATATAATAGCACTCGCTTCAGGAGGTGAACATGACCATACAAGAAGAGATCATCCAAAATTTTGTTCAATTCTTTCAGTGCATGAAGAAAATACCTATGCACAAACAAAACTCTGAAATCACTGGAGGAGAGAAAGCTTTGATGGGATATCTATTTCATGCGAAAGAGAAAGTGACTTCTGGAAGTCTTGCTCAAATGATGCAAGTCGGAACAGGAAGAGTTGCAAACGCATTAAAGAATTTAGAAAAGAAAGGCTTAATCATCCGTGAAAGGGATGATAAAGATAGCAGAAAAGTATTTGTTTCTCTAACCGAGAAAGGAAGAGAAGAAGTCATTAAAGATTTCAAAGTCTTTGAAAGAAATGTCTTATCTCTTGCCGATAGAATCGGGTATGAGGAAATGCTACAATTCAGCAAAGAATGCTTAAAAATCAAAGAAGTATTAGTTGAGATGAGTCAAGAAAAGGAGGGGTCTACATGTTCAGATTGATGCGATATCTGACCAAGAGAGATTGGTTGTTTATCACTCTCATCATTGGTTTAACTGTTTTTCAAGTCTTCTTGGTCATGACATTAACTGATTATATTCGCAATGTCACGACCGCTATCACTTATTTAAATTATCATAATCATCCTCAGGATTTCTTTACCATGCTAGAAGACTCAGGAATGGCGGGAGCAAGCTCTCTTTATTATGATGGGTTTGAGTGGTCTGTTTTCTTATCTATGATTGCCTCAAATCCTTTGATTCCAGAAGAGAGTAAAGCGATGGTCACTTCTATTGCTAACGCTACTACGGGAGATATCTGGGCTGCCGCTGGCTGGATGATTCTTGTTGCTTTTGGAATGGTAGCTGTGCAAGCCATCATCTCTGTATTTGCCAGCTATGTTGCTTCTAGAACCGCAACAAGAATCCGTAATGAATTGAATTTGAAAGTCACGTCCTTCTCTCTAGCGGAAGTGAATCATTTCTCTACAGCATCCTTAATCACTAGAACAACAAACGATGTTCAACAGTATCAATTCGCTCTCCTTTTGATCTTGAGAATGTTCTTCTCCGCCCCTATCACCGCTATTTGGGCCGTGTTCAAGATTCAGAGCGTATCGTGGAAATTGATGATTCCCACCATCATCGGAATCTTTGTTCTTGTCTTTGTTTTGGTGTTCATGTTAGTTCTTGTTATGCCTAAGTTTAAGAAGGTTCAGAAGTTATTAGACCGTCTCAATGGTATCACAAGAGAAAACTTGACCGGTATTCGTGTCGTGAGAGCCTATGAGGCCCAAACTTATCAAGAAGACAAATTTGTGAAAGCCAATGAAGAATTGACTAAGACACAATTATTCACTGGAAGAAGCTTTGCTATTGTCTCCCCTTTGATTACCTTTATTATGAATGGCATCTCTTTAGCAGTATATTGGGTTGGTGCATATCTTGTCAATGATGGAGGCACTACTTATCCTGAGATTCTTTCCATGATGATGCTTTCCACGCAAATCATTATGGCCTTCATGATGGTGTTGATGATGTTCTTTATGATTCCTCGTGCCTCTGTGAGTGCAAAGCGTATCTTAGAAGTTTTAGATACACAAAATAGCATCTTAGATCCAGAGACGGAAAAAGAAACGACAGAAGTAGGAAGTGTTGAATTTAGAAATGTATCTTTTGCTTATCCGGATGCTTCTGATAATACATTAGAAGGAATCAGCTTCTCTGTAAAAAAAGGAGAGACACTTGCCTTTATCGGTGAGACGGGTAGTGGTAAATCCACACTATTAAACCTTGTTGCCCGTCTTTATGATGCCAGCCAAGGAGAAGTGTTAGTGGATGGTGTAAACGTGAAAGAAATGAAGCAAAAGAGCCTTCGTTCTCGTTTAGGATTTGTCCCTCAAAAAGGATTACTTTTCAAAGGAACGATCAATTCTAATATCCGTTTTGGAAATCAAAATCTGACACAGGAAGAGATTCAAAATGCCTGTGAGCTTGCAGAAGCCGATTCTTTCATCCAAGAGATGGACGGACAATATGAAGCTAAAATTGCCCAAGGAGGAAGCAATGTATCCGGCGGACAAAAGCAAAGGCTTTGTATCGCAAGAGCGATCGCCAAAAAGCCTGAGATTCTTCTCTTTGATGATTCTTTCTCTGCCTTAGATTTTAAGACGGATCGAAAAGTGAGAGATAATTTAAAAGAAAGTCAAAAAGAGGTGACAAAATTGATTGTCGCCCAAAGAATCGGAACCATCATGGATGCGGACCACATCTTAGTTCTCAGCGAAGGAAAGATGGCCGGTTATGGAACTCATAAAGAGTTGCTTGAAAACTGTGCGATCTATCGAGATATCGCACTGTCTCAATTATCCAAGGAGGAACTTGGCTTATGAGCGAAAACAAAAATGTGAGAAGAGGTAGATTTACCTCTGAGAAATTGCCAAAAGGCGAAACGAAGAAGAATTTAAAGAAGATTCTTTCCTCCATGAAAAGGTATTGGGTCGGTATGATTATCGCCGCCATTTTGTTGACAGGTTCTGTCGTGATAGCTATCTATTCTCCTCAAGTCACTTCTACCCTTACCAATGTCATCAATGACAACGCCTTAAGCCGACAAGTACCGCTAGAAAGAGTAGGACAACTTGCTGTTCTCTTATTGATTCTTTACACATCAACAATGGTCTTCAACTTCCTCTCTAGCTATATCATGACTACGATCGCGATGCGTTATTCCCAAATGCTTCGCAATCAAATCAATGAGAAAATCAATAAGATTCCTCTTCGTTACTTTGATAACAACACAATCGGTGATATCTTGTCTCGTTTGACCAATGATGTCGATATGATCGCTCAATCCATGCAGCAATCTCTCTCCACTATGATTTCCTCTTTCTTCATGCTCTTTGGAACTTTGATTGCTATGTTGTTCACTTCTTGGCAGATGGCCTTAGTTTGTATCGCTACTCTTCCTGTCATGGGAATTGTCTTAGGAATCATTTTAAAAGTAGCTGGTCCTAAATTCTTAAAGAGACAAGCTCTCTTAGGAGAAGTTAATGGTATTGTTGAAGAAAACTATAACGGACAGCTCATCATCAAAGTGTTTAACGCCGAAGATACTATCAATCAAAACTTCTCCGAAAAGAACAATTCTTTGAGAAAGACCATGTTCCAAGCCGAACTCTTAGGTGGGTTGATGCAACCAGTGATGAATTTCATCTCTTATGTCACTTACGCACTTGTCTGTCTCACTGGTGGACTATTAATGGATGCTAATGCGGGTGTTACCATGGGTACCATCACTGCCTTCTTGCTCTATGTCAATCTCTTCCAAAGCCCTCTATCTCAAATCGCACAAGCGACAAACTCGATGCAGTCTGCGGCTGCTTCCGGAAAGAGAGTCTTTGATTTCTTAGATGAAAAAGAATTAGAAGATGAGTCCGATAAGCAAAAACAACTTTCTGAAGTTAAAGGAGAAGTTGTCTTTGATTCCATCCATTTTGGCTATGATGAAAACAGAGAAATCATTCACGATTTCTCCGCTCAAGTTAAGCCTGGTATGAAAGTCGCCATTGTCGGTCCTACTGGTGCGGGAAAAACCACGATGGTCAATCTATTGATGAGATTCTATGAAGTCAATCAAGGAAATATCTATATCGATGGCGTCAATATCAAAGATATGAGCAGAGAAGAAGTTCACAACCTCTTCGCTATGGTCTTACAAGAGACTTGGGTATTTGATGGCACCTTGAGAGAAAATATGATCTATAACACCAAGAATGTGACTGAGGAAGATATTAAAAATGTCATTCACGACGCTCACTTGACTCACTTTGTTAGAGGACTTCCTGGTGGCTTAGATTATCAGATTACGGGAGAGAGTCAAATCTCTGGTGGTCAAAGACAGCTCATCACCATCGCAAGAGCGATGTTAAAGAAAGCCCCTCTTCTCATCCTAGATGAAGCGACTTCTAATGTGGATACAAGAACCGAAGAAAAAATTCAGGAAGCGATGGACCGTTTAATGAAAGGAAAAACTTCCTTTGTCATCGCCCATAGACTTTCTACCATCAAAAATGCGGATTTGATCTTGGTCATGAAAGACGGAAATATCATCGAACAAGGAAATCATCAACAGCTCATGGAACAAGAAGGTTTCTATGCTTCCTTGTACAATTCTCAATTTACGTTAGAAGCAAGTCAAAATTAAAAAAACTTGACAAAACTTGCCAAGGTGAGTATACTTTACGTCACCTGATAGTAAGAGTATAGGACTTGTTGCCAGAAGGCTGCTTCAGTTCGGTGTATTCTTTTCTTGCTAGAATAATTGCTTTTAATGAATGCCCGCTATCAGAACTTGATGTACATCACAACGGCGAGAGTTAACCTCTCGCCATTTTTATATCAAAAAAGGCAGGTTTCCCTGCCTAAGATTATTTCTTTTCTTCTGCACTCATTTCCAAGTATTTACGCTTTAATGCTTGAAAGGTTTCTTCAGAGATATCGTGTTCGATCTTACAAGAATCTTGATAAGCAACTTCAGGATCGACTCCTAATAAGACAAAGAGATTGCCGACAATCTTGTGTCTTTCATAAGTGGCGGAAGCGACAGCTAATCCCTTTTCCGTTAAGGAGAGAACCTGCTTCGGGCCAACAAAGACCATACCTTCATCTTCAAGCTTTCTCAAAGCGATGGAGACGCTAGCTTTAGAGTAACCCATACTAGAAGCGATGTCTATGGCATGAACGTGGTCATTACCTTGTTCTTGTAACATCAATATTCTTTCTAAATAGTCTTCACTGGATTCGTTGTGTCTTTCCATAGGACAAGCTCCTTTCTTAAACAATTAAATTATACACTAAAAAGGTTTATTTTTGGAAAATGATGCTCAGAATGATATTTTTAGTTAGAAAAGGCTTGGCAAAAAGCCAAGCCAAATGAATCAAACTTTATTTAAATAGAATTATTTGAAGCAAACGTCGAAAGAAGTTTCAGTGCCAACATAGGCGACATTGTTGTGGGTGCCGGCTTTGGCTTTTTCTTTATAATTCTGACCGATGGTCATTTCCCCGAAACGTTGAAGGATCACAAGGTTTTCATGATCGTTATCGCTGGTGAATTTTTCAGCATCTTCCATCTTGTCGAAGAAGAAAGCTAACATGATGTCTTTATCATCATCTTTACCTTTTTCACCATAAACAACATCTTTTACATTCATGTTATCGAGTTTGAGGGCACTGAATCTAACCTTGGCATCTTCGACGGAATAAAGAGTGGCGGTGTAATCCGCTTTCTTTAAACGGTCTTGAGTGTCTTTTCCAGTGTAAACAGTTGCACCAAAACAAGAAGTGAGGAATAATGCGCCAGCTAAGAAAGCAGCAGATAATAATTTTCTCATAAAAATATCTCCTTTTTTATTAATAGAATTATATCACGTATTGAATTTTAACGATATGATTTCTTTTGCAATTGTTGATGCACAGCAAAATGTCTTTTTATTCGGTTTCTAATATTTTGGTAATAAAAGAAAACGCAGAGGGAATAGAATAAGTGTTCTTTAATTT
>JAFUFH010000023.1 GCA_017470005.1 Bacilli bacterium | reverse complement strand
GCAGCTTTTTGATACCACTTTACAGCAGAAGGGCCATTGTCACCATATAATCCAAATGAATGATCATAATTATATCCAACATAAAATTGAGCCTCGGGATGTTCTTGTTCCGCAGCTTTTAATAGCCACTTATTTGCGCTTTCATAATCTTTTTTTTCGGTTTCAAAGTAATAACCAAGTTTGAATTGAGCATTCGCGTGGCCTTGCTCAGCGGCTTTTTGATAAAACTCCATTGCCTTTGTGAAATCTTTTTGGACACCATTCCCCTTTTCATAACATTCACCAATATAATATTCACAAATGCCATTACTTTTGCCAACAAGTGTCATTAATGCTTTAATGGCATCATCAAATTTATTTTCTTTATATAGTTTGAGGGCATCATCAAGAGAAAAAGTCTTTTGTTCCTGTTTTATATTCTTTTCTTTAATCTCTTCAGTTACTTTTTCTTTTATTTCTTTTTTAACAACTTTTGTTTTCGCTTCTGTCTTATTGATGACATTTACTTTCACTTCTTCTTTAACATCTTTATTCTTTTCTTTGGACTTATTGATTACTATTTCTTTTACTTCTTTTTTTACTTCCTCTTTCGTTTCTTCCTTAGGGAACAAGAAAGCATATTCTTTTTCATACTTATTCTTATTATTGGGGTCTAACTGAAGAAGTCTTTCATAATGTTTTAAAGCAAGAGGAGTTACGTTTTTCTTGTTCTCTGATTCTAAAAGGATTCCATATTGATAGAGTATTGGGTTATCGAAATCTTTTTTGAGAGCATCTGAAAAAACCTTTCTAGCTTCTTCAAAGTTTTCTATGTATAAATTGTATTTTAATTCGGTAAACAAATCTTTCCCTTCCGTCTTAACTTCTGGTTCATTTTTAGTTTTAGCTTTTTTTATTCTTTTTTCCTCTTTTTGTTCTAATTCACGATAAATTCTATCAATCAACTCTTCGCTAGCATCTTTAAAAGCACCATCAACCCACTGGATACCGGCAAAGAAATCTTTCAATAAAGGATTGTTATTTCTATCCTCTAAACGATATTCAATTCTTTTCTTGTTAAGAAGTTTTGCTTTATTAATTTCCCATTTAACATCATCAGACATGATGGAATTAGTGGACATAAAAACTAAGAAAATACGACAGGATTGAATGGCTTCTTCAATTCCAGAGTAATAATTATCGATATCTTTCTTAAGATTTCTTTCACTGTACCAACAAGTGTAGCCATCCTTTTCAATCGCTTGAATAACAGGAAGAATCTTACCATTATCATTAGATGAGTGACAAATAAAGACATCTCTTTCATAATTCGCAAAGAGATCATTTTCTAACTCTCTTTGTTTCATCGTTTTCTCTAAACGTTCTTTTTGAGAATCAAAATCGTTTTGACCTCTCAAGAATTCTAAAACAGCAACTCTACTTCTATACTGACATTCATCGATAATGAAAGGGTAAAGGAAATCTTTTTCATATTTAGAAATCTTTGTATTTTTATTCTCGGTTAAGAATAAATCATACATATGCGGGTCTTTTTTGTATTGGCATAAATGTTTGAGATACAGCGCTTGGAAATCTTCAGGTAAGATTTTCAAAACATCTAAAACATAACCCAAAATAACTTTGTAATCACGAATGTCTTTCTTCAATTCATTTCGAATCAAATATCTTAAATGTCCAAGATCAATATCTTGGTTCATTTGATGATATTGTTCTAGTCTTTCTTCTAAAGATGCCTCTTCCTCTTTTGTGAATGTAGATTCACAGACATCACAAACAAATAAATCCCCTTCAACATGTAAATGAGATTCTCCACATTTTGGACAAGTTATTCTTTTGTATTCCATAAGCAAAGATTCCTTTTGGTTTCTAAAAAGATTATAAAAGAATGATGTGAGATTATCATTATTTTTTTAAAAGAATATATTATTTAACAATATATTATTGATTTTAATTGTCATGAAAAAAAGGTAAAATATTATCCTATGGAAATACGTAGAGTTCGCGATATCTTTTCAAAACATATCTTCTCCATCTTGCTTGGTCCCTTCTTAAAGATGTTAGAAGCTTTCTTTGATTTGCTTATTCCTCTCTTTATGAAAGCTATCATCGATTTATCTTTTGGAACCAGCAGAGACATTGTCACCTCATCGATTGGTCAATTCATCCAATCTTTTGGTACTTGGGTAGAAGATAATCCTACTTTAAATTATTCTCTCATCGGAGGAGTATGTATCCTCTCTATGGGTTTGATTGGATTTGTAATGACCATCCTAGCTCAATATGTTGCCGCGAAAACTAGTGCAACGATTGGCAAAGAAGTCAGAAATGCACTTTATGAAAAGATTCTATCTTTATCCAAGAAAGAAAGAGAATCCTTTGGTAATTCAAAATTATTGACCATACTTAATTCGGATACTTATCAGATACAACAAGCCGTATTGTTATTTATCCGACTTATTGTCAGAGCGCCTTTCATCATCTTAGGGTCTTTGTTAATTTCGTTAATCTTAGATTGGCAGATCGGTCTTGTCTTTGTCTGTATCACTCCTTTGATCTTAGTCATCATCTTTGTGGTCATGAGAAAAGCGAGTAAACAATATCTTGTTATTCAAGGTAAGTTAGATCAAATCTCCAAAGATACGAGCGATACTTTAGAAGGTCAAAAAGTCATCAAGGCATTCAATGCCCAAGAGCAAGAGAGAATTAAATTCCAAGAGAAGAGTTCTAACTACCAAAAAGAGAGCATCAAAGTATCTAAATTGAATGCTCTTATCAATCCATTAACATTTGCGATTGTCGCTATTGCCACCATTTTAGTGGTCTTGCTTGGTGCTCGTTCTCTTTCCTTAGGGGAACTCTTCCATGATGCTCCTCTACTTCCTTCTACCATCATCACAGAAGTCGCTTATTTAGATCAAATCTTATTTGCGGCGGTTCAAGTCACCAATATTGTCTTAGTCTTCACGAAAGCTGGTGCTTCTATCAAACGTAGTGATTCTGTTCTCTCTTATCAACCAAGTATTGTTCAAGAAGAGAATGCCGTTTCTAAAGCAATCGAAAAAGGAAACGAAATCTTTTCTTTTGACCATGTTTATCTCTCGTTTAAAGATAGCGGTAATGATACGTTAAAAGATATCTCTTTCTCCTTAAAGAAAGGTTCTTCTATCGGTTTTATTGGAGGAACAGGCAGTGGTAAATCTACCATTCTTTCTTTGATGGAACGCTTTATGGATGCTAGTAAAGGTATTGTTTATTACAAAGGTCTTCCGATTCAAGATTATTCCTTAGAAGATTTAAGAAATGAAATCGCATATGTTCCTCAAAAGTCTGTCTTATTTAAAGGTACTATCGCTTCCAATCTTCTATTAGCCAAAAAGGATGCGAGCAAAGAAGAGATGATTCAAGCCTTAAAAGATGCCCAAGCTTATGAATTTGTTTCTCAATATGAAGACTTATTAGACCACGAAGTCGAAGAAGGGGGAAAGAATTTCTCCGGTGGACAAAGACAAAGACTTTGTATTGCAAGAGCTCTCTTAAAGAGAGGGGAAATATTAATCCTTGATGATGCCACTAGCGCATTAGATTTATTGACCGATCAAAGAGTGAGAGAAACCATTAAAAACTCTTACCAAGATATGACTTTGGTGATGGTGAGCCAGAGAGTTTCCACCATCTCTTCTTGTGAGCAGATTGTGGTGTTAGAGGGAGGTAAGATCAAGGCAAAAGGAAGTCATGAAGAACTTCTTTCTTCTTGCCAAGTGTATCAAGAAACCTATCTCTCTCAAATCGATACGGAGGGAAAGTGATATGAATAGCAAACAACGCCTTCTTTCCTATCTGAGACCCGAAAAGAAACGAATGATCTTCATTGCCATCTCGGTTCTCTTATTCATCCTCTCTCAGCTTTCTACTCCGTTCTTAGTGGGTAGTGCTCTTGATGCGGTAGGAGGATTAAATGAAGCGGGGCAATTCATTGTGAATGTGGATGTCTTTAAAGTTACGCTTTATTTGATCTTATGTACGGTCTTATCCTTCTCTGGAGCCATCTTTGCTTTCTTATTTGAATATCAGGTAGGACTTCTTACCCAAAATATCATTTATCGCTTACGAAATGATATCTATAAAAAGATACATGCCATCTCTGTAGGTACTCTCTATGAGAAATCTTCCGGTAATGTCTTGCAGTTAGAAATTCAAGATGTCGAGAATGTCGCTAATGGTCTCTTCTCTGTCTTCAAACAATTCATCCAAGGAGTGCTGACTCTTCTTGTGACCTTAGTGATGATGTTTGTTGTCAATTATCTATTAGCTATCCTTGCTATCCTTCTTTCTCCTATCTCTATTCTCATCTCTCGCTTTGTGGCCAAAGGAACACACAAATACTTCAAATCACAAGCCTCTTTACAAGCTAACCTCTCTTCTCTTTCTAAAGAAGCGATATCTAATTCGGACTTACTTCAATCTTTGAATGGAAAAGAGGATGCTCTAAAGAGATATCAAGAAAAGAATGAGGAACTACAACAGCAAGCAAGAGTGGCTCAATTCTATGCCTCTCTTCCTAATCCTACCACTCGTCTTGCCAATAACACCATCTATGCCATCATCGGTATCGTCGGTATCATCATGATTGGATTTACGCCTACTTATCCCTTCTTGATGATGAGTATTGGTAAGTTATCTTCTTTCTTAAGTTATACGTCTCAATTCACAAAGCCGTTCAACGATATCACTTCTGTTTTATCTGAGTTTGAAACCGCCAAATATTCCTTCCAAAGAATTCATGAGTTCTTCTTAGAAGAAGAGGATATCGATGAAGGAAAAGAAAAGATAGATGGTGAAATGAAAGAAATTCGCTTTGAACATTTAGATTTCTCCTACACCAAAGAACAAAAATTGATTGAAGACTTCTCTATCACCATTCATAGAGGAGATAAAGTCGCTATTGTTGGACCTACCGGTGCTGGTAAATCTACTCTTATTAATCTTCTCATGAGATTCTATGATCCAGTAAAGGGAAGAATCACCTTCAACGGTATCGATACAAGAGATATCTCAAAACATGATCTCAGAGAAAACTTCGGCATGGTCTTACAAGAGACTTGGATCTTCTCTGGTACAATCTTAGAAAATGTTCGATATGCAAAGCCCAGCGCATCGGATGAAGAAGTCAAAGAAGCTTGTAAAAGAGCACATGCGGACACCTTCATTCAAACTCTTCCGGATGGCTATGATACGTTAGTCTCTTCAAAAGAAGGCCTCTCTGAAGGCGAAAGACAAATGCTAACCATTGCAAGAGTCATGCTTCTTGATCCAGATATTGTCATCTTGGATGAAGCGACTTCTAATGTCGATACCAGAACCGAAAAACTAATCACGGATGCCTTTGATACTATCATGAAAGGAAAGACAAGCATTGTCATTGCACACCGTCTAAGCACCATCAAGCAAGCCGATATCATCTTGGTCTTAAAAGATGGTCACATCATTGAGACGGGAAACCATCTCTCTTTGATGAAAGAAAAAGGGTTCTATTATTCTATGTATTCTTCTCAATTCGAAGGAAGTGCACAATAAAAGAGCGCTAATGAGCTCACGAGATAAGGATGATGTAAAAAGGCACATTTGATGTTATCTCAAGTGCATATAATAATATTATTTAATCCTTTAAACATCCTAATGGGACTACATACACCCCATCATCTCTCCTATAAGCCAAAGAATCTTTAGTAACAACCATTAAAAAAGCACAATTTCCTGTTTTTACAATATCAATATCCTCTGCTATAGCTTTCAACTTATTTGCAGCTTGATCAACATCATCTTTTCCACCAAGTTTAACTTCTATTAGCGCCCATGAACCATCTTCAAAAACGATAACTAAATCTGCCTCTCTTTTTTTCGAATCACGATATTTGTACACTTTAGCATTTATGACATCACAATATGTCCTAATATCCCTAACAACAAGAGATTCAAATAACAATCCAAAGGTATCCATGTTTTTAAATAATGCCTCTGGAGACAAGCCAAGCGCAGCTACAGCAATTGATGGATCAACAAAATGTCTCGTATCTTTAGTTCTTATTGCGGTCTTACTTCTAATATTAGGATTCCAAGCAGGTAGTTCTTCGATTACATGTAAATATTCTAATGCGGTTAAATATTTGTAGAAAGTTTCTTTATCAAAAGAAGATGAATCATTTACACAATCATCAATTAAAGTTTGCGTTGTTGCAGCAATAGAAATGTTTCTAGCGTAAGATCTTAATACTTTTCTTGCTTTTGCTTCATCCTTGTTCAATTTAATGCTTTTCAAGGAAAACAAATCATCGCTCACTAAGACTTCATAATAATCTTTCGCTTGTGCTAAGGCAACTTCTTTATCATCATTTATTGAAAGAGGCCATCCTCCACGACATATCAAAAAAGCGTAATCTTCCAATTTTATGTTACTTCGTGTAATTTGAAAGTCATTATTTTTTAATTTAGTTAAAGATACAGTACCATTGCTTTCGCCACTTTCATATAAAGACATAGTTCTCATCTTTTTCCTGATTATTCTACCATTTCCGGTATGACTTCTATCATAATCTTTATCATCTATATCTTTATCGGTGACGCTACCAGTTAAAATGTATTGACCAAAACTTGATGATTCATCAACTTCAACTTTGATTTGATCCCAAATAAAATATATATGTTGCCACTCATCAATCAATAATGGTTTTTTACGTGATTTTAAGAAATAGTCAGGAGATATTTTGGCTTCAAGAATATATTCTTCTCTTGTTTTTAATGGCATCAAATCTACAATTTCATTTGCAAATCTTTTACAAGTAGTAGATTTTCCACACCACTTCGGACCCTCAACAACAACCGCCCCCTTACTTTTTAAAGAAAACGCAAGGATTTTATCAAATAATCTTTCAATATATTTTTTTTCCATATTTTTTCTCCAATCCTTGCTTTTAGTCTATCAAAATCGAGTAAATATTTCAATGTTAGTCGAGTAAAAAAGCAATTTTTAATCGAGTAAATATTAATAGCTTGGCCGAGTAAACATGTTTAAATTTGAAATAGTATCTTAAATTCTTCTTATAATAGTAATCATTTTCTATCTTGCTCTAAGGAGCACACTTTATAGGAGAACATTAGGTGTTTTCTTTCAAAGACACCATTTTTCGGTTTGCTTCAATAGGTTATAAATGAGTTTCATGGGTTCATCACCTGAAGACGCCTAGGACATGTTATTCCCATACACCTCAGCTTTTCGGCTTCGGGGCTACATTTTTGCGTACATTCTCATAAAAGTGTCTCAAAATGAGTGGAAGCGGAGACGATTCAATCGCTAATAAACGGCTTATTTAGAAAAGCATTTGTAAAGAAGTGAGGTTGCTAGATTCCCATACACAAAAAATCTTAAAAACCGAGTAAAATCTAAGGCTAATAAGGAGGCCTTAGATTTTTATGGAATACAAGAAGTATTCAACTGAACTTAAAGAGAAGGTGATTTCTTCCTATCTATCT
>JAFUFH010000022.1 GCA_017470005.1 Bacilli bacterium | reverse complement strand
TCGGTTTTGCCTCTTCCTTCTTTCCCCGCCTCGGTTGCCCGAGTAAGGTTGGATTTGGCTGTATATGCTGGGGTTTCATGTGGGTTCACCCAGCGACGGACTTTCACCGCAGGCACGTGACATGCCTATCACACAGGAAAAGGAGGGCGAAAACCCTCCTTTTCTATTGGATTTTTTGTTAATCAGATTATTCAGCAGCTTCATCCGCTTTCTTGTGGAGAAGATTATAGACAAGAGCTGCGAGAGCTCCACCTGCTAAAGGAGCAAGGATAAAGATCCAGATTTGAGAGAGTGCGCTAGCATCACCAGTGTAGATTAAATTAGCAAGAGCGGTAGCAATACTTCTAGCGGGGTTAACACTAGTTCCAGTGAAGTTGATACCAATAAGATGGACTAAAGTGAGAGTTAAACCGATGATAAGACCAGCGGGTTTCTCGACTTTAGAGTTCTTACAAGTCACATTTAAGATGACATAAACAAAGACGAAGGTTAAGACTAATTCTAAGACTAAGGCAGAAATGACAGGTCCAGCTTCTAAAGTGTGAGATATGGTGAAGTTAGATCCTGCAGTTTGTAAAACGTCAAACCCATTCATCTTTAATAAGCCAAAGAGAAGGACAGCTCCTAAAGTACCACCAAGGATTTGGAAACAGACATAAACTAAGAATTCTTTTAAAGTCATTCTCTTAGTTAATAAACATCCTAAGGATACCGCAGGGTTGATGTGACACCCTGAGATTTTACCAACACTGTAGGCCATAGCGACAATGACTAAGCCAAAAGCTAAAGCTGTAGCTACTAAATTACCTCCAGAGAGAATCGCGGTTCCTACGGCGAAGAACACGAGAACGAATGTTCCTAAACATTCTGCAATACCTTTTTTGATGAGATCATTCATTTTTAAATATCACTCCTTATCTATCAACTATTATACTCGTGTTTATTTGTGGTGATTAAAAAATCCTTTATTTATAGCCATTTTTTTGCTTAGAAAGTCAAAATGTGACACCGTGGTGTCACATTGAAGTAATACTTTAATTCTCAAATCCTCTTGCCGATTCTAACCAGTTTCGAAACTCCCATCTAAGAGGATCTAATCCTTTTGCTTGAATGAGTTTTCTTATAGCGAGTTGATAGTTCTTATATTCTTCATAATCCCATTGAGACCAAGGAAGTTCAGGTTTCTCTAACTTAAACTTCTCTTCTGCAATATCCATCACATAATTATCAATGGGTACATGTAGATACGGAAATACTTCATCAAAAGTATAAGCACCTATCAAATATAAATACTTAGCAGTCATATTGATCCACTTTTGAGCTTGTCCATAAGTAAAGGTGATACCAACACTAGCATATAAAGATATTAGTTTATTTCCTAATTTTTTATGCCATGCATCAAAATCTTTTTGAGTATGTATTTGATCTAAGGAATCAAATCCTTCTTCTAAATAAGCTTTTGCTCTTTCTCTTAAATCCATTCGTTTCTCTTTGGTGGTTTCACCAAAGAGTAAGGTTCTATTAAAGTCTCTATAGGCTCTATTGACTGTTGCAGTAAACTTATCTACGACAGAACCAAAATATAATCCTCTAAGAGAATCCACAATATCTTGGTCTATCGTTATATTATTAACACTCATACTCACACCTCGTCTCTTTTAAAATTGTACCATAATTACTGTACAAAAATAGTGATAGAGAGCCTCTATCACTAAAGATAATTAACTGGCGGAGCATCAGGGGTTCGAACCCTGGCTAGGTTGCCCTACTATCGGTTTTCGAAACCGACCCCTTCAGCCTCTTGGGTAATGCTCCAGCGAGTAATTATTATAACGAATATAAGTATAAAATTATAGTTTTTTTGATTTGTTTAGAGTATCTTATTACTATTCTATCTATAAGGAGGTTTCTATGAGACTTAACCCTAACGAAAACAAACCACCTAGAAACATCAAACCTCTCATCTTTGAATATGGGATCACTGCTTTAATCATTTTAGCTTTATCTGCGCTATCTTTATTGTTTATCCATTTAGTTCCTATTAGAAGTGATGATATTGCTTCTATTACTTATTCTGCGGGAAAAGAGATTACTTATTCACGTTCTTTCCTTCTTTATTCCTTCCTTTATTCTTTGATTCTTACTGTTGTTGAACTTACTACTCTCTTCTTTGTCCATCCGAGTAAGATCAAGCCCGATATCGGTAAGAGAGGCAAATATCTCATTGCGATGATCACACTCTCTCTCTTTGGTATCTTAGCTTATGTAGTCATCGCAATGTTACTCTCTTCCTGGGGCATGGATATCTATCTAGTATCTGTAATAGCATCTTTATTAGTTGGTATCTATTTAGTCCTCATCTATAAGTTATACATGGAAAAGAAATCTCTCTCTAATGATCTTTTCTGGGAGATCTTCCGTTTCGCTATTGTTGGTCTTGTTGCTGCTGTCTTTGATTTCTTAGTCTGTTTCTTATTCCAGTTCATCATCTTTAAAGATAATACTGACTGGTATGTCACTCTTATCTCTACTGCGATGGGATTTGTTGTAGGTGTTACTATCAACTACCTTCTCTCTACTTACATGGTCTATAAAGCAGCTAAGAGTAACTTCTCTAAATCCTTTAAGGGTATTGTGACTTTCTTAGTTCTCTCTACCATTGGCTTATTCATCGGTATGGGACTTCAATATTTACTCTATGATGTCTTATATGTCAAAGTAGGAGCAAGCTTCTTCTCTTATCCGATTGACTTTGTTATCAGAACTCTAGTTGTTATGGTATATAACTATATCTCTAGAAAATTGATTATTTATCGTTAAAAGCATGTAAAAAGGGTTGGAAACTCCAACCCTTTTTCACTTTTTAAGAATGATTATCTTCTGGCAACAAGACCGAAGATACCGCCTAAGATGTAGAAGGGGTTAGTGCCAAGAACACCTAAGACAATGAAGAGGACATCCCATCCTTTGGAGCTGTTATCAGATTTCGCTTTTCTAACAAGAGCGATGGTGACAAGAGCAGCAATCAAGACGATGATGAGAAACACCAAATAGCCAACACCCAAGTTTTCAGGATGTGCTTCAGGAGGCAAGACATTCGCAATAGCTAAAGAGGTAAGAACGATACCTAAGATAGCAATAATCGCGACAATCCAAGTGAAGATGTTAGCGATGGTGTACATGATTTTTGATGCTTTTTCCATGATAATTATCTCCTTTCATGACTGATAAAAATTATACTTTTTAAATTCAAAATAGCAATTGTATTTTTTGGATAAATCCAATTAATCATTAACACTTATGTTAATATGACAAATGATGACACGGTTTTAAGTGATTTATATAGACAAACACTTTGGTTTTGAATAATTGCATCTTTCTTTGTTTTCTTGTTTTTCTATTATTTTATTCTTGCATGTTTAAGGGAGTTTGAATATAATATACGGGCGAAGAAAATTGCAGGCGTAGTTCAATGGTAGAACTTCAGCCTTCCAAGCTGATCACGCGGGTTCGATTCCCGTCGCCTGCTCCACCTTATATTCAATGACCTTGGCAGAAATGCCAAGGTTTTTCATTTATATTTTTAGAACTTAAGAAATTATCCAATATAGCTTATATTTTTCCTTTTTGATACAATACTTTTAAGTAGGATGAATAATGAACTTATTTCACAAAATTGGTATTGGACTTAAGCGAACTTTTGCTTCTAAATCGATAAAAACGATTTCAGAGGAAAAAAGTTTTGGTAATCATGGAGAAATAGAAGTAGAAAACCATCTAAGACAATTATTGCCATCTATTTCCATTAAATCCAATGTGATAGTTTCTATTCCTCAAGGAAGATGTGAAATTGATTTACTAGTTTCTTATGAAAACAAAATTTTCATTATTGAAGTGAAAAACTGGGTTGGTGAATTATATGAACAAGGGAAATACTTTACGAAGAAAAAGATAGATAAGTGGACTG
>JAFUFH010000048.1 GCA_017470005.1 Bacilli bacterium | reverse complement strand
TTCTAAGAAAATGCCACCCTTAAATATCAAGAGAATTTTTTCCATAATTTCCCGTTCTCTAAATTGCTAATATAAAATATTAAGAGTATAATAACAAACGATATTTTTATGAATAATTATTTGTTTTTGAACCATCCCTTCTTCAGCGTTATTGCTCCTAGTCCCAAACAGTGGATTTTGATTGTCCTCTTTCTTTTAGGTTCTATCGTTGTCATTCTCGCCGCTATCGTCTTGATGAAAGTGTTCAACGAAGAGAAGGACAAGAAGAGAAGAATGGAGAACAGCGATTTTAATGTGCGTATCTACTCTTATGATTATGGAAGACACTCTCTTTATTGTTTCGACAAAATGAATCCTTCTAACACAAAGACCTTCTCTCAAAAAGAATTCTTAGATCAATTTGTTCCCGCCGATCGATATCTAGTAGAAGACTGGTTAAAAGATATCGCTTCTGGAAATAAGAAAACCGATTTCATCCAAGCCGATATTCGACTCAACAAGAATAGAAAGACCCTCTCTTCCATGTTAGAGCTTGTCTCGGTCAATCGAAAGAAACATATCATTCACTTCAATTCTCACCTTCTCCCCTATATTTATTCCACCAATCTCAAACCGAAAAAGAGTTCTGACTTGAGAGTTCCTAAGAAATACCTTCTCAAGACGACAGAAGATGCCGAAAAGTTCATGTCTAACACTTCTTTGGATAATCTTGGTTCTCTCTATTACATCCGTCTTTTCAATCGCAATCGCGTTCTCACCAAAGAAGATTTAGATCAATTAGCAAGTGTCAATGAAGGAATCTTCTTAACCTTAGGAAAGTTCTTGACCAAAGATAGAAAGATGATCCGCATCTCTGCTGTAGAAGAGGTCATCATCGATAAAACTTCTATCTCTAAATTCCAAGCCATGAACTTCGCTTCCACTTTACAAACTCAGATTCAACAATATCTTAATGCCCGTGTCCCAAATAGCAATATCGCTATCGCTGTGGGTGTCACCAATGGCACCTTTGATAAGAACCATTACACGCTAGGTAAAGATCAAGCGGCCAAGATGACCGATGCCATCGCTAGAGGCATGACGCAAGATAAGATTCTTTTTTATGACGAAGACTTCTTTGTCAATTATCAACAGACCAAGGCCCAGAAAGATGAGGTTAGAATGGTCATCAAGAATGCAACTTTCCGTGTCTACTTCACTCCTTGTTTGAATGTCACCAACGGAAAGAAGAATTTCTACCTTCTCACCATCTCTCCTTATGGAACCACGGTCAAAGATTTCTCTACCATACTCAATATCGGTGAAGAATATGAGAATGGTAATGAGACTCTCTTCACTTCCATGAAAGAAAAGATTGAGATGGTCATCCCCAAAAATAGCACGCAGAAATATCTCTTTGCGATGGAGCTTCCTTACCGCTCTCTTCCCACCTTTGTGGAAACCATCCCCGATGATCCTGGCGGAAAGATTCAATGGATCTTAGCCGTCAGAGAAAGCGACATCATCAACTCCGATGATGACACCATCGCCTTAGTCAAGAAGTTTAGATCCTATCAAAAGAGAGGATACTATATCGGTATCATCATCGATAACCCCAACTCCGATTTGCCTTCCATCGTCTTAAAGAATGTCTCTGTCTTCTTCGTTCCTTCCACCTTCTTAAAGATGGATGGTGCCACCATCAACCAATCGAGAAACGATCTCAAATCGATTCAGACCACCTATTCCGCCTATCATGTGCCTCTGGTCTTCTACGGTTTGAAATCCATCTCCGAAATGGAATTTGGTATCCACTACGGTGGAAGAATCTTCCAGTGCCAAGAGCTAGCTATGCCCTCTTCTAGAATTGAGGACTTAGAGCAAGACTTGGTGGATGAAATCATGGAAACTACGATACGTCTTGTCCCTACTCTTCGTCAGGAGATTGCGGCCATCAAACAAGTCAGCGCCAACAGTGAAGAGAATGATAATAAAGGAGAAAATTAAATCATGGCGGATAAAAAAGTTAAAAATATCACTTCCAAAAGTGAAAACCTCACCCAGTGGTACACCGATGTCTGTCTCAAGGCAGAATTGATGGATTACGCCCAAATGAAAGGCTTCATCATCTATCGTCCCGACGGATACGCTCTCTGGGAAAATATCCAAGAATATCTCAATAAGAGAATCAAAGCTTTAGGCGTTAGAAATGTCTATCTCCCTACCTTGATTCCGATGAACCTTCTTCAAAAAGAGAAGGATCACATCTCTGGTTTTGCTCCCGAATGCGCGGTAGTCACCAGAGGTGGCAATAAACCTTTAGCCGAAGAATGCGTGGTCCGCCCTACTTCTGAAACTCTCTTCTGCGATCACTTCCGTTCTGTGGTTCACTCTTATAATGATTTACCGGTCAAATACAACCAATGGTGCTCTGTCATCCGTTGGGAGAAGACCACGAGACCTTTCTTAAGAGGTAGCGAATTCCTCTGGCAAGAAGGTCACACTCTCCACGAGAGTGAAGTGGAAGCAAGAGAATTTGCTCTCTCCATTTTGCGTATCTATAACGAGATGGGAAGAGATCTTTTAGCCATTCCTTTCGTCATGGGTCAAAAACCCGCTTCTGAAAAATTTGCGGGTGCTGTTGACACCTATACCATCGAAGCCATCATGCCCGATGGACAAGCGCTCCAATCTGGTACCACTCACTATTTAGGAACGGGATTCCCGGAAGCATATGGCATCAAATATCAGGATAAAGATAACAAAATCGCTTATCCTCATTACACTTCTTGGGGTGTCTCCACTCGTCTTTTAGGTGCTCTTATCATGGTGCACGGCGATGATGAAGGTCTTGTCTTACCTCCTAAGATTGCTCCGATTCAAGTCGCCATTGTTCCTATCCGTATGGATAGTAATCCCGAAGTCTTAAAGAAGGCCAGAGAGATAGAAGAGAAGCTTAAGAACGCTGGTGTGAGAGTGTACTTAGATGATAGCGATAAGACTCCTGGTTGGAAGTTTGCTCAATATGAGATGAAGGGTATCCCGCTTCGTTTAGAGATCGGTCCTAAAGATATGGAAAAAGGACAAGTGGTCTTGACCAAGAGATACGATTCTAGCAAGGTGTTCATGAACATCGATGAATTAGAAGAAAAGATTCCTCTCTTATTAGAAGAGATTCACACGGGTATGTACAACAAGGCTTTAGCCTTCACCAATGAACACATCGTGGAATGCCGCACCTTTGAAGAAGCCAAAGATGTCATCACTTCCGGAAGAGGCTTTGCGAAAGTCATGACCTCCTCTGCTTGTGAAGAAGAGGATGAAAAGAAGATGAAAGAAGAGCTCAATGCCACTCCTCGTGTCATGCCCTTTGATCAGCGTCCTTTCGCCGAAAAAGATTTCATCACCGGAGAAGATGCCGATACCGTCATCTGCTTTGGTAGAGCATATTAATTATGAATATCTTTGATGAGAGAATCCATCTGTTACAACAACAGATGAAGAAAGATGGCATCAAAAGTTATGTCATCTTTGCCACGGACCCTCACATGTCCGAAGAAGCCGCTCCCTACTTCACAAGAGAAAGATTCTATTTCTGCTCTTTCAAGGGAAATGATGGCACTCTTCTTGTCACACAAGATCATTACTATCTTTATACCGATGGCCGTTATTGGACTCAAGCGGAAAAAGAATTAGAAGGAACTGAATGCGTCCTTGTCTATGATGGAAAAGCGAATGTTCCTACTTTGACAGAATACATCCACGAGAATGAACTCTATCCTTTAGGATTAGATGCTTCTATGCTCTCTTCCGGTCAATTGAAGGGATTCTATTTGGATAAAGATCACAAGATCATTCAAAAATCTTATCGCAAGATGGTAAAGGATTTACCCTCTCTTCCCAAAGGAAAGATCTTTTCCTTAGATGCTTCTTTATTATCGACCACCAGAGAGGAAAGAATCTCTCACATGGTTTCTTTCGCCCAGAAAAGAGGTGGTAAAGCCATTCTTTTCACCGCGTTAGATGATATCGCCTATTTATTAGGATATCGTGGAAGAGATATTCAATACACTCCTGTATTCTATTCTTATCTCTATGTCACCACCGACAATGAGATTCATCTTTTCATCGATGAAGATAAGCTTCCCGAAAACTTTGATTCCGATATCATCGTTCATCCTTATGAATCTTTCATTCCTTTCTTAAAGGAAAGAAAAGATATCCCAACCGTCTTAGATAACAAACAAGCTAACGCTCTCATCTGCGCCACCTTAAAGAACAGAATTTATGCGACGAACCCCGCTTATTTAGAGAAATCGGTCAAGGGTGAAGTCGAGATCGAAAACACCAAAAAGATTCAAGCCATCGATGGTCTTCAAGTCTTAAAATTGATGAAATACATCGACGAACATGTCAAGGATGGCAATTTGAGTGAGCTCTCTTGCGCCAAATATTTAGACAATCTTCGTTTGCAAGAAGATCTCTGCTTCGATTTATCGTTCACCACCATCTCTGCTGTAGATGAAAATGCCGCCATGCTCCACTATGCACCTAGTGAAGAAAACAATGCTCCTTTAAGAGAAGATAGCAAGCTTCTCTTAGTCGATAGCGGCGGACAATATTATGGTGGAACCACCGATACCACAAGAACTTTCCTCATCAATCCTAATGTGGATGAAGAGGTTAAGCATGATTACACTCTCACTTTGAAATCTCAAATTGCTTTAACTACCACCATCTTTGAAAAAGGATGTTCTGGTAGAAGCATCGACATCAAAGCAAGACAAATCATGTGGGATGAAGGATTAGATTATAAATGCGGTACCGGCCACGGTGTAGGATACATCTCTTGTGTCCATGAAGGACCTGTGGGCTTCCGTTATTATGTTAGACCTGGGGTCGAGGATGGCTATCCGATTCAACTCGGTCAGATCATCACCGTCGAACCGGGTGTCTATAAACCCCACAAACATGGTATCCGTTTAGAGAACAACCTTCTTGTCGTTCCCGCTTGTGAAACAAGTGACGGCATCTTCTATCGCTTTGAAACCATCACCTATTGCCCCTATGATAGAAGAGGTATCAACCTTGACGAGCTCACCGAAAAAGAGATTGCCTGGGTGGATGAATACCACAAACAATGTTATGAACTTCTCTCTCCTCTTTGCAAAGAGGATGAAGATTTACGCTCTTATTTAAGAGAGCAGTGCAAACCGTTAAGAGCATGAACCGCATCGTCTTATTTGAGCCGGAAAAACCCGCAAATGTAGGAAATATTATCCGCACTTGCATGGCGTTAGATGCGAAATTAACTATCATCGGTAATCTCACCTTTGAACTCTCGGATAAAAGTCTTAGAAGAGCGGAGATGGATTATGCTATCGGTTTTGACATCGAGAGATTCCAAACCATCGAAGAATTCTTTGCCGTCCACGGAAAAGAAGAGGGATATTTTGTCACCCGCTATTCTAACAAGGTATACTGCGACTTTGACTTATCTCATTCCGAGAGAGATATGTACTTCATGTTTGGAAAAGAATCCACGGGAATTCCAAAAGATGTTTTAAAAGAACATTTCGAAAATACCATGCGAATTCCTATGGCAATCAATGCGAGAAGCCTCAATCTTTCTAACTCTGTTGCCATCGTGTTAAGCGAAGCGTTAAAGCAACAAAACTTCCCGAATCTTGCCACGATTGAGACCATCAAAGGAAAAGATTTCTTGAAGAATTATCCTACTGACGACTAGTATATTCTCTTCTCTTGCATTATAATGAAGCTGTCTAGGATCATATGCGCATTTCCGACATATCATTCTAGGAGACTCATATCGCCGATTCTGTGTCGAAAGCTCACCTTGAAGTGAGAATCCTAATGGATCCGCTGCGGTTTCCACCTTAACCTAAGGGAAAATGGTTACATCTTAGATACGGATGAGGAAACTCATCCGTTTTTCTTTCCTTCTTCTCTCAACAAATCATTAATGATTTGATAAAATAATAACGTCTAAATATAGGAGGACAACAATGAAATACGATAAGATTGCTTTAGCAACATTGAGAGGTTTATCGTTAGATATGATTTGCAAAGCAAAAAGTGGACATCCTGGAATGGCTTTATCTGCTGCTCCCTTGATGTACACTCTTTTTACCAGACATTTAAACGCAAACCCCAATGAACCTAGATGGTTCAACAGAGACCGCTTTGTTCTCTCTGCTGGTCACGCATCCGCTCTCTTGTACGCTACTCTTCACTTAGCTGGTTACACCATTCCTATGGCAGAACTGAAGCAGTTCCGTCAACTTCATGCTCTCACTCCTGGCCATCCCGAATTTGGTCACACTCCTGGTGTGGATGCTACTGCTGGCCCTTTAGGACAAGGTATTGCTCAAGCGGTGGGTATGGCGATGGCGGAAGCTCACATCCAAGCCATCTATCCCGAAGGAGAAAAGCTTTTAAATCATTACACCTATTGCCTTTGTGGTGATGGATGTTTAGAAGAAGGCATCTCTCAAGAAGCAATCTCTTTTGCTGGCCTTCAAAAATTGAATCGTCTCATCCTCTTATATGATAGAAACGATTGCACTTTAGATGGTCCTCTCTCTAATTCTTCTAACGAAGATGTGGAACAGAGATTCTTAGCTTCTAATTGGAATGTGTTACATGTCGAAGATGGTAATGACATCGAACAGATCGATAAAGCTTTGACTTTAGCAAAGACTGCTAGTGTTAAACCTACTCTCATCATCTGCCACACCAAGATCGGTTTTGGTTCTCCTTTAGAAGGAAGTGCAAAATCTCACGGCAAAGCTTTCTCTGCCGAAGAGGTCATCAAGACCAAAGAGAATTTAGGATATTCTTTCCCTCCTTTCGATGTTCCCGAAGAAGCGTATCTTGCTTTCAGAGAGACATTCAACAAGAGAGGCTTAGAACAATATGAACTCGATATCGCTTCTAGAAGAGCTTATCAAGAGAAATATCCTAACGAATATCAACAATTTGAAGAGAGTGAGAACAACGATATCTCTACTCACATCTTCCAAGGTGCACCTAAATATCCTGACGGATATAAAGATGCCACAAGAAATACTTCCCAAGCTTTATTGAACTTGGTTGCCGATGAAGTCAGTGTTCTCTTTGGTGGTAGCGCCGATGTCGCTGGTTCTGTCAAAACCGATGTCAAGAAGTTCACCACATTCTCTCCGGAGAATCGAAAAGGAGAAAACATCAACTTCGGTATACGAGAATTTGCTATGGCCGCCATTCAAAATGGTATCTTACTCCACGGAGGTCTTAGAACTTATATCGGTTCCTTCTTAGTCTTCTCTGATTACATGAAAGCCGCTATTCGTATGGCCGCTATGGAAAGAGTTCCTGCCATCTATCTCTTCTCTCATGACTCTGTCGCTGTCGGTGAAGATGGCCCGACACATCAACCTATCGAGCACTTAGCAATGCTTAGAAGCATCCCTAACATCAACGTCTTCCGTCCTAGCGATGCCATTGAATGCGCTGCCGCTTATAAAGCCGCTTTCTCCTCTACAGAAACTCCTACCGCTCTCATTCTCTCCCGTCAAAACTTGATCAATAACCCTGGTTCTTCCTTTGAAGGCACTCTAAAAGGTGGATATGTCGTTTCTAAAGAACAAGAGAAAGCCGATTTCACACTCATTGCAACAGGAAGTGAGGTCAACACCGCTGTGGCCATCCAATCCTTATTATTGAGTGAAGGTATCGATGTCAGAGTTGTCTCTCTCCCTTGCACAGAACTCTTTGATCAACAAAAAGATTCTTACAAAGAAGAAGTCTATGGTAATCCTTATGAGAAGAGAGTCTTCATCGAATTAGGTAAGAGCGATAGCAATTACAAATATGCAAAGACCGTTTTCGGTATGGATGACTTTGGAGCCTCTGCTCCCTTTGAAGCCTTATTAGATTATTATGGATTCACTGCTGAGAAATTGGCTGACCAAATCCGTAATTTGTCAAAATAAGATTGTCAAAAAATAAACAAAATAAGAAGAAGAGAGACAAAAACTCTCTTTTTCTTTTTTTATTTGCTCAATTCTCTTTCAAGAAAACAACATGGTAGTGAAGACGAGATGTCTTTAGAAACGAGGTCTATCATGTATAAAAAAAGAAATGCCATTATTCTCTCTGCTGTACTCTTCCTCTCCACAACCGCTGCTTGCGGGTCGTTCACTCTCATGCAGGCTAAAGGTAACGAAAATAGAGGAAACTTTTCCGAGATGGAAGCGACCCCCTTAAGCGGTATTGAAATCACCGATATCAAGAAGGTCGTCACCGAAGATGCTTCCACTTTGGAAGTCAGTTACACCTTAGCACCTGCCGATGCGAGAAACTGCACTTTCAACTATATGCTGACATGGGATAGAGAATTCAATTTCAATTACGAAGAGAACTTCTCTTACGAACAAGAGGTAGAACCTTATGTCTCCTATGCTGTCAATGAATCCAAACATAAGATCACCTTCACTTGCCATCAACCTTTCGGTAGAAGATTGATTTTTACTATGGCTAGCCAAGAGAACGCGAATGTCTGGTCTCAAATCTCTATCGATTATGTCAGAAAACTTCTTTCCAATGGTTCGGCAAAGATTGATAATCCTACCATCGAAGATGGGAAAACCGTCAAGATCGATAAGATTTATCCCACCTATTCTATCGGTTCAAAAGGAGCAAAGACCATCTATACTTACGATGCTACGACCACTTACGCAGGAACAGGAGATTACACTTGGGATAAATTGTTCTCCACGGAACCTTTTGTTTCTTTCTCTGGCTATTATCAAACCGAAACGGTCAAATACCAAGGAGAGACTATCAATACCACCGCTCTTTTGCCTGCGGTAAGAACCAATGTCTTAACTTACCTCACTTCCATTCCCACCATGAAAAACAATGTTCTCTTCTCTTTGAATCAATTGAAGACTCTATGCACTTTCCAAAAGGAAGTCGGCTTTGCCAATAACTGGGTCAACGACTCCAACCTCTTCACCGAATTTGTTCGTAAGTATAAAGCAGGATATGAAAACGGCCACGGATTGACCGTAGCCGTAACTTACAATGATGAACAAGTTTACACTCAAAGATTAGCTCTTGGATTTGATTCCTCCTCCTTGAGCGAGATCAACTTCAGTAAAACAGAAATTGAATTCTAACAAATAATCTTTGCTAAACCACCTAAAGATGTTTCTTTCAACTCTACAGGTAAAACTTTTCCTGTCTCTTTCATGGCCTGTATAACATTGTCAAAAGAAACTTTGTTTCTTCTAAACAAGGCGATGTCCTGAGCAAAGAGATAGGAAGTATAGGCGTGAATTGAGGCGATCGCATTTCTTTCGATGCAAGGAATCTGGACATATCCGTCCACAGGGTCACAAGTCAATCCTAAGAAATGCTCCATCGCCACCTCAGAAGCGTATTCGATCTGGAAGACGGAGAGAGCATGGAGATAGCTCAAAGATGCAGCGGCAAAACTCGCAGCGGAACCAATCTCAGCCTGACAACCCAGCAGTGCACCAGAGACAGAGGCATTCTCCTTGATGAAATTGCAAATCAAGGCACCTACCAGATACGCTTTCACTAATTGTTCCATCGTCGCATGATGATTCTTGTATTCATAATAAAGGCAAGAAGGAACCACTCCTGCAGCCCCGCAGGTAGGAGCGGTAACCATCATCTCGTGATTGGCGTTGGCTTCACTAGTGGCGTAAGCATACGCTGTGAGCATCAATGTTCTTCGTTCCGCTTTGTCGCTAATTCTTTTAGAAGAAAGGTATACCTTTTTGGCCACTCTATCCAGTTGGAGAGGTCCAGGAAGGATACCTTCTTTTTGTAGGGAATCTTCCACGGTTTTAAACGACTGTTTCAACATCTTTTTCCCGTATTCAAAGATGTCTTCTGAATCGAGCATTTTAATCACTTCATAAATATCATCAATCTGACTATGCTTCATGAAGGACTTTAAACCATCAAAGGTAGAGAAAGGATAACAGTTGTTTCCTTTATAAGCTTCGCCTTCTTCTACATATGCGCCACCACCAACAGAAAGGAATCTTCTTGTCAAAGAAGATCCATCTTTATAAATCGCTTTACAATCCATGGTATTAGGGTGTCTTAAGCCATTAAAACTGGGTTGAAAAAGGACAGTGCATTTATTGGGTTTAAAGGCATCAAGAATGATTTCATCGGTGGAGTGTCCTTTGCCGGTGAGTGCTAAAGAACCATAAAGAGTGATGACGTATTCGTTCACTTCTTTCCCTTGATTCTCTTCCATAAAGTGTTTGCAAATCCGGAAGGGACCGATTGTGTGACTAGAGGAGGGACCAGGTCCACTGATGAGTAATTCTTTTAAAGATTTCATGGCTTTATTTTACAATGAAAGGATAATAAATTAAACGAAATTCGAGACTTTTCGCAAAAAAAGAGGGCCTTATCGGTCCTCTTAATTTACTAGTGTTTACGTCTAGCGTTCTCGGATTTCAGTTTTCTCTTGAGACCCTTCTTGAGGAAGAAGTCGTGCTTTCTGTAATCCTGAATGGTACCAGCCTTTGTAACTTGTCTTTTGAATCTCTTCATGGCAAGGTCCAAAGATTCACCATCTTTGACAACTGTCTTTGGCAATGTAATCTCACCTCGTTTCTATAGCCGAGGTTTATTCTACTATTCCAAGACATTCAGTGCAAGAAAAATTTCAACTTTTTTGCAAAAAATACAAGAAATTACCTATTAATACGGAATCTCTTCTTTATTTTGATCGTAGGTCTTTTCAATCACACCAGAGCCTAAGCAGCGATCTCCTTGATAGAGGCAAGCGATTTGTCCTTTTGCGACATAATCATACCCGTCATAATCTAGATAGGCTTCCTTCTCATTCAAGACGGTGAGTTTTACTCTCATATCTTGTCCACGATATCTAAACTTACAGAAGCAATTATATTCTCCCTTAGGAATATCGCTTCCGATCCAGTTGAATTGAGTCAATAAGCAACGATAGGATTTACGATAGGTGTTTCCTTCTTCTTGTGCGACATAAAGAATATTCTTCTCGACATCTTTCCCGACGACAAAATAGGGATCCATCTTTCTTCCTTTGATTCCACCGATATTGAGTCCGCGGTGTTGTCCCACCGTGTAATAGAGAATACCATCGTGTTGTTTCAACACTTCTTTGGTAACCATATCCACAATATCGCCAGGTTGAGCGGGAAGATAATTATTTAAGAACTGTTTGAAGTTTCTTTCTCCGATGAAACAAACACCAGTGCTATCTTTCTTTTTGGCAACAGCGCTCAAATCTAACTTTTCTGCTAATTCTCTGACTTGAGGTTTGGTGAAATTGGCTAACGGGAAAAGGCAGTGAGAGAGTTGTTCGGCGCTGATTTGACCTAAGAAATAGGATTGATCTTTATTCTTGTCATACGCTTTGTAAAGGTGAGCTTCTTTGTTCTCATCGATACGCATCGCATAATGACCCATGGCGATATAATCAAAGCCTTTGGATTTGGCAAATTCATAGAAATGACCAAACTTGATATATTTATTACAAAAGACATCCGGATCAGGAGTATAGCCTCTTTTATAGGTATCCAAGAACTGATGGAAAACCTCTTTCCAATATTCGTCTATAAAATCTTTTCTGATGATAGGAAGGTCAAGTTCAAAGGCGGTTTCTACCGCATCATCATAATCGAATTCTTGAGAACATTTATCTCCATCAAGGGTAGGATTTCCTAAGATATCATTATTGGTGATACTATCCCAGTTTCTCATGAAACAACAAG
The DNA here is from genome assembly GCA_017470005.1 of Bacilli bacterium. Lineage (GTDB taxonomy): Bacteria > Bacillota_I > Bacilli_A > RFN20 > CAG-288 > Enterosoma. Next base: position 23,870 of record JAFUFH010000048.1, on the reverse strand, counting down.
TGACATCATATCCTTGTTTCTTTAATAAATATGCACTGACGGCGCTATCGACACCACCAGATAATCCTAGCAATACACGTTCTCTCATTTTCCAAACAACTCCTTACTATCCATCAAAAGTGTAAAAGGCCCATCATTGATGAGATTCACTTTCATATCCGCGCCAAACACACCGAATTGCACCGTGGGAAGTCTTTCCGCTATCTTCTTGCAAAAGACATTGTATAAAGGCTCTGATTCACTAGCAGGAAGAGCTTTGACAAAGGAGGGACGATTTCCTTGACTCATATCGGCATAGAGAGTGAACTGAGAGATGGCTAAGATATTTCCACCGTGCTTGGCTAAATCTAGATTGGTCTTACCATTCTCATCTTCAAAAATACGAAGCTTAAAGAGCTTATCTAACATTTTATCGATGATATTTTCATCATCTCCTTGGGTGAAACCGACAAAAAGAACTTCTCCTTGATCAATAGAAGAATGAACTTTGCCATCGATAGTGACACTAGCCTTGAGGCATTCTTGAATTAAGATTCGCATTTAATATTAAACTTTCTATGTTAAATATTATAAAATATTTAATACCAAAAGGTGAACAATATGAACTATACCTATCAAGATTATCTTAAGATGTACGAGCAAATCGCAAAAAGAACAGATTTCAAACCCTTAATCGGTGCTGTTTTAGGTTCCGGTTTAGGTAATGTCGTCAATAAAGTCGACATCAAAGCAATCATCCCTTATTCCGAGATTGAAGGGATGCCCTGCTCCACCAACAAAGCCCACAAAGGACAATTTGTCTTCGGCTATTTCAAAGGGGTGCCGATGGTATTGATGCAAGGAAGAATCCATATGTATGAGGGTTATACTCCTCAAGAAGTCACTCTTCCCATCCGTTTGATGAAGATGATGGGAATTCGTTCCATCATTCTCACCAATGCCGCTGGTGCTCTTGATCCTTCCTATCGCCCTGGAGATTGCATGCTCATCGATGATCATATCTCCTCCTTTGTCCCTTCTCCTTTGATTGGAAATAATATCGATGAATTCGGGGATCGTTTCCCTTGCATGTCTCCTCTTTATGGACAAGAACAAAACAACTACCTCTACAATAGAGCTAGAGAGAGAGGTATCCCTGTTCAAAGAGGTGTCTATGTGCAATTCTCTGGTCCTCAATATGAGACCAAAGCAGAGATTCATCTCGCTCAGATTGTCGGTGCTAATGCGGTGGGTATGTCTACCGTCATTGAAGCCATCGTCGCAAAACAAATGGGATTATATGTCATGGGATTCTCTCTCATTTCCAATATGGCTGCTGGTATCGCTGGTTCTATGCCTAGCGATGAAGAAGTTTTAAAACAAGCCAACGCCTCGGAAAAGAATGTCTATGAATTATTTGCGTTAGAAGTAGAAATGGAAGCGGAGAGATTAAAGAAGAATGGATAAGCCCCTTGCTCTTCGCATGAGACCGGAGACTCTTGATGAAGTCATCGGTCAAGAAAAGGTTAAATCGTTTTTGATCAAGTTGAAAGAGAGCAACGCTTTGCTTTCCATGATTTTCTTTGGCCCTCCTGGTACTGGAAAGACCACCATCGCTAGAGCTTTTGCCAACACTTATGGTATCAACTGTATCCAGCTCAACGCGGTCTTAGATAACAAAGCCAAAATGGAAGCCGCTTTTGGTGAAGCTATCCGTTTTGAACCTAGCATTGTCATCATCGATGAAATTCATCGTATGGATAAAGGAAAACAAGATATCCTTCTCCCTCATTTAGAAAACGGAGACTTCTATCTCATCGGTTGCACAACCGCTAACCCTTTGATTTCCTTAAACCCCGCCATCCGTTCTCGTTGTCGTTTGTTAGAGACAGAAAGTTTAACTAGCGAGGAAGTCAAGTTAGGACTCAAGAGAGCTCTCACCTCATCAAAAGGCTTAAATTCTAGAAGAAACTTCAGTGATGAAGCAATCGATTATCTTTCTAAGATTTCCGCAGGAGATATGCGTTTTGCGTACAACCAACTAGAAGCGATTGCGCTAAGTTTTTCCTCTTCTCATCTCATCACCTTAGAAGATGCCAAAGAGATTTCTCCGATGGCGAATTATCTTTCTGACAAAGATGAAAACGAACATTACGATACCGTTTCCGCTCTTCAAAAAAGTATCCGTGGAAGCGAAGTGGATGCGGCGATATATTATTTAGCAAAGTTGATTAAAAGCGGAGATTTAGAAGGCCTAGCAAGACGTTTGATGGTCACCGCTTATGAAGATATCGGTTTAGCCAATCCTCAAGCGGTAGATCGTTGTTATCATGCGGTACAAGTGGCAAGAGAAGTCGGTTTCCCAGAAGCTAGTATCCCTTTGGCTTTTACCGTTTGTGACCTCGCTCTTTCTCCAAAGTCGAAATCGGCAACTCTTGCTGTAGAGAAAGCTAGTGAATATATCGATGATACTCCTTTGAGAGTAAAGGATTATCTCCGTCTTACCAGAGCAGGAGTGAAAGATGAGGATTGTTATCCTTATGATGATCCTCTTGTCTGGCAGTTATTAGAATATCTCCCGGATGAATTAGATGGAGTGACTTTCTATCAGATGGATAGAGTCAACAAATACGAACAGAACTTAAATGATTATTGGAAGAACCACTCTTATCCAAGAACTTCCAATATTCGTGAAGCGAAAAGAAGAGCGCGTCAAATCCGAGAAAAAGAAGGAAAATAATCTCATTTTCTTTTATGCGAAAAGAACAGATTCAAATCTTGAAAATATACCATGAAGAGATTCCCGCATGTTTGCTTCCCTTTTTAAATTGCCCAGAAATGAGACGTATTGACCATGTGGGAATGCACTGTGCGCTAGAATACACTTCTTTCCCGTTCTATTCCTCGTTTCAAGAATATTCTCGATTCACACATTCTTTTGGAGTCGCTTGCATCATCTATCATTTTACAAAGGATGACAAACAAGCTCTATCGGGTCTTTTCCATGATATCGCCACCCCTTGCTTTGCTCATGTCATCGATTTCTTAAAAGGGGATCACATCAAACAAGAAGCAACAGAAGAAAAGACAGAAGAGATCATTGAGAACTCTTCCATCATTGTTTCAGAATTAAAAAAATTATCTTTAACACCAAAAGATGTTTCCGATTATCACCTTTTCCCTATCGCGGATAATGACACACCAAAATTAAGTGCAGATAGATTAGAATACACCTTATCCAATCTTTGGAATTACTCTTTTGCTACCTTAGAAGAGATTCAAGAGATGTATGAGGATTTAATTGTTGGGCAAAATGAATTTGGTGAAGAAGAATTGATGTTTACTTCTCTTCCTTTGGCAATCAAGTTTGCGCATCTCACGTTAAAGAATTCTCGCATCTATGTTGCGGATGAAGATCGATATGGTATGGAATATCTAGCTAGAATTCTAAAGAGAGCCATACAAAGAAATATCATAGAAGAAAAAGACCTTTATCAAAACGAAGAAACTCTCATCGAAAAGTTATGTTCTGATGAAGAAAGTAAAAAAGATTGGAAGTCTTTCTGTTCTTTAAAACAAGTGATGAAAGAAGAAACTCCCTCTTCCTCTATCTCTTTTAAAATTCCAGCAAAGAAAAGATTTATTGACCCTTATGTAAAAGGACAAGGAAGGGTCAGTGTTCTTTGTAAAGAAATTCAAGAAGAAATCGAAGAATTTAAAAACCTCTCTTTTGATTATTATCTAAAAGCAATTTAACATTCCTTTTACTTATATAAACATTATCATATAGTGCGGAATCGTATATTTATGATCAATATAACCTAAATTACCACCAGTAATTTTGTACGCGATAGAAGGCTTAAACTCCTGGATAAACTCCTTTAATGATACCGTTGCATCGTTATTTGCTTTTACTTCTATCGGAATCACTTCTAATCCTTTTTCTATCAAAAACTCAAGTTCTCGATTATCCCTTGGATGATAGTAATGAAGTGTATATCCTTGTTTTATCAAGCATTCTGCGACAACGTTTTCGTAAATGCCTCCTTTCACATTCCCTTTTAAATTTCCGTTTAAAATCAAATACTTTGTGGCATCACCATACATTGTGCATAATAACCCCGTATCATGAATATATAGTTTAAATTCGTTTTCTTTTTCATTTCCAATCAATGGTATATTTGGTTCATAAACATTGTAACAAGGGTTTACTAAACTCGAATCAATCAGCCATTTTACACTTCCACCATACTTTTTAGATGTTTGCCCTTTCTCAACATAGGAAAACTGGAATTTTTTAAACTCCTTCGCTAATTGCCTTTTAATAGAATCATAACAGGATCTTACTTTTATTTTTTTAGTTCCCCTTGCATGCTTGGCAATATCATCTTCATAATCCTGTAATATTTTTTCTTGTACTCTATACGCTCTACTAAAATCTTGAGATTTACTGAAAACATCCACAACTTCAGGCATGCCTCCAATGACAATAAACTCCCGGAATAATTGTTCATATTTTTCGCCGATAGCATTTGGTACTTTTTCTTTATTATCGTAAAAGTCCTTCAACGACTTTATAGATTCCTCTTTAATTCCAATTGCCCATAAAAACTCCTCAAAATCCAAAGAATGCATCATTATTTTTCTTTCGTATCCCACAGGGATAGAATCGGGTTCTAACACTTCAACATCATCATCACATCCGTATTCTAATCCAAGAAGTGATCCAGAAGTGATGACATCATAGCGAAAGTCTTCCGCCATAAATTTAATAGATGTTCTAGCGTTCCCACATTTTTGGATTTCATCAAGGAAAACTAAAGTCTCCCCAGGTACAAATATTTCTTTAGAAAAGTAGGCAGTCAATCTTTTATAGATTTCATCTTTTGTTTTCACACCATCAAAAAGGCTTTTCGCATCTGGGTCAGAAACGAAATTTATTTCCAAAAAAGTTTTATAATGATTTTTTAATGTTCTTATTAATGTCGTTTTTCCTACTTGTCTAGCCCCTAAAACAGTTAGGCATTCCTTCAATCGACTTTTCTTTCTCTCATTTTTCCAGTCAACTAATTGGTCAAAAATTTTCCTTTTTAACATACTTGTAGAGCCCCCAAATGCAATTTGATAATATTAATCTACATCCAGAAGGAATAAAATCGCAATGGTTTTGCTACCAAAAAGGAATAAAATCGCAGTCACTTTTACACAAAAAAGGAATAAAATCGCAATGGTTTTGCTACCAAAAAGGAATAAAATCGCAATTCGTCTTCATGGATATCAAACAAATTCAAGTGAAAAAACAACGAAAAAAGGTTACACAAGAACAAAGTGGTATTGTCCTTATGTAACCTATTTTTAATCTTAAATGAACAAAAATGAATTAAAGAGCTTCGGCGTAGATGACACCCCAACGGTTGTTGTTATCACCATAAGTGTTCTCATAGAAACGGACGAAGAGACGATATTCTTTTTCCGGATCTCCCACAAAGGTTAAGGCAGCGCTAGAGTTGGTGTAGACAAAGGTTCTGTGTTCAACAGGATTGTAGATGTTTAAAGCGGCATCTCCGGTGAAGATTTCTTTGGCGACACCTTCTAAGGTATAACCATGGTTGAATCCATCTCTTTCCACAAAAGTGGTCTTCAAATCAGCACCACCGATGAAAGTAATTTCTCCCTTGTTCAATTTTCCTTCGTAAACATATTCTTTACCACCGACAACGGCGTCTTGTTCTCTCATCAAATGAAGTTGACCTACACTGACTTCGTTTAAATAAACACCATCACCTAAATTTAAGAAGTTGATACGATTGATTTTTTCTCTGTTTCTTTTAATAGGTTTTGACATAATAGCTCCCTCCTAATTCGACTATATCAAACAAACTGATTTTTATTATATTAATAATAATAATTCATTCTTAAAATAAATGATATTATTTTTTTCACTTTTCTTTTGTAAGTGTTACCAAAGATGTTAGACAATGGATTTTTTCCAATCGACGAAGCTCTTGACGATGCTCTTATATCCAGATAAGGCCATCTGATGTGTACAATCTATCATCTCAATTTTGTTGTTGGGATTGAGAGGATTATAGTGGGCCTTCTCCCAAGCTTCCTCTGCTTTGATGGTAAAGCTTTCTCCAGCGATAGTGAGTGTCACTTCTTTCTTTCCTTCCGCTTCAAACATATTTTGAATGGAAGCAGCGTAAGCTTTCGAAAGGAAATGAATGTGAGGAATTGTCCAAGGGATATATAGATCTTTTAATTCCTGACAACCTTTGACTCCATTCTCTACTTCTTGCACTTGATTATCGGTTAGATAATAATCTAAACACATCTTGCGATAATCTTTTTTATCTTGTTCGGAATAAGTGTAATCCTTTGGGGACTCATATAAAGCAGAAGTGTTAAACAAGGAGACGATTCTTTTCCATCCGGAGAATTCAAAGAATTTATGAAGAGGATTGAAGAATTTTAAGGAAGAGACAAAATCATAATAAGAATTCAGTTTGGGTACCATGGCATCTAAACCGACATAAGCTTCAATCTGTTCTGGATAAGTGTTGACATAAGACATGGTCATGATACCAGCAAAATCATCCGCAAGAAGAGTGAATTTATCGATACCTAATACTTCTAAACATTCATGAAGTTCTTCTCTTTCATTTTCAACATTGCGAGTGGAGGAAGAAGAGGCAGAACCTCCATATCCGAAAGGTTCTATGACAACGGTTTTATAACCGTTTTCATTCAAAAGAGTAGTCAAAGGGAGATAATAGTAATAAGGGGAAGGTAAAAAGGTGTTAGGATAAAGAACAATCGTTTCCTCACCTTCTCCAGAGACCACCACATTCATCTTCTTTTTGTCGACATCCAATTTTTGACCATAAGAAACGGGTTGTTTTCTTTCTTGTTCTGTCAAGAAATAATTGACGCCAATAGGACCGCCGATGATGCCACCGATGATGACGACTGAAAGTAAGAATTTTGCAAATTTACCCATGGAACTTTCCTCCTCATTATCATATAAGAAAAGCCTTCTTTTTCCAAATGAATCTCGCTTCTCTTCTTCTCTTTTCTTACAAATGAATCCATTTATATGAAATGACACATATTTTTTGTATATATTATAAATATATTTTATTAAAACTTGCATTTTTTTCGTTTTTTGATAGACTTTATCCATCCAGGAGGTAATCCTATGAAACAAAGAAAATATTTATTCTTCTTACCCGCTCTCTTCCTGTTCTCTTGCACACCCGCTACAAGTGCAAGTGATACTACAACTCCAGTAGAAGAAACCACCACTCAAGATAGCAAAGATTCTAAAATCACCAGTGATACCACTAGTGAAGAAACTACTACCACTACCAAGAAGAGTGAGATCGAAAAATTATTTGATGATTTAGCTTTAGATAATGCCACTCTCTATTGTGAAGACTATAGAGATATGTATTACTATTCCCATGAAGCGATGTTTATCGATTATGCAGAAGGAACCGATTATGGTCTTATCAGAAACTTAGACCAAGGCTTATTCTCTTATGATATTGTCGATGGAAAATTAGAGTTAGGAACTCTCATCTCTACCAACAAAGACTATAGACCGGTAGACTATATGCCCTCTCCTAGCCGTCTTGTCTCTTTTGGTGTTGACGCTTGGACAGAACTTGGAAATAGACAATACACCACGACCGACTGGGATTTACAATCTCTTTTGGCTTCCTTTGCTGGTTACACATTAAAGAAGGGGACTGTCGCTGGTAGAACCAAAAAAGATAAAGTGGAAAACTGTATCTTAGAGATCAGTGATTCTGTCACCGAGAAAGTAAAAATCTCCGCTAGTGTTGTTCCTTATGATACCACGGTAGATTCTTATTCCTTCTCCTTCACTTTAGGAGAAATCACTGCGACAGAGAGCGAAGAGGTTGACGCTTATTTAGAAAACCCAACCATCTTAGTCGCTCCTACTGCTTTCACCAAAGAAGAAGAGAAAATGATGACACAGGCTTGTGGCGAAGTTCTTCCTTTCTTTGATGGATTCACTTTCGCTTATGAATCCGGTGGAGCATTTAACAGCAAGAAAGAATGCACCGACTTCCAAATCTTAGATTATGGAGCTGGAGATAAAAGCGAAGAATACGGAAAACTCTTAGAAGAGAACGGTTGGATCTATTCGGAAGAATATTCCGATCCTACTGGAAAAGAAGAAGGTTATCCTATCTTCATCTATGAGAAAATCAAGCAAGAAGCTACCGATTACTCTCCCAAGATGGTTTATCAAGTCCAAGTAGACTTCTGGATGCCCGCCAAAACTTCTAGCGACTATCAAAGACTTCAAAACGGCATGTTCCAAATCTTTGCGGGAACCTTCGTCTATCCTGCTACCATCTATGGTCAAAGCAATATCAATCTCTACATGAACTCTCAATTCCAAAAAGAAGATAAAACTCCTCTCTTCCCTGACTTCAACTTCGACGAAAGCAAGATTCAGAATATGGTCTTTGTCGATTACACCGCTACCGCCAATCACAATTATGGAAGTCATGTCTATGACGCTTATGATAGAATCGATGCTTCTTGCGATAGTAGAGACACCGCTGTCGCTCAACTTAGCGCCTATGGAGATCTTTTAGCACAAGAAGGTTTCACCAAGATTGATAATGCCAATTATGAATTTGATGGCTCTTATCACATGATCGGTTATTCTATCTCCACCGAAACCTTCAAAAACTTGAACGTCTATTTAGAGCTCGCCTACGAAAACGGCGAATTCAACAACGGAATCTTAATCTTAATTCAAGCTTAATAGACTAGTTTTATTATCTTGTTGGCTGTAAAATATGTTTGATATCAGTTGAGGTAATTATTATGTCTTTCTTATCCAAATTGAAGTGGATGGACACCTCCATTGTCCCTACACTTATCGCTCTTCTCTTCTTCCTCGTCACTTTGATCATCGGTTCTTTCACAGACTTAGCCTTGTCACAAGCAATCGTCAATCAAGAATCTGTCTTCGGTAAATTCTTTGAAACCTACGCTCTCATGATTCCTTTCTGTCTCATCCCTGGCGTGGGTGTCATCTTATTTAAAGTTTTCTTCCCCAAAGATAAAGTCATCTTTAAAGTCTTAGGTGTAGCAATCCTTGCCTTCACTATCGTAGCAGGAACCATCCTTGCTCATCACTATATCGGTCCCGACGAAGAATGGTACGGATATCGTTTGCATGATCCTTGGGGATATATCGTTGGCGCGATCATCATGATTGTATTCGCTGTCATCTTCTTCCTCATCATCAAAAGCGATAATCCTTCCTTGATGATCAGAACGGCTCTTGTCATCCTCCTTGCCATGCTCATCCAATGGGGTCTTATTGAAGTCATCAAGAGATTCAACGGTCGTCCTAGATATCGTTTCTTAATCGATGAAAGCTTGAATACCAAAGGCGAAGTCTTCAGACAGTGGTGGGAATTTAAACCTGGCACTGCCATTGATGACGCTCATAAATCTTGGCCTAGTGGACATAGTGCCACCGCCGTTCAAACTCTTCTCTTCCCTCTTCTCTTCCCTCTTTTAAGAAAACAAAATAACATCATCAAGACCATCCTTTATGTCGCTGGTCCTGTCTATATCCTCTTGATGATCTTTGCTCGTATCTTAGTTGGAGCTCACTTCTTAAGCGATGTCTCCACCGGATGTATCTTAGGTATTGGTGTTGTTCTTCTCGTGTGGTTCTTAGGTCATAAATTGTTCGTTAAAAAAGAAACCACCCCTGCTCAACAAGAATGAAATGGACTCTAGTCAATGTCAAAAAGGAAACCGATCATCCTTTTTTGAACTTTTACACTCTCACCTATGACGTCGAAAAAGAAGGGAAACATTCCCTTTATGAGTATTATATGGCTAGCAGAAGAGATTTAGGAAAACTGCTCTGCCAAACCCACAATTACAAAAGAAGCGATGGTGTCGTTCTCTGTCTTTATCAAAAGAGAGAAGATGACATCTATATCGTCATTGAAAAGCAGTTCCGTCCTCCTATCGGCACCTATCTCTACGCTTTCCCTGCCGGCTTGATTGACGAAGGGGAAAATATAGAAGAAGCAGCAAGAAGAGAAGCCAAAGAAGAGATTGGAGCCAATATCTCCAATATCGAGCTTCTTGTTCCTCCTTCTCCGACTTCCTCAGGGCTAAGCGATGAAAACTCTTGCCTTTTGATTGCCCACGCAGATTCCTTTGAGAGTACGAAATTAGAAGAATACGAAGATATCTCTTATCAAATCTTACCTTTGAAAAAGATCGAAGAAATGATGAGGGATGAAAGATATTTCTTCCCAGTCAACATCCGCTTGATGCTTCTCTATCTCAAGGAGAGATTCCACAAATAAAGATAAAAGGATTCCCGCAAAGGAATCCTTTTATGGTGTTTTTTAGAGAGGATGTTCTCCATCGTTGATATAGAGAATACCTAAGCAATTTGGGCCGCAATGAGAAGAGATGGTTCCGCCAGCACGAGTAGGATAAATGTGTCTGAATCCTTCTTGTTGAAGTCTCTCTTTCACTTGCTCTACCACTTCATCGGGAGCGGTAGAATAAGTGATGAAGACAAATTCTTTATCGGGAGTGGTGAAGGTAGAAAGAACGCCTTCGACATAATCCATGACTACTTTGTTGAACTTTCCACGATATTTTCTTCCCGACACCATCTTTCCGCTATCGGTTTTGACAATGATTTCTGGTTTGATTTGAAGAAGGTTCGCTCCTAACATAGAGAGCATAGAACAACGTCCACCTTTATAAAGGAATTTCACACTTTCTAAAACAAAGCTTGCTTGATCCGATGGGATACGAGTGAGACATTTTTCATAGATGACAGAGACATCGAATCCTTTTTGCGCTAATCGTCTGGCATAGATGGCTTGTAAAGCGATACCGGTAGATAAAGACTTGGTATCGATGACAAAGATATTTTCTTTCCTAGCAGCCACACGGCAAGCGTTCTTATAAGCGGAAGAGAGAGCACTAGATAAGGAGAAGTGAATGATGGCATCATATCCTTCTTCTTTGAGCTTATCGAAGTGCTCTTCAAACTGAAACTCGTTGACGGCACTAGTTTTGGGAAGCTTACCTGTCTTATTGGTGAATTGAAACATCTCTTCCGGAGAAATCTCTCCATCGAGATAATTCTTATCTCCTAAGATCATGGTAAAAGGAAGCGTATGAATATCAAATTCTGTCAACAATTCTTTCGGTAAATCAATGGTGCTTTCTGCAGAGATAGCAATTCTCATAAATCATGTCTCCTTCCTACTAATTCGTGGGCGTATTGAAGTACGGGCACCTCTCTTTGATAGATGAGATGCGTCAATTTTTCCTTCTTGTTCTTCTCATAATAAGCGAGAGCTTCCTCATAAGTGAGAGTGAGTCTTCTCATATGGAATTTATAAAGCTCATCCTCCGTTTGATGAGAGGCGACTTCTTTTGTTTTCTCTACCAAGAAATAATGTTGAACATTATGTCTTAAAATGAGATTGTAGTCATCTTCTACCACAGCGATTTCTCCTAAGATATTCACTTCGATTCCGAGTTCTTCTCTCAGTTCTCTTCGTATCGCTTCTTCTAGATTCTCTCCTTCTTCTACTCCTCCACCAGAAGTTTCGATATAGGTTAGAGAAGAAGCGAAGATATCATCGCGTGTGATTTCCACAAAGAGATACTTATCTTGATCGAGGATGATGGCTCTGGCAATTTCACGGGTGTGTTTTTGACAAGGATATTCTCCGAAAGGATAAACATCATCTTTTAAATGAAGATTTAAAACTTTATAATCAACAAGCATAGATATAATATATATTTTTATTATAATAATTTCATTGATTTTTTAAAATAAATCAAAAATAATACTAGAAGGAGGTAATCCTATGGAAGAAATTAAGTTTTGCCCGAAGTGCTCTCACCCCAATCCAACATCCTCTCATGTCTGTGAAGCTTGTGGAGCAGCTTTAGATCATAATGAAGTTCAACCTACCCCAGAGGTAGATCAAGGATATCAACAGATTTATCCTGGAGCCTACACCGTCAATGCAGAGCCTCCCATTCAAGTCATCGATGATCCCAAACCTCTTTCTTTCTCTATCGCTTTCCGTATCTCTCTTTTCATGGGTTGGATCTCTATTCTCATCTCTTCTTTGATCACAGTGGGAGCTGTGACCTATCTTGTGGCGATGATATTAACAAATAGAGCCGATTTATTTACCATCATTGTCTTCACTACTCTTATCACTTTAGAAGTGATTTCTTTTGCTATGATTTTCTTTATCCGCCCTTATGTGACTTCCAAACAATCTCAAAAGCAGATGGAATCGATGAGCAATTATCGTTTTGAAATTTATTCCGACCGTTTCTGTTGGGCTAGCGATTACAAAAAGGACGATGGAACTATCCTTCCTTTCCATCAAATGGTTTTGATCAAAGATATTTATAGCTATAAAGAATACAATGATATTTTCATTTTCGGAGTCTATGTCGGCAATCGTAAGACATGTTTTGCCATGCGAAAACATACGCTCTCTGAAGCCTCAATGAAGATTGTTCGCGATAGAATCGAAGAGATAAAAAACATGAATAGAAACTAGGATATGAGTAAGATTTCTCCATATTCCATCCTGTATGAGGATGAACAAGTTTTAGTTGTATATAAACAAAGAAATGTCTTCACTATCCGCACAGCGGATAAAAAGACCTATTCTCATAATCTCTATCACTATCTTTTCCTGTATCTCAAAAACAAAGGGGAAAGATTATTTGTGGTGCACCGCTTAGATTATGAAACTTCAGGAATCCTTATCTTTGCCAAAAGCAAAGAGATGAAAGAGAGATTACAGAAATGTTTTGAGGAGAGAAGAGTTCTTCGTGAATATGAGTGTGTCGTCCAAGAAGATCTTCCTTATGGAAAAGAATTCCATGTGAAACAATTCTTAAAAGAAGAAGGCTTAAAGGTAAAACTTTCTACTCCGGAAGAAGGAAGAGAAGCGATCACTCACATTGTCGCTTTAAACAAGATTGAAATCGGAACGGTTTTAAAAGTGAATATCGAGACGGGAAGAAGAAATCAAATTCGTATCGCTCTTCATTCTCTCTCCTTGACTCTTATAGGAGATACGCGTTATTCCTTAAACGAAGCTAAAAGAATGTATCTCAATTTTTATCATTTGAAGTTCCCAGAAGATGTACAAATGACAAGACACGATTTCATTTGCGAGCCTTTATGGCTCAAGGACGAAAAATCGCTTTGAAAAGACCCCTCTTTCGTATACAATGTTATCATTCAAAAGACGTAGTTGAAGAAGAGAAGTAATCCAAAGAACTACTACCCCTTTTGAGTTTGCTAAAATGAGAAAACAAAACACCGTTTATAGATTAGCTATCGATGCCATGCTTGCAGGATTGTATATCATTCTTGCTTATTTTACGATCAAGATTCAACTCGTCGAAATCGCCTTCACTGGCATTGTTGTCATCATCGCTGCCTTACTATATTCTCCTGTGGATGGTCTTATTGTGGCGCTGATCGGTTCCTTTGTGGGACAGCTCACTTCTTATGGTTTGACTCCTACTACCATTCTATGGATGTTAGCTCCCATGTTAAGAGGTTTGATGATCGGTATCTTTGCTTGGGCTTCTAGAAGAGGAGGAAGATACTTAGAAGAGAACATTCCTCTTTATGTCGTCGCTATTGTCATCACAGGTCTATGTGTCACTGCCGTCAACACCGGTGCAATCTATTTAGATGGTATCATCATGCAATACCCGGTGAAATACACCGTTCTTGTCAACGCCTTTAGATTTGTGAGTTCCACCGCCTCCGCAGTGGTTCACTCTATCATCATCTTCCCCATTATCAAAGCACTGACTCACGTCCATGTTTATCGACTTCCTAAAAGTGATAAATACTTAAAGAACGCCTTGACCGCACAATTATAAAATCTATATTTTTGTATTAAAAAAGACTATAATATTTAACGTGCTTTCAAACGAATAGCCTTTTTACTTATGAAACAAATGAAAGAAAGAAAAAAATTAGTCATCGTCGGAGCGGGTATCAGTGGTCTGACCGCGGGCATTTATGCCTTGGATAACGGCTTTGATGTGGAAATTTATGAGAAACATTTTGTCGCTGGTGGTCAGTGTACAGGATGGTCAAGACAAGGTGTATTTATCGATGGTTGTGCCCACTGGATTGTGGGAACTAACCCCAAGAGTGACATGTATCCTCTCTGGAGACATATCAACGCCATCAACGAAGATACCATCATTCACGAGACAGAATTCTTCACCAAGATGGATATCAATGGTAACATTGTCACTTTCTGGTCTGATTTAAAAAAGCTCGAAGAAGAATTTTTACGTATCGCACCAGAAGACAAAAAGAGAATCAAACAATTCATCCGTGGTATCAAAGCGTATCAACACGTAAGAATTCCTACCAAGAAACCTTTAGATCAAATGAATTTATGGGAGCTGAGTATCTTTGGTATCCGTTTCCTCCCTATGCTTTATGACTTTTTAGTCTTCAAGCATACTTCCTCTTATGATTATGCAGAATCCTTCAAATCTCCTATCATGAAAGAAGTGTTCCATCGTGTCATCGATGGAGAATACAATGTCCACTCTCTCTTCTATATCTTGCAAGCGTTAACCAAGAAAGATGCTGGTATGGTAGAAGGTGGCTCTAAAGAATTTGCGGAACGTGCCGCTCAAACTTTCATCTCTTTGGGTGGAAAACTCTACTTAGGAAAACCAGTCAAGAAAGTTTTAGTCAAAGATAACACCGCTCAAGGTATTGAGCTTGAAGATGGAGAAGTCATTCCTAGCGATTATGTCATCGCTTCTTGTGATGCTCATCACACGCTCTATCAACTCTTAGAGGATAAGTATACGGAGAAATATTTCCGCGATCGTTATTCGAATATCGAACATTATCCTCTCAACTGTTGTATGCTCTTCTGCTATAAGCTTCCTATCTCTAAAGCAGAGAAGCTTCCTAAGATGATGGATTTCTGTATCCCTGAAATGGATATCGCTGGTATGAAACTCAACCATCTCACCGTCAGAAACCACTCTTATGACCGCTCTATCAATAAGACGGAGACTACGATGACCGTCTTAGTTCCTACTAAGGACTTTGTCTATTCTCACTTTGCCTCCTTAAGCAAGCCAGATTATCATCATGAAAAGAACCAATACGGACAACTTATCCGTAAAGAATTAATGAATTATTATCATCTTCAAGAAGAAGATATCACTCTCATCGATGTCACCACTCCTTTGACTTATGAAAGATACAATAACGCCTATCGCGGTTCCTATATGTCTTTCATCACCACTGAGCATTCCAAAGGCTTGATGAGACCTGGTCTTGTCAAGGGATTGAAGAACTTTGTCCTCGCTGGTCAATGGTTGATGGCTCCTGGTGGACTTCCTATCGCTGTCTTCACCGGAAAGCATGCCGCGATCCGTGTCTGTAAGATGAATCATCAAAAATTCATCAACAAAGAAGGAAAAGAGACGAAAGGAAACGCCCTTGCCGCACCCGCTCTATAGGCACTAGGCTATAAAGAATTCTTTCTTTGTAGCCTTTTTTTCACCATTTATAAAACACTTTAGCAAAAATGTAATATAATCATATTTAGATTGAAACCGATAAAGGAGCACACGTATGGAATATAGAACTTATCCTTTCTTAAATAAACCAATCTCCGTTTTCATTTATGGTGGAGATGGAGATATGCTTCGTCACGGAGAAGACTGCCAACAGCTTTTAGATGACATGTTCTCTTTAGGCATCAATACCATTGATACCGCAAGAGGATATGGGAAAAGCGAAGAGGTTATCGGAAAGTGGTTGAAAGGAAAGAACAGAGAAGAGGTTGTCATCATCTCTAAGTGTTGTCTCCCCGCTTTCGGTTTTATCGATAGAGTGAGAGTGAAAAATATTCGAAAAGATTTAGAGGAATCCTTGCAAGCACTCGACACACCTTATATTGATATCTTATATCTTCATAGAGACTCCTTCTCTCAAAAGGTGGGACCTTTTGTGGAAGAGATGAACGCCCTCATCCAAGAAGGAAAGATCAAAGCTTTCGGTGTCTCAAACTGGACAGCAAAAAGAATCAAAGAAGCCAACGATTATGCCAAAGAGCACAACTTACAAGGCATCTCTGTCTCTTCTCCTTGCTTCTCTTTGGCCGAGATGGTCAAAGATACTTGGAAAGGAAGTGCGGGTTGTGTCTCTATCCAAGGAGAGAGCAGAAAAGAAGAAAGAGAGTTCTATAAAGATACTCAAATCCCTGTCTTCCCTTACTCTTCATTAGGTAGAGGATTCTTCTCAGGAAGATATGCTCACGATGATGAAGAATTCAAAAAGAATTTAGATTTCTTTGCCAAAGGGCAGTATTGTTATCCTGTCAATCTAGAAAGACTAAAGAGAGCAGAGGAATTAGCCAAAGAAAAAGGATGCAGTGTCGCTCAGATCAATTTTGTTTTCCTTCTGAATCAAGATTTCCCCGTTCATCCTGTGGTTTCTAGTAAAAGTAAAAAGAGAATGGACGAAAACATCCATTCTCTAGAAATTCATTTAACCAAAGAAGAAATCGTTTATCTTGATACCGGTGTACGATAAACAATTTAAACTAAATCATTTTAGGTTGTTTTATTTCATTCTCTCTTCCATCACGGTATAGAGAGGTTTCATTCCTATTTTCTGATAAAACGCGAGGGCACTTTCATTTAAGGCATAAACATGCAAAGTGAGAGCATCAAAGCCCTCTTTTTTTGCTATTTCTTGTGCCTTAGTATAAAGAAGTGTTCCCACTCCTTTTCCTCTTTCTTTTTCCTCTACACAAAGGTCATCGATATAAAGGATTTTTCTTCTATTGGTGTTGTTGCTTTCTTCTTGGATTTGGAACTGAAGGAATAGATATCCCTTCACTTCCTCTTTTTCATCAACAGCAACATAGATTGGATTCTTTTCATCCTCTAAAAGGGAGAAAAGTTCTTCTCTTTCGTATTTCTTTTTTCCCTCTTTAAAGATATCACTTCTTCCTTTCGCGTGAAGAGCGTGCACTTCATAAAGAAGCTTTTCAATCGTAGGTATATCTTTTCTTTCTGCTTTTCTAATCTTCATGATGATGGTGTCCACAACAACATTCACCTTCTTCCTCATCATGATGGTGGTGTCCACAGCATTCGCCATCTTCGTGATGATGGTGGTGTCCACAGCATTCTCCATCTTCGTGTTCTTCACCATGGTGACCATGACATCCACATCCACATTCACCGTGATGATTGGTGTCAATGATGACAAGTCCACCATCTTCCACATCGAAGATGAATCCTTCTAATCTTTCTAAATCTTCCTTAGAACAAGAAACTAAAACACCATCAATCTCTTCAAATTCAGGTGCTTCTTCTTTGGTTTTGATGCTGACAGAGATACCAAAATATCCTTCTTCATCGACTTTTGTTTCTAAAACGAGAACTTCGTTATTGCTTTCTTTCATCATCTTCAATAAAAACTTCTCGGCGGCTTCTGTAATTCTCATAATGGTTAAATACTCCTAGGACAATATCTTATCAAAGATTCTCTCTTTTATGTACTAAAAACACAATTATCTTGAAGAAGATATCAAAGAAGGATAGTCGTTTTATCTTTATTTCTAGAAAGAAGAATAGAATCTGATAAAAACAATAGAAATATGTGGCGGAATTCATTATATAAATATAGTTATCTCCAAAAAAATGTGAATTTTGAATATTTTTATCTCCAAAAAAATGTGATATTTTTGACAATTTAAACTTTTTTTGTTATGTTAATAAAAGAAAGGAGGCAAAGAATGAAACGAAAAATCTATCAGCAATTAGTAAACTGGAAAAATAGCTTTGATCGTAAACCCCTGATTTTGCAAGGCGCAAGACAAGTAGGGAAAACTTATATTGTCAATTACTTTGCGGGAAAAGAATATGCCAATAGTGTATATTGTAATTTTGAAAAGGATAAAAATTTAGCTGAATTTTTTCATGATTTAACTCCATCTTCAATCATCTCGAAACTTTCTTTATACAAGAAAAAAGAAATATTCGAAGATAGTACTTTAATCATATTTGATGAGATACAAGCATGTCCAGAGGCTCTCACATCGCTTAAATATTTTCACGAGGAAGCCCCAGGCTACCACATCATAGCCCTTGGTTCTTTACTTGGCTTATCCGTAAATAGAGGAAATGTCTCTTTTCCTGTTGGCAAGGTCCAATTCATGAACTTATACCCGATGGACTTTGAAGAGTATCTCTTAGCCAATGACGAAGACAATTTGATTAAATTAATTCGAGATTGCTATACAAAAAACAAACCATTAGAAAACGCTTTTCATGAGAGAGCTTTAGAATATTATAAGGAGTACTTATTTGTTGGCGGCATGCCTGAAGTTGTAGAAGAATTTCATAAGAATCACAATCCTGAACTTGTTAGAATAAAGCAACAAGACATTCTCGAAGCTTATCAAAATGACATGAGCAAATACAACAAGACTACCGAAATTCCGAAGACAAAAATCGTTTATAAAAGCATCGGTTCCCAGCTTTCTAAAGAGAATAAGAAATTCCAATATAGACAAGTCAAACGTGGTGGACGAGCATCGGAATTCGAAGACGCTATTGAATGGCTCTGTCTTTCTGGTATCGCAAGCCAATTATATAGGATTGAACAAATCATGCTTCCTCTTGATGCATATCGCTCATTGTCGGATTTCAAGTTCTACATGAATGATGTCGGTCTTTGTTGTGCCAGTTTAAACATCGATATACAAGACATCTTAGGAAACAACCCCCTTCTTGATAATTTTAAAGGCGGACTTGTAGAAAACTATGTGTTTAACCAAATGAAAATTTATGAAATTCATCCCTTCTATTGGACAAGTAAAAGTGATGCAGAAGTAGATTTCGTCGCAAGGCTGAAAGGGGAAATCATTCCTATCGAAGTAAAATCTTCAACCAACAACCGCTCTAAAAGCCTAAATGTTTATATGGATCGATACCATCCAAAGTACGCATTGAGAATTTCTCAGAAGAACTTTGGTTTTGAGAATAACATTAAGTCTTTACCTCTTTATGCCGTTTTTTGCATGAATGAGACAAAATAGAATATCTTTTTATTTAATGTTGTCTATCTTAAATTGATCAAAGATTCTCTCTTTTATGTACTAAAAGCACAATTATCTTGAAGAAGGAAGACAAGGAGTGATATTATAAATGATAGATAGACTATCATTTTAAAATGAAAAGATCGTTTACACCTGAAATTCGCAATCGGAAGAAAGAAGAATTGACCCCTATCGCTCTCTCCTTATTCTTAGAGAGAGGAGTCGATGACGTCAAAATGACAGATATTGCTAACTCCGCTTCCATCGGAGTAGCAACGCTTTATCGTTATTTTTCGGTGAAGAAAAGTATTGTCATCGCCTCTGGTATTCTTCTTTGGAAAAAACTGTATCAAGACTTCTTATCCTTAGAGAAAGAATGTGAGAACAAAGATGGTTATACTTCTCTTAAAATCATGATGAATCAATTCTTGCTCACCTATGAAAAGAAGCCTTCTTTTTTCATCTTCTTGAGACAATTTGACTCTTTTTGTATTCAAGAAAAGATACTTCCCGAAGAACTGAATGAATATGACGATTGTGTTCTTCTTGTCAAAAACATCTATGATAGAACCATTCAAAAAGGAATAGAAGATCATTCTATTCAACCTTTAAGAGATAAAGACACTCTTTACTTCACTATGACCAAAGCATTCATCGGCTTAGCTCAAAAATTGATCAGCGAAGAGAATCAATTTGAAAGTGATTCAAAAAGAGATAAAAAGACCCAATTAAAACTGTTATTAGAAATCTTTTTAACATATTACCGTAAGTAGGAGGTTGTTTTATGGAAATCAAAGATAGAAGCTCTGTCATCTTCGGAAACAAGATTGACGAAAAAACCATCAAAAAGGCCAACAAGAGCAAGGCCAAATTCATCAAAAAATATAGGGACGATTCTAACAAAGAATATCATCTCAAAGCAGTAGAGATTCCTTCTTTAAAGGAGATGGGTGTAAAAAATCTCGTCTTTTCTGATGAAAAGTTGGAATTACCTGAAAATGCTGTCATTGTCGGAAATATCCGTATGGGATTTGGTCATTACCGTATCTCTATGGCCATGGCAAGCTGTGCCAAAGCGCTCGGTTATGAGCCTTATTGGTTAGACTTAGCTTCCTTTGATGCCACCGGCTCTAAAATGATTCGTGAACAAAATGATCTCTATTCTTTAGCGAGCAGAATCTCTCAAAAGAGCAAACTATTCAACAAATTCTTCTGGGAACCTTTAAACAGTGAAGGCTTTCGTCAAATCACCTATAATGCAGGCGATCAAAAGAATGCGGAACTTTTAGTTCCTATCCTTCACGATCTTCCTAAAGATGTCCCTTATATTGCCACCCATGTCTGGCCCTCTCAAGCAGCAGTTCACGCTGGCTTAACTCATGTGGTCAATGCCATTCCTGACAACTGGCCTATGGGATTACATCTCTCTGAAGGTGCTATCCATGCAGTTCAAACTCCTTTTGCCTATTTAGGTTATAAGATGCTCAACGGAATGGGAAAGAAACCTTTAAAAGGAATCCCTGAATCTGATCTTTATGAAGTGGGACATTATATTGATCATGAGCTTGTCTCTAACGTTGAAGAAGACGTCGCTAAAAGAATCGCACGTATTCAAAGAGATGAACCTAGACGTATTTTGATGTCTGTCGGTGGTGCTGGTGCTGGTCAAAAGCTTTTCTTAGAGATGATGAAACATCTCATCCCTTATGTAAAAGAAAAGAAAGCCGCTCTCTTCCTCAACTTTGGTGACCACAAGACCGTTTATGATTATCTTTGCAAACAAATTCCGAATTTTGATAAAGAAGTTACAAACTTCTTTGATGAATATGATAAACTCAATGAGTTCGTTTCTAAGATGGATAATGAAGTGGTTGAAGGTATCTATTGTATCTATAACTCCAACATCTTTGAAGCGGTCTATTCGACCAATCTTCTCATGAGAAAAGTAGAGATGCTCATCACCAAGCCTAGCGAACTCGCTTATTACCCTGTTGTAAAAGTGATGATGAGACATATCGGTGGACACGAAGTCTATGGTGCGATCAATGCCCAAGAACTTGGTGATTCTACCTTTGAGTGCCCGGATAAGAAATCGATGAATGAGATGTTAGACCGTCTACTTACTGACGATGAGCTTCTCATCCATCTCAACAAGCAAATCATCAAACTCAAACAAGAAGGCATCTACAACGGAGGATATGAGGTCGTTAAATTGGCTGTCAACGGACGCAAATCCTAAGGAGGTTCTTTATGGACAAACAAAAGAACAAAGTCGGATCCTTTTTACTAGATAGCGCAAAGGGTGTCACTCTTGGTATCTCTGTTGCCATTCCTGGCTTGAGTGCAGGAACGATTGCGGTAGCCGAAAGATGCTATGACACTCTAATCGATTCTATCACCTCTTTAAGAAAAGAATTTAAGAAGAATTTCTTTATTTTACTTCCTTATCTCCTCGGCTTAATCGCAGGGGCTCTTGCCGCCTTTGTCGGCATCAAAAGAGGGTACGATGTCGCTCCCTTTACCATCACAGGTCTCTTCGCCGGTTTCATCTTAGGTTCCCTTCCTGTGGCTATATCAGAACTGAAGAGAGGAAACGGAATCAAAGAGATCTTCAAACATATCTTAGCCTTCTCTATTGCCCTTCTCATAGCGGGTGGCTTAGGTGTAGTTACCGCTCTAACTTCCTTCTCTTTAGAAATCGCCTTACAAAACAGAGAAATCTATATGTATTTCATGGCTCTTCTTGCCGGTATCATCGGGGCTGCTGCTTGCATCATTCCTGGTATTTCTGGCTCTATGTCCATGATGGTGATTGGTATGTACTTCCCTGTCCTAAATATGATCATGAGAGGAGCAAAGAAAGACCCCTCATTCGATTACACTCTCTTCTCTGTCTTCCGCGATTCTACTCCCCACTCGGGGGACATGTCCTTCTTCTTCACAGGCATTCTCTTCCTTGTCCTCCTCCTTATCGGTGCAATCATCGGTTTAGTGCTCGCTTCTAAAGTGATGAAAAAGCTTCTCGCAGACCACAGAGTCACTACTTTCTATGGGATTGTTGGTCTCATCTTGGGTTCTCTCATCTCTATGTTTATCAATTCTTCTATCTTCCCAAAATACCAAGAAGGACTTCAAACTTGGGATCTCATCTTAGGTTTTGTTTTGATGGTTCTCTCTTGTGTTGGAATCTTCTTCTTCATTCGCTTCAGCAACAAAAGAAAAGAAAAAACAGACACGCAACCCACTCAAGAATAATTAAATTGTCATTCAAAAGCCCTTTATATAGAAGGGCTTTTTTAAAGCTTAGATTGCATTTCTTCTCCATCAATTAATCCAAGAAAAAGGAAGGTATAAACAAAAAAGTCTCATTGCTATTAGCGAAGGAGATGCTTGGATTCTTTTCATATTTTTCTTTCATAGACATGTAGAGATAAATCTAAGATTGTAAAGCACTCCCTTTAGAAACATTGCTGTGTTTCCAAGGTGGAACCGTTCACGTCGTTCCAAGAAAAACGTTGACAAATAGAACCGCCTTCAGATTTTGAAAATACATTGTGTCAAAGTTCTATTTCTAACACTTGATATGTTTTGTGGTATACTTTTTGTAGAAACAAATCAATAAAGGAGAAAAGGAATGAGTTTTACATTATCTAGTTCTAATGTTGATGCTATCTTTTCCGGGAACCAAAGCGATTATGCTTTTTCTGTTTCTAGTTCTTTACCGCTGTCAATATGTTTGGGGTCTAAATGTTTTAAAGAAGGAACCATCGTCAAGACTGAAGAGGGTGATAAGAAAATTGAAGATATCAAAGTCGGAGACAGAGTCTTATCTAAGCATCCAGAAACAGGTGAGATCGCTTATAAGAGAGTTACTAAGTTATATAGAAACGAAACAAGTTTTTGGTTTACCATCTTCCTTTCTAAGAAAGAATCTATCACTTGTACTCTTCTCCATGTCTTTTTCTTGTCCAACGGAGAAAAAAGGAATGCGTTCACTTTAAAACAAACAGCAAATTTGGTAGATGATAAAGGGAAAATACATCCTATCAAATATGTAAAATTAATTCACCATTTGCGTCATTATGAAACAACGTATAATATAGAAGTAGAAGACTTCCATACCTATTTTGTTAGTCAATCTGGCGTTTGGGTATCTAACTGATGAGAATACTATGAAGCAATTTGGAAAGATAAAGACCCTATACCTGGAAAAAGAATATCATTGAAAGAAGCTGTTAAAAGAATCAAGAAAAAATAAAGCGTTTTTGTAACCACAAGAAAAGGAGCAAGAAAACTTGGAAAAATGGTTAGTCCAATTGGTAAGGTGTCTAAAATCCAATGCCATAATGGTCAAGGATACCATTATTATGACCATTTTCGCATTCTAGATAAAAGCGCAAAAATAAATGATGACCACATTCATATTTTTATATTAAATAAAGGAGGGAGATAATGAAGTTTCACACAAAATTAGGACCAGATGTTAGATGGTGCATTAGTTGTCTATGGCTTTTTACATTTAAGATACCTCCAAAAAAAGATCATTATGTAATTGACGGAAAATTTGACATCTATTTTTACCCGGATATCGCTCCTGGATATTATCAGTTACTACCAGGGAAAAATTATTTGTTGCTCAGTAAACTTCAAGCCTCTTGTTTTGAAGCAGAACCATATAAACTCTCAAATGGTTCTTGG
>JAFUFH010000021.1 GCA_017470005.1 Bacilli bacterium | reverse complement strand
ATCTTGATGACTATCTCAGCTGGTATGAGATCATGCATAATGAGAATCCGTCGCTTGAGATGTTTGAATCCAAGATTATGGGAAGTCTACTGCAAAAGAGGGAAAACGCGAATATCAACACTTAATTGGTATTATCCTTTTTCTTTTTTAAAAAAGAAAAATACATTACAATAATGCATATGAAAAAGAAACAAGAATACCATTTTGATGATGTGATCTCCCCTGATGTGGGATTGAATACGAAACAAGTAGAAGAAAGAAGCAAAGCAGGTTTTAATAATGGGAGCTCTACTCATGTTGAGAAGAGCTATCTTCAAATCTTTGTCTCGAATATTTTTACCTTCTTCTCTATGATGTTATTTGCTATCGCTATCGTCTTTATCATCGTGAGAGGATATCTGATTTCCAATGGTCATCCAGAACTTGCTGCAGCATATTTTGGTATCTCCAAATTCTTATATTTGATTCCATTACTATTAAATATCATCATCTCTATCGTGCAAGAGATTCGTTCTAAACGAACGTTAGAAAAACTTCGTATTGTTCAAGATGCAAAATATACGGTTCTTCGCGATGGAAAAGAAGTGAAAGTATTCTCTAAAGAGATTGTCATCGATGATATCTTGCTTCTCAATGAAGGTGAACAAATTCCTGCCGATGGTATTCTCTTGCAAGGAAAAAGCTTTGCGGATGAATCTTTGTTGACGGGAGAAAGTGATCATGTCGAAAAAGGAGAAGGAGATTCTCTCTTCTCTGGTTCCTTCATCATCACGGGTGCTTGTAAAATGAAAGTCAACAAGGTCGGGAATGACACCTATGCAAATCAACTTCAAAAGAAAGTGAAGAAGATGAGCAAGAACAAATCCGATTTGATGAAGAATATCTACACTCTTATTCATGTCATCTCTGTTCTTCTTGTCATCATCGCTATCGTCATCTTCTTTGTCATGTCTTATAAGATTAGAACTCATGGAGGCGATGCTTCCTTATTCATCTCTACTTCCATACAAAACTTCATGCAGACCAATTATCCTAGCATTCCTCTCCCTAGTTCTATCACAACTTATGACCCTTATTCCATCTCTATCATCACTACGACCATGGGTGCCTATTTGGTCGGTATGATTCCAACGGGTCTTGTCCTTCTCACCTCCTTAACTCTTGCTATCTCTATCGTCCGTTTGGCCAAAGAGAAAACCTTGATTCAACAGCTTTATTCTTTAGAATCTCTCTCTGGAGTAGATGTGATTTGTTTAGATAAGACCGGTACTCTCACTACCGGTAATATGAAATTGAAGAAATATCAATTAAAAGAGGGAGTGGACGAAAAACAATTCCTCTCTTATATGCAAATATTGCTTGGTGCAATGGAGAGTCAAAACGCCACTTCAAAAGCCTTGAAAGAAGCTTTTGGTACCGCCAAAGGAGAGATTGAATCTTATGAAGCTTTCTCTTCTAAGACCAAAAAGAGTGCTGTCACTTTAAAGGATGGAACTCGAATTGAGCTTGGCGCTTTAGAATATGTCTTACAGGGTCCTTCTTGCTTTAAAGATATCATTGAAGAAGTCAGTTTAGAAGGATATCGAGTTCTCTCTGTTGCCATCAATCAACAAGAGTGGGCAATCCTTGTCATTCAAGATGAGATCAGAACTTCCGCAAAAGAAACCATTCAATTCTTCAAAGACAATCATGTCGATGTCAAAATCATTTCAGGTGACAATCCATTGACGGTTTCTCGTATCGCTAAGACATGCGGAGTGGAAAATAGTGAGAAATATATCTCTCTTGCTAATGTTCCTTTAGAAGAAATCGATTCTCTCATTGAAGAATACACGATCTTTGGAAGAGTCTCTCCCGAACAGAAAGAAAAGATTGTGACTTGCTTACAAGCTAAGAAACATAAAGTTGCGATGACAGGGGATGGTGTCAATGATATTCTCGCTTTAAGAAAAGCGGATGCTTCTATCTCTTTCCAAAGTGGAACCGAGGTAGCTAAGAGTTGTTCGGATGTCATCTTGTTAGATGATGACTTCTCTCATTTAAAGAGTGTGGTCTCTCAAGGTAGAAGAGTCGTTAACAATATTAGACGTACTTCTATTCTTTTCTTGACCAAGACATTTGCTCTCTTCTTATTGGCGATCTTTACTTCTTTCTCTCAAAGAGGACAATCTCAGTTCACATTAGAGAATATTTATTTGGTTCAAAATACCGTCATCACAATTGCGGGCTTCCTTCTCTCCTTAGAAGGCAATCCTCATCCGATCAAAGATAGTTTTGCTTCTGTGGTTTATCCAGAAGTCATCGCTTCGGGTACTTTAGTATTCTTAGGAGCGTATCTACCTTTCTTCTTCTCGGTAGGAAGTGAGCCTCTCATTTCGGGAGATAACGCTCGTTCTTTGATTTCTTTGATGACGACGATGGCTGGTTTTGTGGTTCTTTTCTTCTTGTGTCATCCCTTCAATCGCTACAAGAGGATTGTCTTCCTTGTCACTTTGGGTGTGACGTTACTTCTCTCTTGTTTGCTACCTACGGTTCTCATCGGCGGAAGAAGTTTCTCCTTAGTGGATATTCAAAAGAATGGCTGGGATGCAGAGATTGTGAAGAATATCTTCTTCATTAGAGAGAATTCTGTCTTCTCTACTTTCACTTTTAAAGAGTGGATGATATTCACTTTCTTTTTACCTTTTGCCATTCTCTTTTATATTGGTTTCCGCTTTGTCAGCAAGAAAGGGTATTCTTTCGTTGTCTCTCTTTTAAAAAAGAGAGAAAAAAAGAAGGAAAGCTAATCTCTTTTTCTTTTTCGTGTTAGAATAATTCGGTTGTAAAATAATATGAAAAAAATCATTGTTGTCACAGGTGCTTCTTCGGGTATCGGAAAAGAATTCCTCCTTCAAATTGAAGGCAAAGAGAAGGTGGATGAAATCTGGGCTATCGCTAGAAGCAAAGATAAATTAGAAGCTTTACAAGAATTGGTGCAAACTAAGATTGTGCCTCTTTCTCTTGACCTCTCGAAAAGAGAAGATTTAAAAGTCTATCAAGAGAAGTTACAAGAAGAAGAGGTGGAGATTTCTATCCTTGCTAACTGTGCAGGGTATGGCCTTTTCCAACACACAGAAAACTTCAATCCTGATGATCTTGCCAATATGGTGGATTTAAACTGCACATCTTATATCTATACCATCTCTTATTCTCTTCCTTACATGAAAGAGGGAAGTAAGATCATGAATATCGCTTCTATCGCTAGCTTCCTTCCTATCCCTTATATCAACTGCTATGCGGCAACAAAAGCCTTCATGCTTTCTTATACTCGCTCTTTGCACATGGAATTAAGATACCGTAAGATTCATGTTCTTGCTGTCACTCCTTTGTGGACGAAGACCGGATTCTTTGATCGTGCAGTCAACAAAGAAGAGAAGAAAGTGGTCATCAAGTATCACGCTATGTATGATCCTAAGAAAGTGGTAGCAAGAGCCATCAAGGATCTCTATAAGAAGAATAAGATTGTTTCCTGTTATGGATTCATCAATAATTTGGTGAGAATCTCTACAAAGTTCTTACCTACCCGTCTCATCATGAAAGTTTGGATGTCCCAAGAGAAATTAGATGGGACACCACAATTGAGGAAATAAAGAGAAATGAATAATGTTATCACCGGAGAAATCTTTCTCGATTTACTTCATAAAGCGTATCAGAATCTTTGCTTGAATTGTAAAAGTATCAATGACTTGAATGTCTTCCCTGTCCCCGATGGAGACACCGGAAGCAATATGAAAGTTACCTTTTTCCATGGCTTAGAAAATATCAAAGAGCAGGATAATGTTCCCCTTATGGCGGAACAGTTTGCTCAAGGTATGCTATTTGGTGCGAGAGGAAATTCTGGTGTCCTTCTCTCTCAATACTTCAAAGGCATCGCCAATGGCTTAAAAGGCAAAGAGAAGGTGGATATCTCCACTTTGATTCAAGCCATGATTGAAGGCTATAAAAACGCCTATGATTCTACGGTTGTCCCAGTGGAAGGAACCATCCTTACTGTGGCAAGAGAAGGAATTGAAAAAGGAAAGTTGGAAGTCACATCCACTTCCGATTTGACCGATCTCTTCTTAGCCGTTTATGATGCCATGAGAATTTCTTTAGATAACACCCCGAACCTTCTCCCTGTCTTAAAGGATGCGGGAGTCATCGATAGCGGTGGAAAAGGTTTGCTTGTCATCTTAGAAGGTTTTATCAAATCCTTAAGACACGAGGATATCCAAGCCGTCCAAGAGTGGGAAAACCATGCTCCTAGCCCGACTATTACCAGTATCGCTTTTGATGAGAATTCCGAATTAGTATATGGGTATTGCACGGAGTTTTTATTGCAACTTCAAAATAGTAAGACCGATATCCCTCATTTTGATTTGAAAGCTTTTATTTCCTTCTTAAGTGAACATGGCGATTCTATCGTCTGCTTCCAAAATGGAAGTATTGTTAAAGTTCATATTCACACCAAGAAACCATATGAAATCATCGAATTTGCTCAGCGTTATGGCGAATTTGTTGCTTTCAAGATGGAGAATATGTCTTTGCAACACAATGAAGTCGTTTATAAAAAACAAGAAAAGAATCAACAGAAGAAAGAGAGAGCTATCATCGCGGTCTGCCAAGGGGAAGGAATGAAGAAGATTTTCTCTGATTTAGGATGTGATCTTGTCTTAGATGGCTCTAGCACGATGAATACCTCTACCGCAGAATTCTTAGATGCTTTTGAAAAGGTGAATGCCAAGACCATCTTCTTGCTCACCAATGAGAGCAATCTCATCATGTCAGCAAATCAAGCAAAAAATCTCTACAAAGATGCTCAGGTGAGAGTGATTGAAACGAAAACCATGCAAGAAGGATATTTTGCTCTTTCCATGGCGGTCTTAACCACAGAGAATGATGACGAATTAGAAGAGATGCTTCTCACAGGTAAGAATCAAATCCTTTCTTGCTTTATCGCCGCTTCTTCTCGCGATGTTCAAAATGAAGAAGTTCATAGCAAAAAAGGTGATTATATCGGCTATGTCGATTCCAAACTGGTCTGCTCTCATCCGGAGAGAAAACAAGCCACTCTTGCACTTTTCTCTAAGATAGAGAATATCGATGAGAAAGAGATTTGCTTCCTCATGTATGGAAAACAAGTTTCCAAAGAAGAAGTAGAAGAGATTCAGAAGGAATTGATGGATATCTACCCGTATTTAGAAGTCGGAATCTTGGAAGGAAAACAAGATGTGTATGACATATTGATAGGAGTCAACAGATGAAAAAGATCATATTAGATTGCCTCGGTGCCGATAAAGGCCAAGAAGAGATTGCTAAAGGTATCATTCCTTGTTTTGATCAAGACGAATATGATTTTATTCTCTTAGGAGAAAAGGAGAAACTTCTTCCTGTCTTAGAAGAGAAGGGTGTACCTCTTTCTCGTGTGGAAATCATCGATTGTTCTACCACGATCACCAACAATGAAAACCCTACTTCTCTCATCAAAGAAAGAGAAGAGACTTCCATCGTCAAAGGTTTATTGAGAGCAAGAGAAGAGGATGTCGTCGCTTTTGTCAGTGCGGGTAGTACCGGTGCGATATTGCTAGGCTCTATCTTCCGTTTAGGACTTCTTCCTGGAGTGAAATTCCCCGCTTTAGGTTGCACTCTTGTCAATATTCATAAAGGCCCTGTCTGCTTAGTGGATTGTGGCGCTAATATTGATGTGAATGCTCCATTGCTTCTCAAATTCGCTAAGATGGGTAACGCCTTTGCGAAAGCCTATTATAAGAAAGAAAACCCTAGAATCGGTCTTCTCAATGTTGGAAAAGAAGAAAGAAAAGGAAATAAACTCTCTCAAGAAGCTCACCTTCTCTTGAAAGATAGTTCTCTCAATTTTGTGGGAAACATGGAAGGCAGTGATATCTTACTCGATAAATGTGATGTCATTGTCTCGGATGGATTTGCCGGAAATATTGTCCTAAAAGCTATAGAAGCAACGGCAATGATTTGTAAAAAGTTGGTTACTTCTATTGCGCCTGAAGATCCTAACATTCAAAAAGCAAGCAATGATATTTACACCATGTTTGGTTACACCGATTTGGGTGCTTCCTTCATTCTGGGAAGTCAAAAGATTGTGCTTAAACCTCACGGTTCTGCTTCGGGAGAAGCCATTGGCAACATCCTTCATATCGCCATGGATATGGATAGAAGCGAGTTGACAAAACATTTGAAAGAAAGTTTAGATGACTAAAACCTCTCCGGAGGTTTTTTCTTATCAATAAAGTCTTTGACTTTATTTTTGTTTTAAAATACTGTCAAAAATGGTATATTCTTTACGATTAGGAGACACTATGCTACCACAAAGAAAAATCATACCTCTGTTTGAGAAGAAATTAGAGATGGAAGATGGAACCTTCCATGGTATTTTTGAAGATTATTTTTGCCAAGGCGAAAATGTGATGATCGAATATGAGCAAGGCAAGAAGATTTATAAACTCACCTTTGATCAAGTCAAAAAGATGGTCTTTTCTGTCGCTTATGCTTTGAAAGAAAGACTTCAAAACCAAAAAGATTTATATATCGCTTTAAACATGGAAAACTCCTTCCAGTGGGTCGTCGGTTTTTGGGCGATTTTAGCTAGTGGAAATAAACCCTATCTTGTCAATTCTAGACACCCACTCTCTTTGACCTCTTCCATTGTGGAGACTCTTGAGATTCATTATTCTTTAGATAATTTTAAGCCCTGCTCTTTCAAGGCTGAGTCAATTGATATCAACCCTCTTTTAGAGACTGTTGTCCCGGAAGATGTCTCTTTTGAATGGGCGAATGAGATTGCTCTCTCCACTTCCGGGACGACATTGAAAGAGAAGATTTGTCTCTATTCTGGAGAAGAGATCCGACAGCAATTGAGGAATACTTTCCCGATTTTAAAACAATCGAGAATGGTCAGAGCCACCTATGAGGGGACCATTAAAGTATTAGCGTTCTTACCGTTCTATCACATCTTTGGTCTCATCACGGTTTTCTTTTGGTTTGTCTTTTTTGGATATGAGATGGTGTTATTAAAAGATTATTCTCCGGATACCATTCTTCACACTATTAGAAGATGTAAAGTGACCCATCTTTTTGCGGTTCCTCTTTTCTGGCACAGCATTGAAGAGAATGTCAATCGTGAGATTGCAAAGAGAGATGAAAAGACACAAAAGAAATTCAAGAAAGGATTAGCTATTGCCAATTCTCTTCCTTCTTGTCTTTCCTCTTTCTTCTCTAAGAGAGCCTTTAAAGAAGTGCGTCAATCTCTCTTTGGAGATTCTATCCGCTTCTGTATCTCTGGTGGTTCTTTCCTTCGCCCTTCCGCTCAATACATGATGAACGGAATCGGGTATTCTTTATACAACGGTTATGGAACGAGTGAGATTGGTATCACTTCTTGTGAATTAGAGAATTCGAATCGCAAAAGAAATTTAGGTTCCATCGGTAAACCTTTCGCTTCTGTGGAATATCAGATTGTGGATGGATGTCTTTGCGTGAAAGGAAAGTCCACCTGTCACGAAATCATCGTCGACAAGAAGAGAGAAAAAGTGGGTTCTTATTTTGAAACCTTAGACCTTGTCGAAAAAGGTAAAGACGGTAGATATTACATCAAAGGAAGAAAAAGTGATCTCATCATTGGAGAGAGCGGAGAAAATATCAACCCTGATGATTTAGAATCTCGTTTTGATTTCTCCTCTTATCCTGTTCTCTCTTCCTCTATCTTAGGATTAGGAGAAGAGAAAGAAGTGGTGACTTTTGTCATTCAACTTCCCGCTTCTATCTTGAGAGAAGAAGTAGAAAAGATCAAAGAATACGTCTTATCCATCAACTCTTCTCTTCCTTCTGCTTCGAATATCAAATCTCTTGTCTTCACCTTCTCTCCTTTGCAAGCAGAAGGTGCAATCAAAGTATCTAGAGCTTATCTTAGAAGAGGTATCCAGGAAGGAAAGATTCGTCTTTTCACTTTCGAAGAATTGTTTGAAAGCAAACAGGTTCTCTCTTCTAGTGACTTAGCTGAAATCTTAAAAGATATCTTCAGTGAAGTTCTTCACATCGAAAAAGAAATGATTTCTGAAGATAGCCAATTTGAATTAGATTTGGGTGGAAATTCTTTAGATTATTACAATCTTTTAGCCCAGATCAACTCTCGTTTTAATTGCAATATCGAATACAATCCGGATGCTCCCTTACTCACGGTGAGAGATTTTGAAAATTATTTGAAGGAGAGAAAGCAATAATGCATTTCCTTTTCTATTTATTTACAAAACTCACCGCTGTCCCGTTTGAGATAATCTTCTTTAGAAGAAAGAATTATTACGAGGATAGAAATCAAAAGAATCGCTTTATCAGAGGCGGCGTTCTTTATGTTTCTAATCACCGTTCTTTTTGGGATTATATCTGCTATTTCTTTGTCGTCTATTTCCACAAGCTTAGACCGATCGTTTCGGAATTGATTTATCAAAAGAATCCCGTCCTTCGTTTCCTTTTGAAAATGAATGGGGCTATCGTTGTCGGAAAGAATAATCTAGATGTCAATTATATCGATGCCTGTGTCTCTCTTCTTCGCCAAGGAAAGAAAATTATCATATTCCCAGAAGGGCATTTCAATAAGGAAGATGCCGTAAGAGAATTTTCTCCTTCTTTTGCTAAGATGGCAATTGAAGCGGATGTTCCTGTTGTCCCTCTTTATATCGATGGCGTCTATTCTTTCTTACATAGAACTCATGTCATGATAGGAAAGAAGATGATGGCAAGAGATTATGTCTCTTCTTCGAGCAATGAACATGTGAGAATCTTTGCAAAAGCGGTGGAAGAGAAGGTGAGACAACTAAAAGTCATCACCGATAAAAGAAAGAAGAATCCTTTGTTCAATCCCGCTCGATTCGGAATGGACTTTGGAAGATTATTCGCTATGACTCACTTTGATCCTTTCATGAGAGTCCACAAACACAATCCCGAAGGAAAGAAGCATTATCATAAGATGGATGGTCCTCTTCTGATTGTGGCAAATCACATGGAATTTTCCGATCCAATCGTCGTCATGTTAGGTCTCTTTAGAAGAAGAATCTTTATCCTGATTGCCAAAGAAGTCTTTGGAGAAGAAGGTAAACACCGCATCAGAAAGAAACTCTTAAAAGATATCGGTGGCATCAAGATTGACCGTGAGAAATTCGATATTGAAGCCATCAATCAATGTTGTGATGTTCTCAATTCTGGCTATGCGCTTCTCGCCTTCCCAGAAGGACATCTCAACCACGATAAAAAGATCACTTCTTTCAAAGAAGGAGTGATGCTAGTTGCCGCTAAGACGCAAACTCCTATCCTTCCTTTATATATCTGCGGTGCCAAACACATTTATAATACGAGACATATCTATTTAGGAGAAGTGATTCAACCTCCGAAGATGAATATGTCTGAGATTGCGAAAAAGAGCAAAGAAGTTCAAACTAGAATTGAAGAATTGAAACAGAAAGCAATTCAGGAGGGTAAAGAAAGTGACTGAACAAGAAATATTTGATAAGCTACTGACCATTTTAAAAGGAGTGGTCGATGATGAAAATTATGACTTTTCTTCCATCAACATGGATAGCAATATCTTCCAAGAATTAGCTATTACCTCTATTGCCGCTTTATACATGGCTTTAGAGATTGAAAGTGTCTTCCATGTGACCATTCAAAACGAAAATACAGAGAGATTGACCACGGTGAGAAATATCATCGCCTTGATTCAAGAGAAGCAGAAATAGATTATGAAATACGGAGAAAGTACATTCGATATTCTTTATCTTCTTTTCGCCATTTCTACGGGGATTTATCTTTTAGTTAAACACAAAGATAGAGCCACGATCCTTTTTGGCGTGATGACTCTTCTTTTAGGAGTCGGTGATGCCTTTCATCTCTTGCCGAGAGTGATCTCTTATTTTATGGAAGATGAACTCATCTTCTATAAAGGATTAGGAAAACTGATCACTTCTATCTCTATGACATTCTTCTATATCCTTTTAGAACACGCTCGTATAGAGCTTAGCCAAGATAAAAGAAGATGGCCCTTATATACGCTTTATGGCCTTTGTCTGATTCGTGTTGTTTTATGCGCTCTTCCTTACAATGATTGGTTTATTTCTCCCTCTTCTTACGCGTGGGGAATCTATCGAAATATTCCTTTTGTACTCATGGGAATTCTTTCTATCTATCTTTGGTTTACTACCATGTCTAAGAAAAAGCCTTTCTCTTTCTTCTATCTCTTTATTGGATTGAGTTTTGCTTTCTATCTTGTCACCGTGTTAGGAGCAAGTTATGTTTCTATCCTTGGCATGATGATGTTACCAAAGACGGTTTGTTACATTTTGATGATGGTATGTTTCTTACTCTATGTTCAAAAACTAGAAGATAAGAAAGATAGCATCATGATCGATGAGTAATAAACCAAAAAATAATAGACCCGCTGAATATTTTCCGTTTCTGAAAAGTTATTCAACGAGTCTATTTTTCTTTTTTTTCTTCTCTAGGAATTTACTTTTTTTCACATCCGTATCCGTTCTTTTCTTCAAGTCTTCCTAGAAGGCTAGTTTTTATGCAGATGCTGTCGGAAACGAGCTGTTTTTCTTTCAATTCAGGAAGGAAAGATCAGTCTTCACTCATGCTCATTTCCATTAGCTCCATGACTTCTTAGGAATATCTCATTCAGGCAGCAGAACCATGAATAGGCTAGGGTGAAGAGGATATACCTTGTCGTTCTGCACGTCATGTCTTTACACTCTCATGAGAATGTATGCAAAAGCATGACAGGATGTTGCCACTCCCTCAAAAGCTATGGATTTTTCTTGCAGGGAAGAATAGAATAGGGTCATACAAGAACCCATTTCCAGCGAACACAGATTATATTTCAACCCTTCTTCTCTCTTCCCTTACATACAGTCATTCTGTTCCGGTGTTACGGAATGACGTTTGCCATGGAAGAAAACACAGTGAAGTCCTACTGTTCCATCCGATCCCACTTCAAGGGGAATCAGTTGTGAATGCTAAAGTGAACATATACAAAACTGCAGCATGAAAATGTACAGTGGATGAGAACAAAGCCAACACACTCATCATAGGATGGAACAGAAACATCAAGAAAGGAGGAATCAAGAACGACGCACTGAAGGGGAAGAAAAGGAGAAGGGTCAACAGGACCTTCATGTCCTTTCCTCTTTCCAAAATGATCAGCATGATCAAGAGCACTGCTAAGAAGAAGAGGATTGTCGTTGTTGTAACAGAGGAATCCTACACTTCTTTGGCTTGCTTCTATGACGGAGACATGACTGAAAGGGCGTGGAATTCTCCGGCACAAGACTTACACGCTCCCTTTATAGGACAAGGGAGGGAAGGAAGGTGAACGCGGACATAAACGCGGCACTTAACATCTATAGAAAATGTAGCCCCGAAGCCGAAAGGCTGAGGTGTATGGGAATAACATGTCCCAGGCGTCTTCAGGTGATGAACCCATGAAACTCATCTATAACCACTTGAAGCAAACCCAAAAATGGTGTCTTTGAAAAATACACCTTATGTTCCAGGATGATTGTCTAACCAAGAAGCGACAACTTGATCGTATTCTTCTTCATTGTGGAAGCGAACATGAGAATGTCTTCCTTTGTGGAAGAAGTAGAGCTCTTTTTCTTTGGCTGCACAATTCTGATACATTCTTTCTCCTTGATCGGGAGTAGAGAATTCATCTTTGTCGGTGTAGATAAAGAGAGTGGGAACTTGAATCTTATCCATCAAGTATTTCGGACCATTGGTGAAGAAATTGGTTTTACAAGTGAAGAGAGCGTTAGCGAGAGCGGTGTAACAGAAGGGGAAGATGGGTCGATTCTCTTTCTTCATATGGTTTTTGAAGGTGATATAGAAGGTCTCATACATACCGTCATTGATGAAGCGTTTGACATAAGAGGGACAATCTTTAGAAGCGAGAGCGAAGGCACAAAGAGAAGAACCGATACAGATGCCATGATACGTGATATCGTTCATGTGGAAGTTATCGTGAAGAAGTTTTGACCAAGCAAGAAGGTCCACATAGGAGTGCTCTCCTCCATCCTCATATTTTCCATCGGAGAGACCATGGGCTCTTTTATCGATGAGAAGGATGTTACATTTGGCTCTTTGATAAGAGGGAGCGTAGTAGTAAGAATAGCAGAGAGTCTCTGTTCTTCCAGGGACGATGATGACCGCTCTATCATAACCGAAGTCATAATATTCGCCATAGAGATGATATCCTTGAGATACGATATCGACTACTTTGACATAAGCTTTGTTTTCTTCCGCCCATTTGATACCGCTATCCCACATGAGGTGTTGTTCATAATCGTCGGGAGCGGAGCAAGTTCTTGTCCATTCTTCTTTGCTTTTCCTGACCAATTGGTTGCGATAAATCTTTTTTCCGATGACGATTCCTAAAATGAGAGGAACGACAATCAAGGAAAATAGGACGAGTGAAGCTAAGACGATGAAAAGGATTAAAAATAAGTTTTCCATGAGGCATATTATACAATATTTTTAGGCCAAAAAAAGCTTTACAATGCTATAATATTACCCGAAAGTGAGCTTTATAAAAATGAATCATGATTTTGTTATTTTTTCCGACAGTACCTGCGAAATGAATCGTGAGCTACGTGAGAGATATTCTCTTGAAGTTCTCCCTGCACACATCATCACCCCCGAAGGAAAAGATTGTTTATCTGACAACGATTGGGTCTTATATCCTGATCCCAAAGAATTTTATAGACAACTCTCCGATAAGAAATTAGAATTCTCTACTTCTCCTGCCAATGCCGCAGAAGTCAAAGAATATGTCAAGAAATGTTTTGAACAAGGAAAAGATGCTCTTTTCATCTCTTTGACTAGCGCTTTATCCGCTTGTTATAACTTTGCTTTGATGGCAAAGAAAGAATTAGATGCAGAATATCCTGACCGCAAATTCCTCGTGGTGGATTCCTATCGTTACTCTCTTGCTATCGGTATGTTGATGATCGAAGCTTCTAAGAAGAGAGCGCAAGGATACAGCATTGAAGAAACGGCAGAATATGTGGAAAGCATCAAGAACACTCTCCATGAATCTGGTCCGATGGAAGATCTTTTCTTCCTCTCTAGAAAAGGTAGAGTTTCCAAAGGTGCTGCCTTCATGGGAACTTTGGTCGGCGTGAAACCTATGGGTGATTTTGATACTCAAGGAAGAACCACCATTCTCACTAAGGCGATGGGATTGAAGAACGCTTTAAACTATTCTATCGAATATATGAAGAGAACCATCGTCCATCCGGAAGAGCAAACCATCTTTGTCGCTCACACCGATAGAGAAAAGAATGCGACTTTGTTAGCGGAAAGAATCAGAAGTGAAGTGCAGCCCAAAGAAGTCATTGTCGTTCAATGCGGTCCTTCTATCGCCATCAATGTTGGCCCTGGACTTTATACCGCCTTCTACTTCGGTACTCCTATCTCTGAAGGATGTGTCGAAGAACAAAAGATCATGAATGAAATTACAGGTAAATAATGAAAGCTTTTTACGATGAGAAATTCGTCGATATCTTACAAGAAAAAGAGAGCGTGATCTCTTCTTTTGGAAATGATATCTTCCTTCGCCCTATCCCCGATGATGAAAGAGAGGGTGTATTAGACCCTCGTGAATTTGAATTGGCCAAAAAGACGCTCAAAGAGAGAGTCGCGATGGTCAACACCATTGAGAATTTGAGAAGACAAACTGGCTTCCCAAATATCAATCTCAACACTGTGGAGATCATCACCGATTGCTTTGAAGTGAAAGGAGAGCTTCCTTTCCGCGTCTGGGTTTACTATCCTAGAAAACCTTTTGATGTAGAAAAAAGAGCGGCTGTCCTTTACGCTCACGGTGGTTCTTGGCTTGCGGGTAGTCCTTTTGGAGAAGAGAATATGTTGAAATATCTCTCTCAAAAAGCGGATGCAGTCATCTTCAACATCGAATACGCTCTTGCTCCAGAACATCCTTTCCCTTGTGCCTTAAACCAAGTCAAAGAAGCCATAAAAGCCTTAAAAGAGAAAGCTTCCCTCTATCATGTAGATATGGATAATATCTATCTCTCCGGAGATTCTTCTGGTGCGAATTTAGCTCTCGTCGCAAGTCAAGAAAAAGAATTATTACCGATCAAAGGTCTTCTTCTTTATTATCCTGTTGTCGCTGTAGACTTCCCTACTCTTCCCTTTGAATGGAAAGAAGAGCATTATGTGATGAGAGAAGAATATCGTCCTTTTATCCTCCCTCGTCTCATCTTAGGAAGAAGTGATAAAGGAGCAGATCTCACTTTGCCAAGTCTCATCTTTGCTACCTATTTAAGACACAACGAGAATCCTAAGGATGTCTTAATCTCTCCTTTGTATTATCCGTTGAAAGAATATCCTCCTATCTTGATGTTCACTGCCGAATACGATGGCTTAAGAGAACAAGACGAATATTTTGCTTCGGAAGTCAACGAATGCGGTGGGTATTGTAAGACCATCCGTTATAAAGGAATCCATCATGGATTCGTGGATAAATTCGGTTATTTCCCACAGGCAGAAGATTCTGTCTTAGAGATGGCAAAGTTCATCAACGAATGTAGATAAAGGGAAATCAAACTTTCTTTGATTGTAGAAATTGTCACATAAAATTTTTACGCAATTTAAAAGGCTAGTAAAATAAGAATGGCTAGCCTTTTTAAATTCTCTAGGATTTTACTTTTTTAAATCTTAGTTCTTTCTTTTTTTTGCAGGACTACCTATGGGGCCTATTTTCTTTATAAATGCTTTTCTAAATAAGCTGTTTTATTAGCGATTGAATAGTCTCCGCTTCCACTCATTTTGCGGTACTTTTATGAAAATGTACAAAAAATGACAGAATGTTAACATCCACTAAGAAACTATGGATTTTTTTTTTATAAAGTGCTAAAATACAGTTAAACAAAAACATATTTGGAGGGGTGAAAATGAAACTGACTCGTTGGATGGCTCTTCTTTCTGCTTTGCTGTTCTCTGTGGCTAACGGTCTTTTATGTAATCAACTTACTGGAAACACAGCAAACGGAAGAGAAGAGTCAAAGAATATGGCAAGAGAAGACTCTCTTCCGTTCTATATTTTGGAAAGTGAGAATGAAGGGTCTGCTGATTTCATGATGGTCACAACGATAGAGACCATAGGCTTTTCCTCACAGCAGGTGAAGACTTTGGAGGAGGATGGTGCAGAACCGGTGCTTCTTTTTCCAAATGTATATGTGAAGACAAACAAGAAGATACCTTATGTCCATGAATTTGAAGGGGAAGAAGAACTGAATCATTATTCCTATACGTTGGATCAAAGAATCACAGACAAAGAAAAAGCGCACTTCCCTTCGGAGAAATATCAGATTGCTCTTTCTTCTGACACGTATGATGCAGTGAAAAATGAGATAGGATCCAACAATGTCAATGATGTTCTTGGAAAGAAATGGGGAATCTACACCATCACTTCCGTTTATCAAAGCGACACGGAAGAGGAAGAAAGAAGGGATTATCTTCCCCAGTTGATTGTCAACAAAGCATATTCGGATCATGATTATGGAAAAGAAAACGTCTTCCTCTCCAGAAGTGTAAAGATGCTGATGAAGAAAGAAAACAAGGAAAAAGATGAATCACGATTTCAGATGATACAGAAAAAGGAGAAAAGGAACACGTATCAAGTAAGAGCAATTTCCAAAAAAGACAACAAGATTCTTTCAGAAAGAAATTATTTTGAAAAGAGTCAGGTGTTGATCATCGTTTTATCTGTTGTCATGTATGTCGCCTCTGTTGTTCTCTTCTTTGTCTTTGTTCCTAGGGGAGAGAATCTCCTTCTTCTCTGTCTTGTTCCTTTCCTAGGTTCTCTCTTCGTGTATTCGTTTGTCTATCTTTTATATTCATGGGTATTCTCTTTGTTCTTATATCCATATATCTCTCTTTCGGTCTTACTTCTTGTAGGTTCTTCCTTATTGATGGTTCTGTTGTCTCTTCTTTTCAAGAGAAAGAAAGGAGTGAAAGATCATGAAGAAGCATAGTTTATTGTTGTTGCCTTTTGTCCTTCTTTCTTCCTGTACCGAAAAGATCACGTTTGATTACAAAGAAGCGGATGCCTCCTATATAAATTTAAGGTGGGGCGTGCATATCTTTGAAAGGGAATGTGTCTTTTATGCATCGGAGGCCAGGAACACATTTGCTTGTGACGGAGCCACTTATATGGTCTTTGAGTGTAATACCGCCCTAGATGATTCTCGTTCAAAGAGTGTCGATTTTGAAAACTATTATCAGAAAAAGATAGAAGAGCTGGGAGAAAGCCGAGATTATCTTGGGAACAGAATCAGTATTGATATGAAATTCGATTTTAATCGATTTGATTACAACTGGGTTGCCAAAAAGAAAGACCTTCAAGGAAATGTCGAAGATATCACTGATTTTGATAAAGCAGACGAAAACAGGAGAGCTGTCCTTCTTCTCCTCTACAGCGAAGAGATAGAGAAGCTGTTTACCTACGAATTCAATCTCTAAAAAGAAAACTTCAGCATCAGAGAAACAGAAAGGATTCCTGGTGTTGCAGTTGTTTGTTTATTTCTCGTAGGATGGTTTCCAACCCTCAAAGTTTTTCAGAGCGTCATCTGTTCTGATATACCTTCTCCGCCCATTGTTGAGTGTTGCGATGGATTTCATCAATATATTTCATCAAGGTAGATTGGTTCAAAGAAAATCCTAATTCGTGAAGATAACTACGGTAGGAACTATCGAAAGTTACGCTAGGGGAGATTGTGTAAGAGGCATCTATTGTCCAGTAATCGATGAACCTAGAATCTTATGACTTCAGTCATGAGAGTGTTCAATGTAGTTGGATAATGTTTCATCATCCATTCTTGTGTTATCTGGCTTTTGGATATCTTCTAATATAGTGGTAGCATAAGAAATCCATTGCAGCAACAAAAACCGAAAGATTGTCGTGCTTCAATCCGAAAGATTGTCGAACCCAAAACCGAAAGATTGTCGTGCTTCAATCCGAAAGATTGTCGAACCCAAAACCGAAAGATTGTCGAAATTTCTATCGGATTGCTTGAAGAAAAATGGGTTATTTGCAAGTCATCATTAGGAAATATGCCCATTATCCTTTTATTTCTATATGGATAAGATAAGAAAAAAAGTAATTAAAGCTACTAGATTTTTGTTACCTTGGAATTTGTGCAAAAGAAATAATAGAATAATTTAAGTTTTTAACCTAAAATCCTTCTTATTATAGTAAAAAATTATAATGTTGAACTTTTTGTTTTTATAAAAGTTGGTTATTTGGTTTCAAACACTTTTATTATGTATTACTATTATTAATATATACTTATCTATCCGGAAAAATTCGTATGAGAAAAACTCATTGCAAATCAATAACGAAACAACTATTCTATTTTATAGGCAAACAAAATGAACAAGATTGCAATCGTAGATGATAACCCCAATGACGCTTCTTTGTTAGAACAAAGTGTTCTCTCTTATTTTGAAAGTAAGGGGGAAAAAGTTTCTATTGAGTTATTTTATGATGGCTCTTCTTTTTTGAGTCATTTTCAAAACGAATACACTCTCCTTTTCTTAGATGTGGAAATGTATCCGATGAATGGATTTGAACTTGCCAGCGCAATTCGTGAGAGAGATGAGAATGTATTGATTGTCTTTGTTACGAATATGGCTCAACTCGCTAGAAAAGGTTATCAATATTCCGCTTTTGATTACCTTCCTAAACCGATAGAAGTTTCTGAATTATATCTCACGTTAGATCGCGCTAAGTTTCATATGAAAAAAGAGGAAGAGAGAAGCGTTCTTCTTCCTGGAAAGAATAAAGATAAAGTTCCTGTTTTGATTTCCGATATCACTTATATTGAAGTCAATGGACATTACATCACTGTTCACACAAAGGATGGTGAGTATGTACAATATGGCGTGTTCAAAAAAGTGTTAGAAGAGATGAATTTGCCTTATTATTTTGCCAAATGTAACCAATGCTTTGTGGTGAATATGAAATATATTGAGAAGATGTTCCCGGATTCCATTTTGATTCAAGGAAATTCTCTTTCTATTTCTAGACCTCAAAAGAAAGCATTTTTCCAAACTTATATGTCATTTATTTCAGGAAGGAGTTCCTCATGATCACATTTCGTCCCGGTTCAATTTATCTCATGTTAGAGATACTTCTGTGTGAAGCTGTTTTTGCTTGGTCTTGTCCTAAAAGAAAATATTTCATTCCAAGATTGATTCTCTCTATCGGCATCTGTGTTGTTCTCTCTTACTTCTTCCCCTTCTTTGAAAACAATCCTTTAGGTAGCTTTTATGGGCTTTTACGTGTCATTCTTTCTTTAGAATATTCGTTCCTAGCCATATGGTTTTGTTTTGATATCAAGCCCTTCTCTATTTTGACCATTGTCGCCTCAGGTGATGCTTTACAACATATCGGATATCAAATACTTACTTTTTTGAGATACTTACCAATCGAAGGAGATTATCAGACTTTCCTTTATGAGAACTCTTCTCTTTTAGAAGCGTTATTTGTTCTCTTTGCGGCGGTCATCGGATTCCTTCTCTTCGGTATTCCTTATTGGAAGAAGAAATTTTATGAAAGATATGATCCTAAGTTGAGCGTCATCGCTTTTGTGACCATCTTCTTCTGCTTGATTGTTTCTAGATTAATCAACTTGATTCCTGGACAAAGTGAAACAAGAAGTATTGCTTCTGTTTATTTCAGTGTCTCTTCTTGTATCTTAGCGCTCATCATTGAATTCACCATCTATGAAAGAGTGGAACTTTCCACAAAGAACGCCCTTTTATCTCTCTTGCTCAAAGAGGAAGAAAAACAGTTTGAAGAGAGCAAGCAACTCATGAAAGTCATCAATCAAAGAGGACATGACTTGAAACATCTCTTGCAAGATTTCCAAGGGGAATTACCTAAGGAATATGTGGAAAACTTCAAGAAAGAACTCGACTTTTATGACAATCGATATGTCACGGATAACCCTAGTTTAGATGTCGTTCTCTCCAATGTGTATTATCGTTATCACAAGGAAGGAATTTCTGTTCGCTTTGTCGGAAACACTGCGGATTTGAAATTCATGGATGAAATCGATATGGTCATGCTTTTTACCAATGCTTTAGATAATGCTATTGAAGCGGTCATGAAGATTGATGAGAGCAAAAGAAATATTCAAATCATTGTGGAGAAAAAAGGAAACATGGTTTCCCTTCTTTTCGTGAACTATTTCGACGGAAATTTAGAGCTTTCCTCGGATGGTTTACCTAAGACTTTAAAAGAAAACAACGAGAAATATGAACATGGTATTGGCTTATCTTCTATCCTTGGTATCGCACAAAAATATGGTGGCAATATCGACTGCTATAGCGAAGATGACGTATTCCATCTAAATATATATTTATTTAAGAAAGATAGCTAATTTTTAAAAAAATTGAAGGCTTGACAGAATTTTCTGTAAAATCGACAACTTATTCTATGTTCGTTGAAAGCCCTTTACTAGGCTTATATAATCCTTCTCAAACAGGAGGTAATCATGTTTAAGAAAACGTCGATTTTTAGAGGAGTTGCTGCCGTTGGTGTTTTTGCCTTGGCCACAAGTATCTATGCTTCTAATCTTTTAGAAACTAACAAGATCATGGTCGACCAAACCCTCGGTACCAAGTCCTCCATCATCGTCACGGATGAAGACGATGACTCATTATTTAAGACTTTCGTTCCCGACAAAGACCTTTTGGATGAGAACGGAAAATTAGATCCCGTCAAATGGGATAAGGCTCACAAGGATGCTGCAGTCAAATTGCAAGAGGAAGGTACTGTTCTTTTAAAGAACGATAAAGCTCTTCCTATCAATAAGGCCGCAAAAGTTTCCATGTTCGGTACAAGAAGTGCTGGTCTTGTCAATGCCTTCAAGGATTGTGGATTTGATGTCAACCCTGCTTTATCTGAAGCTTATGGCTCTAAAGCAACCACCACAGCCCCTGGTTATGCCAACAACAAGATGCCCTACAAACTCTTCGATCAAAAAGAAGTCAGCAAAGCCGATCTCTTGCAAAAGAATCCCGATTTGGAATCCACTTTTGCTAACTATCACGATGCGGCTATCGTTGTCTTAGGACGTCAAAACGCAGAAGGTGCCGACTATAAGAAAGGCGCTGATGCTGTTGATCCTTCTCAGGAAGCTAGAAACTCTTTAGCTTCTACAAAGAACGAGAGAGAAATCGTGGATTGGGCTACTGCAAACTTTGATAAAGTCATTGTTTTAGTGGAAACCGTCTCCCAGATGGAGCTTGGCTATCTTAAAGACAACAACAAAGTTCAAGCCATCCTTTATGTCGGTCTTCCCGATAACTACGGTTCTTCCGCTAAGGGTATCTATAACATCCTCACTGGTGCCGTCAACCCTTCCGGTGGCTTATATGACATCTATGCTTCCCATTCTGAATCTAGCCCTGCGATGGTCAACATGGGATTATATGAATTCTCTAACAAAGATGATGTCAAATTAGTCCAAGATAAGAACCTCTTCGGCCGTGGCGCTCAACTCTCTACCGAAGCTGTCAAAGCTTTGATTGCTTTAAGAGATGAACAAGGCACTGGCCGTATCGATACT
Source organism: Bacilli bacterium (assembly GCA_017470005.1). GTDB lineage: Bacteria > Bacillota_I > Bacilli_A > RFN20 > CAG-288 > Enterosoma. Next base: position 2,727 of record JAFUFH010000021.1, on the reverse strand, counting down.
TCCTCTATCGGTACTGGTGGTACGGACTTTGGTTTCTATAACTATCTCATTGAATCCGAAGGTATCTATGTCGGCTATCGTTATTATGAGACTCGTTATGAAGACTGCGTCTTAAATCAAGGTAACGCTAACTCTACCAAGGGTGTCTTTGATTCCACCGCTAACTGGAAATATACCGAAGAAGTCGATTATGGTTTCGGCTTCGGTCTCTCTTATACTCAATTTGAATTCAGCTTAGGTGATGTCACTTTCCAAGAGAACGGAAAGCATGAAATCATTGCCAAGTTTGATGTCACCGTCAAAAATACCGGTAATGTTGCTGGTAAGACTCCTATTCAGATCTATTCTCAATCTCCCTACACCACTTACGATATTGAAAATGGTGTGGAAAAGAGTGCCATTCAACTTGTCACTTTCGAAAAGAGTGGATTGATCAATCCTGGCGAAAGCAAGACCTATCCTGTCACGGTCGACTTACAAGATGTGGCTTCTTATGATGCCAACAACAAGAAGACCTACATCATGGAAGAAAGCGATGATTATTATTTCGCTGTCGGTAATGGCGCTCATGATGCGTTAAACAATGTCTTAGCTCACAAGGGCAAGAAAGTTGCTGACGGCATGGACTATGATGGAAATGCCGCTGCCGCTAAGAAGTGGGGATATCATTTCGGTAATATCGAAGATGGTATCGATGCTTATACCTTCGGTTATTCTAAGACTGGTGTCAAGATTGAAAACCAATTAGGCAAAGTCACTTGGAATGATTTCGAAAAAGGTAAGATCAAAGAACTCACCAGACACGATTGGACGGGAACATGGCCTGTCGAACAAAAAGATTTGAAAGCTCCTGATGAGATGCTTAAGCTCTTAAGAGGCGAATATTTCGATGTTAAGACCAAGGCGAATAGAGATGTTACTGACGAAGAACTCGCTAAGATGTTCGGTCAGAAGAGCGATTTGAAATTCGCCGATATGAAACTTGCGGAATTTGATGATTATCGTTGGGATGAAGTCGTCTCTTCCATGACTTTAGAAGAAGCTATCGATTACGCCTTACAATCTGGCCGTGGATTTGCCGATGTCGAAACTATCGGCTTCCCCACTGGTTCTTACGCAGAAAATGGTGCTGGTATCTCTTGGTTAGATCCTAACTCTGAAGAGAAACAAGCCCCTTGGAAAGTCGCAAAACCGGAAGAACGCTATCCTGGTTCCACCATCGGTTATTTCAACACCTATGCGATTTGGGCTAGCTCTTTCAACAGAGAAGTCATGAATGAAATCGGTAGACTCATGGGTAATGACTCTATCGTCGGTGATAAGCCTATCGTTTGGTTACCTGGTGCTAATACGCATCGTACTCCTTATGGAGGAAGAGCTTCTCAATACTTCTGTGAAGATCCTGTCTTGACGGGTATCTGCACGATGGAAGTTGCCTATTCCGCCTTACAAAAGGGTGGTATCATCACCGCGAAACACTTCGCTTTCAACGATCAAGAAGGCGGAAGAAGTGGTATCTCTCCGTTCATGACGGAACAAAGAGCTCGTGAAATTGAACTCCGTGCCTTCCAAATCCCTGTCGAAATGCACAAATATGACACTCCGGAAAAAGATTATGCCATGTTAGGTTTGATGACTTCCTTCTCTAAGATTGGTGCCGTGGAATGCACTGCTTCTTATGGCTTGATGACCAATATCTTAAGAAAAGAATGGGGATACAATGGCTATGTCGTCTCTGACTTGAAAGATGACTTAGATATCATGCCTCAGACTCTCTTAGCTGGTTCTACCGGTTATGACTGGAGAACTTATGATGTCGATATCGCTCCTTACAAAGATGCCGAAAACTTCAAATATGACAAAGCAGTCTTAGAAGCTATCAAAGATGCTTGTAAGAGAAAGCTTTGGGTCTTCGCTCACACACCTCTTGTCAACTCCGTCAACCGTTCTTCTCATACCGTCTGGAATATGACTTCTTGGAGAGCTGCTTACATCACTGGTATCTCTGTTTCCTCCGTCGTTCTCACTGCGGGTGTTGTCTTGTACACCGTTGCCTTGATTGTCAACAGAAGAAAGGAGAACTAAATCATGTTTAAAAACATTATTTCTAAAATCAGTGTTGGTGGTTATGTCTTATTAGGTGGCGCACTTCTTTCCCTAGTCTCCATGATCATCGCCGTCATCTCTTGTTCCCCTGCTGGCTTTGCTATCGTTCAACTTCCTTTCATCATTCTCTTCTCTATCGCCGCTACTCTTCTCTTGATTGGTGCCGTTGTTCTTTCCGCCTTAAAAGGCGAAGGAATCCTTCCCACCTTGATGATTGTTGGTGCTATCGTTCTTCTCACCTTCACTCTCTTCAACATGATCGATGGTAAACAAGATGTCTTAGGTACGGTCATGTTCTCTGACTTAGAGAAAGGTCACGCTCCTACCGAATTTGCTTGCTATGTCGGTTTCACTTCTATGATCTTCTACATCATCACCATCGTCATCACTGCTGTCGGTAGCTTCTTACTTGCGGCAAAGAAAACCGAAGTTGCTAAATAATCCTGCTCCTATAATGGCTATGACAAACACTTGTCATAGCCTCTTTTCTTTTTGCAAAGAAAATGGCTTTGCAAGAAGCAAAGCCATAGGTTTAACGATAATCGCTAGCGTAGAAAGTTTGACCAGCAGGGTTAGAGATTCTATCCGCGATCAAATCGAGCGTGTAATAAGCAGTTTTAT
>JAFUFH010000047.1 GCA_017470005.1 Bacilli bacterium | reverse complement strand
TAAAATATGACATGGAAAATATCTCCTAAGCAAAGATATTTTACTAAAAAAGGCCTGATTCTCAACGAATTAGGCCTTTTTGTCATTAAAAAGAGCTGTTGTTCAACCCACATTAGTTATGTAGGTTTTTCAACAGCCCCTATTTTTATAAGATGTTTTCAATCTCTTTTGCTTCATTAACCACATATTCTGGTTGTAAAGCAAGACATTTTTCTCTGTTTCCGTACCCATAAGTGCAATAGATGACTTTGATATTGGCATTCTTTGCCATCTCGATATCAAACTGGGAATCTCCAATCATGATGCACTCTTCTTTTGAAGCGCCTAGCTTTTCCATGGCAAGAAGTGCCATATCGGGATAAGGTTTCTTTCTTTCGATATCATCTTCCCCGACATAGATAGAAAAGAAGGAATCTAAAGAGAGAGTTTTCATCATTTTATCGATGAGATGATGAAGTTTAGAAGATAAGATTCCTAGTACATATCCTTTTTCAGATAAGTAGTGGATCAATTCTACCATTCCAGGATAGGTTTTTAATTCTTGGAAGGCTAAGACGAAATATTTCTTTCGAAATTCCTGGACCAATAAATCTGCCTGCGCAGAATCACAATTTGCTAATTGTATGAATTCTTCTTTTAAAGGAAGGCCGATTGTTGTCGCAATTTCTTCGTTCGTTCTATCTTTATACCCTAGCGAAATTAAGGCGTGATGAAAGCAAGAAAGAATTACTTTCTCTGTGTCAGCGATAGTTCCATCAAAATCAAAAAATATATATTTCATATCAAGAAAAGCCCCAAAAAGGGGCTATAAATTATTCTTCACTTCTTCCGTATTCTTCCGGGTGATGCGCTTCGTATTTCTTTCTTTCCGAAGTGTTGAGAATCTTCTTTCTCATACGGATAGAGCGAGGAGTGATCTCGCAAAGCTCATCGGAGTTGATGTAATCAAGACAATCCTCTAAAGACATACGTCTAGGAGAATTTAAGACAATAGTGACATCCTTATTGGCAGAACGAGTGTTGGTCAAGTTCTTGGTCTTGACAACATTGACCGCTAAATCTGTCTGGTATTTGTTTTCACCGACGATCATACCTTCATAGCAATCCACGCCAGGCCCAATGAACATGACACCTCTCTCTTCCGCACTCTTTAAAGCGTAAGCGGTAGATTTACCTTCTTCGGTAGCGACAAGGACACCAGTATTTCTTTGACCGATAGCCTTGTTCAACTTAGGACGGAATTCACGGAAGGAGTGGTTGATGATACCATAACCTTTGGTGAGAGTCATGAAAGCATTCATGAAGGAGATGAGGCCACGAGAAGGGATGACATAGACAAGTCTTGTCTGTCCATTCTCAGAAATCATGTTGATGGTTTCTGCACCTCTGTTACCAACAAGTTGCATGACGTTGCCCGCATATTCATCGGGTACATCGATCTGTAAATCTTCGAAAGGTTCACATTCCACACCATCAATCTCTTTTAAGATGACCGTAGGCTTAGAAACCTCCATTTCAAATCCTTCTCTTCTCATGGTTTCAATCAAGACAGAAAGGTGAAGTTCACCACGTCCAGTGACAGCGAAGGATTGATCGCTTCTATCGATATCAAACTTCATGGAGACATCTTTTTGAGATTCTTCATAAAGTCTATCTTGAATCTTTTGAGCCGTTAATAAAGTGCCTTCTTTTCCAGAGAAAGGAGAAGAGTTTGCAGCAAAAGTCATACGAAGAGTAGGTTCGTCGATACGGAGAGGAGGTAAAGCTTCTAAACAAGAAGCGGGGCAAACGGTTTCACCGACCATGATGTCAGGTAAACCAGCAATACCACAGATATCACCACCTTCCACGTGTTCGACTTCGATACGGTCTAATCCGTGATAAGAGAAAAGTTTAGAAATTTTGAACTCTTTGGTGGTTCCATCCAAACGGATGCAGGTGAGAGTATCTCCCAAATTGAGAGAACCTCTATCCAATCTACCGATACCGATTCTACCAACATATCTGTTGTAATCTAACAAAGAAGGTTGGAATTGAACGGGTTGATCTTTATCCGCTTTGGGAGCGGGGATGTTTTCGATGATCTTATCAAAGAGAGGATCCATACCTTCCGCTTGATCTTCAGGATTGCTAGATTCAGAGCTGGTCTGATTCAAAGCAGAAGTGTAGACGACAGGGAAATCTAACTGATCATCATCTGCGCCTAACTCCATGAATAATTCTAAGACTTCATTGAGAGCTCTTTCGGGATCTGCGCCAGGGCGGTCCACTTTATTGATGACAACCACGGTCTTCAAATGATAAGAGATGGCTTGCTTTAAGACAAAGCGAGTTTGAGGCATGGGGCCATCAAAAGCGTCAACAAGAAGACAAACACCATCGACCATGTTCATAATTCTCTCGACTTCGCCAGAGAAATCGGCGTGGCCAGGAGTGTCCACGATGTTGATCTTGTAATCTTTGTAATTGATGGCAGTAGTCTTAGCTAAGATAGTGATTCCTCTTTCATGTTCCAAAGGATTGCTATCTAAAGCTCTGACCATAACTTTCTCGTTGTCACGAAAAGTGTGTGAGGCCTGAAGAAGTGCATCAACCAAGGTGGTCTTTCCATGGTCGACATGAGCGATGATGGCTACGTTTCTTATTTTTTCATTCATAGGGAAACTCTCCTTCTAAACATGCTAAAAATAAACTTGTATATTATAAATACAAGATATTTATAAATAAATATAATTTTGATACTTTTTTGTTGAAAATGGTTTCAAAACCATTTTTATGGCTTAAAGGGCCAAATCTAGTTCTTGGTAAAGTTTCTCTAATTGAGACTCGGTTTGAGAAATCTCACTTTGAATCTCTTTCATCTTCTCTGGAGAAGTGTAGTTTTCTTCTAAGTAACAAGAATCGTTCAACTGTTTCTTTTTGGCTTCCAGTTTTTCAATCTTTTCGATGATTTTTTCGGGAGGAGTTCTTGTTAGTCTTGTTTTCTTCTCCGCTTCTTTTTTCTGTTGAAGTTGCTCTTTCTTCTCTTCTTTCTTCTGTTGGTTTTCTGCTTCTAATCGCTCCTTCTCTTCATTCATGATACGGAGCAATTCCTTCTCTTTGAATTCGGAATAAGGGCCTTCATAGTAATGGCCTTTTCCGTTGTAAAGATAGAGAAGTTTATTACAAGTCTTATCGATAAAGTCACGGTCATGAGAGATGATCACTAAGGTTCCTTCATATTCATTTAACGCATCTATCAATTCAGAGATAGACATCATATCTAAATGGTTTGTTGGCTCATCTAGCAAAAGCAAATCGTAATCATCTAAAGAAAGTTGGAGGATTTCAATACGCATCAATTCTCCACCAGAAAGGTCGCAGAGTCTCTTTTCATTGCTCTCCTGATAGGAGAAAGCGTATCTTCCTAAACCACCATAGATCTCTTCATTGCTCATTCTAGGATAAAGGTTTCTAAAATGCTGGAAGAGCGTCTCTTCGGATTGGTAAGAACGGATGTCTTGTCTTAATACACCCATAGAGAGATGAAAATATCTTCTTATATCGCCTGAAATAGGTCGAAGTTCATTCAAAAGAACTTTTCCAAAAGTTGATTTTCCAATACCGTTAGCTCCCATGACAGCAAGTCTATCTTTTCCAAAGAGAGTGAACTGAATATTTTCAATCAAAGGAGTGTCGTATCCGATGGCGACATCAGTGAAATCTAATAATTTCTTTCCTTCTCTCACTTCGCCTTTTAAGCCGATAGAGAGAGAACGGTTTTTGATTTTGCTAGGATCTTGAATGGCATTAGCCTCTAATCGTGCTAATTTCTTTTCTCTATCGTGGGCACGAGAAGCAAAGCGAGGCTTAGGCATATAGAAGGTGATGAAGCGTTGTAATCTCTCTCTTTCCTCTTCTTGTGCTTTGAATTGAGCAAGGGCTAGTTCATAACGGTTCTTCTTTTCAATGGCGAAGTGATCATAGTCGCAGTTGTACATGGTAAAGACACCGTGATCAATATCTAAAATGTGATCAGCGAGGTCTTTGACAAAAGTGATATCGTGAGAGACAAAAAGGACGGCACCTTGGTAATGCTTGAGGTAATCTTCTAACCATTCTATCGAAATGATATCGAGATGGTTTGTCGGTTCATCCAAGATTAAAATGTCAGGATTTAATAAGAGCAGTTTTGCAAAAGCGACGCGAGTCTTCTCACCACCAGAGAACGTAGAAATCTTTCTATCATAATCCTCTTTGGAGAAAGAGAACATATTTAAAATCATGGCAATCTTGTATTTATAAGAATATCCGTCCTTGCTTTCAAAGAGGGAGGCGCAATTGGAATATTCTTCTAAAAGAACCGTGTTTTCTGGGTCTTTAGCAATGGCTTCCGAGAGTTCTTTCAATCTCTTTTCTTCTTTTCTTAAAGAAGCAAAAACGGTTAAGGCTTCCTCATAGAGAGTGTGTTCTGGGTTTTCGATGACATCTTGAGAAAGGTATCCGACACTCACCCCTTTGGAAAAGATGATGTTTCCTCCCGTCACTTCCTCTTTTCCCAAGATCATTTTGATTAAAGTAGACTTTCCTGTTCCATTCGGGCCTAGTATGGCGGTTCTATCATCGTCGCGAACAACAAAAGAGAGGGGTTGAAATAAAACCTCTCCCGAATATTCTTTATAGACGTTTTGTAAGGATAGAATGACGCTCATTTTAATCTTCTTTTTCGATGATGAATTCCCCAGTTTCTTTATCTAAAGAGATTCTTTCTTCCACCACGTTAGGGGCGACATAAGAATCATCATCCGAGATGAAGAAGCAGTTCATGACATCTGTCACCATGGAATTCATATTGGGTTTCTCTGTGTAAAGAGTACAAAGCAAATCGCCTTTGACGACATGGTCTCCAAGTTTCTTGTTCAAAACGATACCCGCAGCCATATCGATGATATCATCTTTGGTTTCTCTACCAGCACCTAATCTCATGGAAGAGAGACCGATTTCCATCGTATCGATAGAGGTGATGACACCAGTGCGGATAGAACGAACAGGGAGGAAATACATCGCTTCAGGGAACTTGTTGGGGTTATCGATGAAGGAGACATCTCCGCCTTGCGCTTTGATGAAAGAACGGAAGACACGGAATGCTTTTTCTTCGACTAAGACATTATTCAAATCATTGATAGCTTCATCGCGGTTATCGTAAAGACCAGCTTGCATCAAGAGGGTAGCGCCAGAGGAAAGACAGAGGTCAGTGAAATCTTTCGGACCATTGTTATGGAGCGTGTCGATGGCTTCTTTGACTTCCAAAATGTTACCGATGGCTTTACCTAAAGGTTGGTTCATAGAAGTGACTTCAGCGCGGACATCTTTTCCGAAGTGAACACCGATTTCCACCATGACTTTGGCGAGTTCTTCGGCATCTTCTTTGGTCTGCATGAAAGCGCCAGAACCATATTTGACATCCAATAAGATACAATCGCATCCGCTCGCTAATTTCTTAGACATGATAGAGGAAGCAATCAAACCGATGGAATCGACGGTACCTGTGACATCGCGGAGAGCGTATAACTTCTTATCCGCGGGGACGATTTCTTGAGATTGTCCGATGATAGACATGCCAACGCGGTTGATGACATCTAAAAATTCATTCTGGTCCAGGATGACTCTCATGCCAGGAATGGATTCTAATTTATCCAAAGTGCCACCGGTGAAGCCTAAACCTCTACCAGACATCTTGGCAACTTTTGCTCCTAAAGCCGCTAACATAGGGCAAAGAACCAAAGAAGTCTTATCTCCGACACCGCCGGTGGAATGCTTATCACATTTGACTCCTTCAATCTTGCTCAAATCGATAATTTCACCAGAGTGCATCATCGCTTCGGTCAAATCAAAGATTTCCTGCTTGGTCATTCCTTTTAAACGAATCGCCATCAAAAGGGCAGAGACTTGATAATCGGGAATTTCGTCTTTGCAATAATTATCAATCCAAAATCGGATCTCTTTTGCATTCAATTCCCCGCCTCTTTTTTTCTTTTCTATGATAGATAAAATATCCATGATGATTCCTCCGGCATGTTATTTGCTTATTATATCATTTTCCTTCTCTTGTATAAACAAGAGAAAAAGAAAACCAAAGCAAAAAGGAGCCCGAAGGCTCCTACTTATTCGATAGAGATGACAACCCAACGATCGTTTTCAATTCCTTCGAGATTATCGTAGATACGTAAGAATAGGGTGTGCTCTTCACTTTCTCCCGTGTAGATGAGTTGAGAATGTTGATTGATGTAGATGTATTCTTGATCGTCGCAAGATTCTCCTTTGGCGGAGAGAGCTTTTTTGGAAGTGAAATAATTCTGCGCTTTTCCAATGAGAGTATATCCACAGTTAGAGAATTCGTGGATAGGAATCTGTTTACCATTGTTATGGACAAATTTGATTTGAGTATCTTTTTGAAGAACACCTGTCCAATAGTATTCTTTCGTTCCATAAAGGGGTGAGATATGGGAAGCAAATTGATGTTTGCTGTTGCTTTGCACCAAATAAACATCTTCTCCCGTATCTGGTTCGGTGGAACGAGTCACTTCTACAAGAGGCTTTTCTTCTAAGTGCTTTGTGTTAGGATCGTCATTCTTTTTCACTTTGATGTATTGTTCTGACATAACCATTTGCTCCTTCATTAGTAAATTATATACCTGTAAGGAAATAATTTCCATTTCAAACATAATTTCTTTATTTCTTCTTTTCTTCTATAATAGAGACATGGCAAAAAAACACAAAGCAAACCAGCATCCAAAGACGGAATCTACCTTTGATTTTTCTACGCTATTAACCTATTGTAGCGAAGAAGAAAAAGAAAAGTTTCGACAAGGGTTAAAAGAAAAAAGTGTCTCTTCCTTATTGTGGAATTCTAGACACTTCCCTTTGAATGCTCTTTTAGATTCTTTCCCTTCATTGAGAAGAGATTCCTTTGATGAATTGTGTTTTTATTTTGATAAAGACGAAGATAGATTAGGAAAGAGTTTAGAACATTTTGCAGGTGGCTTTTATATCATGGATCACTCCTCCATGGTGATTTCAAAATATATCGCTCCTCTTTTGAAGAAAGAATTCTTATCGATTGATTTGTGTGCGGCACCTGGTGGAAAGAGTATCGCCTTAGATATGAGAAGAGAAGACGGTCTCTATCTTTGTAATGATATCTCTTTTGAAAGGGCCAATGAGATTGTCAAGAATGCGACAAGATTGCATCTAGATAACATTCTCACCCTTTCTCTTGATCCGATGAGATTAGAATTAGAGGAAATCTTTGATCTAGTCATTCTAGACGCTCCTTGTTCGGGAAGCGGAATGCTTCGCAAAGAGAAGAAGATGGCCTTAGATTTCTCTTTAGAGAAGGTAGAAAGACTTCTTCCCATTCAAGAGAATTTATTAGAGAAAGCGTATGAATTAGCTTGTAAAGATGGTTATATTGTTTATTCTACCTGCGCATTCTCTACCCAAGAAGATGAAGAACAGATTCAAAAGTTTTTAACCAAGCATTCCGATATAGAAATCCTTCCGATAGAAAAAGAAGAAAAGATGATAGAAGGTGTAAATCACTTAGGCTATCATCTCATCCCTGGCATCTATGAAGGAGAAGGTATCTACTTCATCCTCATGAAGAAAACAGGTGGAAGTAAAACAAACGTTGAAGAAGTGAAATACAAGAAAGCATCTCTTGTTGAAAACAAAAAGGTGATAACCTATAAGAACAAAGATTACATCGTCCCTAGATTCTATGACGCCTTCTCTTCTCTTCCCTTCCTCTCTCCCGGAATTAAAATCTATGATGACTCTCCTTATCCTAAATGTGATTTTGATCACGGATATTGTAAAGTAGCTACCTCTCTTCCTTTGCTCTCCCTTTCTCGAAGTGATGCTCTCTCTTACGCTTGTGGAAACGAGATCAAAGTAGAAGGAAAAGATGATGGCTTATATATCGTATCTTATGAAGGATTGCGATTAGGATTAGGGAAGAAAGTTCAAAATAAATTGAAGAATTATTTACCCAAGGGTTTGAAAGGATATTATTGCTGATGCCATTACATTATATTCAAGAAAAAGAAAGAGATTCTTCTCTTCCTTATGTCAAAGAAAAAGAACAGGCTAAACTAAATTCTTTGTTATTGCAGGGATGTGATTTTACGCTTCTCTCTTCTTTAGAATCTCTCAAAAAGATCTCCTCTCAAATCAACGATCAAAATATTTATGTCATTCTCAAAGAAAAGAAAAAGAAGTTTCCAAAATTAGAAACTTTTATTCAGCAAAAAAGATTAGAGAAAAAGGAAAAAGTCGCCAAACAAAGTGTTATCTTTTCCACTTCGCTTAAATCCATCAACGCTTCTTTCCTTCCGAATTTCAACGAGAAAGTGAAAAAAGAAGCTTCTTTCCAAGATTATTTATTCTCTCTCATTCGAGACAAGCAGCTTAGCGATGTCGAAGTGTATCGTCGTTCCAATATCGATCGCAGACTCTTTTCTAAGATGAGAAACGATAATTATAAACCTTCTAAGAAAAGTATCTTAGCGTTATGTATCGGATTGCAGTTGACTCTTTCTCAAGCAGATACCCTCTTGATGAAAGCGGGTTATTCTTTTGCGGATAACGATGTCAGTGATGTCATCATCCAATACTGCTTGGTGGAAAAAATCTATGACATCATCGATGTCAATGAGATCTTACTCTCTTATCAACAAGAGCTTCTTTAAATGTCGCCGCTAGGGCGACCTTTTCTTTTCTTCTTTCCGTTAAACTATGGCCAGAATAAAAGAAAGGAGACCCAAAAATGGTCATTAAAGATACTGAAATTACATTCATCATCGACCGTTCTGGTTCTATGTCCGGATTAGAGAAAGACACCATCGGCGGTTACAATGGATTCATCCAAAAACAAATGAAAGGACAAGGAAGAGCAACTATCACTACTTATCTTTTTTCCAACCACTACAAACTTTTCGAAGAAAACACCCCTATTCAAGATGCAAAGGAAATGACGGAAGAAGATTACTATGTCGGAGGATGCACCGCACTCTTGGACACTGTTGGAACAGCTATCACAGATAGCAATCGTAGAAACAAACACAAAGATGTCGCTAGAATTTTCGTCATTATCACCGACGGATTAGAAAATGCAAGTTCTGAATACACTCTTCCTAAAGTGAAGGATTTGATCAGAGAAGCAACGAATGAAGGAACGGAATTCATCTTCCTTGGTGCGGATATTGATGCCTTTGTTAGCGCAGAATCCATCGGTATCAAAGCCGCTAGAGCTTCTAATTTCACACACGATAGCAAGGGGATGAGATTATGCTTTGCTAAAATGGCAAAAGTGGTCAACAATTTTAGAGCCGAAGGCGTTATTAGAGACGACTGGGCTCAAGAGAAATAGATTTACCTCCATTCAAAAAGAGCCACCCTGGAGTTGGGACGGCTCTTTTCCTTTGTTATGAGGATTTACTTCATCAACTTTCTGAATAAAGCGACGACTTGTTCGTGAGTGGCTTCTCTCGGGTTACCAGGATAGCAAGCATCCTTGAGAGCATCAGAAGCAAGATTATCTAAATCAGATTCTTTAATTTCTTCACAGATAAGCGGGATTCCGACATCGGTAGAGAGTTGTCTAACAGCAGCGATAGCAGCATCTCTGTATTCTTCTTGGCTCATCTTATCGACATCTTTGACACCGAAGACTCTAGCGATATCACGATATTTTTCACCGGTGTAATCTCTATTGAATTCCATAGAGATTGGAAGGAGCATAGCACATGCTTTTCCGTGAGGGACATCATAATAAGCGGAGAGAGTGTGAGCCATAGCGTGGTCGATACCTAAACCGACATTGGAGAAGCCCATACCAGCGATGTATTGAGCTAAAGCCATATTTTCACCGCCCTTATCTAAGCCGGCGACAGAATCTCTTAAGTTCTTAGCAATCAATTCGATGGCTTTGATGTGGAACATATCCGACATTTCCCAAGCGGCTCTAGTGGTGTAACCTTCGATAGCATGGGTGAGAGCGTCCATACCAGTGAAAGCTTTTAAGCTCTTAGGCATAGAGGCCATCATATCGGGATCGACGACAGCGATGATAGGCATATCATGAACGTCGACGCAAACGAATTTTCTCTTCTTTTGAACATCGGTGATGACGTAGTTGATGGTGACTTCTGCAGCGGTACCAGCAGTGGTAGGGACAGCGATGATAGGTAAGCAAGGTTTCTTTGTGGGGGCAACACCTTCTAAACTTCTGACATCTGCGAATTCAGGGTTGGCGATGATGATACCGATAGCTTTAGCGGTATCCATAGAGGAACCACCACCGATAGCGATGATACAATCGGCCTGAGCATCTTTGGCGGCTTGAACACCAGCAAGAACGTTTTCGATGGTAGGGTTAGGCTTGATATCGGAGAAGAGAGTGTAAGGAACTTTTGCCTCATCTAAGAGATCGGTGACCTTGGCGGAAACACCAAACTTGACTAAGGAAGCATCACTACACACCAAAACTTTTTTGAAACCTCTAGCTTGGATTTCAGGGACAATGTTTAAAATTGCGCCATGACCATGGTAAGAGGTTTCGTTCAACATAAATCTGTTTGCCATAAATTTGACTCCTTTTAATTCTCTATTATTTTAGCAAGGGAAGTTTCGGAATAAAAATATTTTGCTTCTATTTACTTCCAAAAAAAAGAAAAATGAAAGATGAGATAACAAATAAGCAAAAATAGTTGCTCGTTTTAGGCCAAAGAAATTAAAAGCAATCAAAAATAGAAAAAGCTACACACCAAGGGATATTCCGTCGATGTGTAGCTTAGGAAAGGAAACCTAATTCTACTTTTTTAAGAGAAGAGGAATTAAGGAAGAAATCAAGCCGTAAGTTTGAGTCGGGAAGGCAAAGATCATCTTAGATAATTGTCTTACACCAACCTTTAAGTTGATGAGAAGAGTTAAGACATCCATGTAAGTGCCCGCATCATCACTTAAGATGGTAGCACCGGCCAAACGTCTCTTTTTGTTGATGAGTTTTCACCATATTTTCAAAAAAATTTTTTCTGACTATTATTTTTATTTGAAAAAGGCGCTTATTGAAGCGCCTTTAGAACTTAAGATAGGGTTTTTAAATATTGATTCAACTTAGAATGATCGTACCAGTAGGAAGAATCAAGCTCGATATCGGGAGTGACACCGGCATCGTTGTTGACATATTTATCTCCTTCTTTTATGACAGCGACATGTTCGCTTGAGGAGTGATAGAGATAACCTGAAGAGTTAGATAGACTGGAGATGACACAACTTCCTCCCGCCGATCTCTCTCCGATGATTTTGGCTAGTCCGTTATCTTTACAAAGAGAAGGGAAATGATTTCCGCAAGAGAAGCTTCCATGACTAGTTAATACATAGAATTGATATTTGTCTTTGAAGGTATCTTTATTAGAAGCATAGACTCCATCTTGGTCTAAGTCTGTCATATAATGAAATTCAATATAACTATCATTTAACAGGTTATTGACTCGAATGGTAGGATCATCGGTTAGGTAAGAGAGAAGATAAGCCATGGTTGCCGTCTTTCCTCCGCTGTTACAAGTGAGATCAAAAACCACATTTTTGATATTGGCGTTCTTTTCAATGGTTTGGAAGGAAGAAGCAAAGAATGCCATGGTATCTAAAGTGACATAATCATTCGGGTTGGTATTTTGATATTGAGGATAAGCTTTTAAGGATACGGTCTTATTTGCTTCTTTACTCGTAACAAATTTATCAAAAGAAAGAACTGCAGTCTCCCCAACAATGTCTAAGCCTTCATCTAAGTTGGCTTCTTTTCTTTTTTCTCTCAAGGGAGCGAAGGTAGAAGTAATCTTATTATATCTTGGTCCTTCAAAAGTGACTTGATAGGAGTTAGCCTCAGCCATAGTAGGAAGTCCATAGATAGAAGGAGTATCAATACTGGTGTGTCCATCATCGATTCCTTGAAGTAAGAATTGAGACATCGCATCATCATATTCTTTTGCATCTAAGGATAATAGTTTTTCTTTGTAATCTTTGTCCTGAATGAAGGTATCAAAGTCTTTCACTTTCTCATTGATGGTTTTTCCATAAAGTTCCATCATAGCAAAGCGAAGCTCTTGATAGGTGAAATCGGCGACTTCTTTGCTTCTCTTCTTTTTGTGGAATAAAGTTTCATCCATGTGAACATTTAAAGTGTAGATATCACTGATCGCATCTTTTTCATCGTCATCTTCATTGAAGACACTGAAATATTTCATTTCTAGGATATCCCCATTTCTGACATATTTCACTTTCTTATACACATCTTCTTCAATCAGTTTTCCTTCAAAATTATAAGAGCGGATAAATCCGGTTCCATTGGCTAAAGAGAAGACAAACTTTTGACCGCTTGCTTTGATGGTAGTTTCAAAATGATATTCTTCTCCAGGATTGGGCTCTTTATTTTCAAATAAGGCGGGACCAAATTTTCCTCCGCTTAAATCTAATAAGAAGTTACCGTTGGAGGAATAACAATATTGCACAACAGGATTCTCACCAGAAAGGTATTCAGCATCAAAGAAATCTTTTCCGTTGTAAATAGATGTCTCATTTTTAAATTCAAAGAACAGAGCATTCAATAAAGAGAAGGGGGCATAATATTCTCCGTTTTCATAAACGATATCAAAATCATATTTCTTACAATCATAAACTCTTTCTTTTCCTGTAGAGATATATCTTGTCTTTTTACTTCCTTTGGTAAAACGTTCAAAGTTGGTGGAGGTATAGATATCTAAAGGAATGAAATTGTTCATGTTATTGTTATCTTTAAAGAAATAAAGAATGTCGCCCGAAGTGGTCACTGTATCTTTTTTGGCATCAAAGAGGAAGGTACCAAAACCTTGATTGGTCACATAGAATTGATCTTCTTTGATTCCATATTCTCTTTTCCCTTGGATAATGGTCATATCAAAAGTATCACAATATTGGGAGAGAGAAACATAAGGAATCTCCCCAAAGTCTTTGTGATGATAAGTCTTCAAAGGACAGGAATCTTCTTCTTTAAGAGAATCGAAATAATAACGAGAAGTATCACTATACAAAGAGATACAATTCTCTTGTAAAGGGGGCTCACTATGGTTACTCGTTGTTTCTTCCACGGAAGAATAGGATGTGTTTTCTGCAGCACTTTCACTACTCTCTGTTTGCGGATTTGTACAAGCAGCTAATAAAGAGATGAGCATGAGATGGAATAAAGTGTTTTTCAATTTCATGATCGACTTCTCCTTCCTCTTTTAAGACTCTTACTATGATTATATCGAAATGATTCTAAAATTTTAAAAAGAAAAATGTAGAAGCAAAGACTTCTACATTTTAGGAAAAGGGTTTATTCGGATATCGTATTCGGCTCGGAACAAAAGCTTCTTAACTTCAAGGAGCTCCTTGAATGCACATATTGTAGCAAACAAAGTGTCACAAAAGTGCCACACTATTTTTAAAAATAATTAATGTGTCAAATTAATTTGCCCAGAGTCCTTTTTCGCTTCATGAAACGGCACTAATTAGAATGAAAAATTTACTTCAAATTTAAAAAGGCTAAGCAAATTGCTTAGCCAGTCTAATAATTTATAAGAAGTTATTTTTTAGAGATTTACATCTCCATAGGAACAATGGACGACATTAGCAGGAACCTGAGAATTCCAACCGCCTTTTTAATCATAGTGTCCCATTGAGCTTTCGTTTCTCTAAATGTGATGGATGAGAGATTGGAACAGGACTCAAGGAAAACAAGTTAAAACTATACTTTCACATATTGGAAGTAAAGTTTTTTATTTACTTTCGTATAAAATACATATATAGTAAAGATATGAACGAAATTAATAAAACAAAGGACGCTTTTGAACAAGCGTTATTCTCGTTATTAGAAACGAAGAATTATCACGATATCACGATCAATGAAATTTGCGCTGTCGCAAAGAAAACAAAAATGACTTTTTATCATTATTACAAGGATAAAGACCATCTTTTAGATCAGGCATCAATTCATTTGATCAACAATGAATATGAAGCAGAATATTACAAAATTGTAAGTAGAATAACGGATTTAGAAGAGATTGAATATGAATCGGTTTATGCCACTTATGAATGGGTGGCAAGACATTATAATCAAATTCAAAATCTCATATATAAAGGGGAAACCTTTCCTTTAGAAGTATTTAAAAATGCCTTGCTTGGCAACTATAGTAGATATATGACGGAATTGATTTATTCTTTAGGTTACGACATTCCTAGCGATTTCTTTTCTATCTTTTGTTTTGAGGGATTATATGGTTCTGCTTTGTATTATGCTCAACAGTTAAAGAACAGTAAGAACAAAAGAAAAGTGAAAGAAGAAATCAAAAAAGTTTGCCGCTTATTAGCGAAAGCGGTCATGTCTGTGGTCAAAGAATATCAAGCCATCAATCAACAAACAGAAATAGAAACAGAAGGGGATGAATCTGTTTCTGAAGAATAGACGTTTTCATTTTATAAGGAGGTTACAAATGATGAAAAAATTACCATTTGCGATTCTTTGCTCTCTTTCCACCGTTGCTATCGGATTATCTACCTGGTCCCTTATCCAGTCCTATTCTATTCCGAAACAAGAAATCGAATACACCTTGTATGTGGGCACCAATGATAAAGAAACATATCAATTAGAAATGCCTTTAGAAGAGGCTCGTTCTATTATCCACAACACCATGATGGATCATTTTTCGGATGGGTTTACCATGTATGATGCCAGTGGGGTTTGGAGAGATGAAAAGAATGTTGTCACTCTAGAGTATTCCTTTGTTTGTGTTTTGGAATATGCGGATAAAGCTGAGGTGTATAAAGCTGCGGATGAACTGATTGAAAAATTAAATCAAAGCACCATTCTTGTCGTCGCCAATAGTGTCAGTAAAGTCGACTTCTATACTGGTTCAAAATAAGATAGGGTCTATTCTTTTATGACTCATTTCAGTTGTCTACAAATTGTAGACAACTACATGTCAAAACAAAAAAAGGAGCTTTCCTTATGTTCTTCGTACAACGAATAAGGCTTTGTTGGAAGAGGAAACTTTATTATTTTACTAACATATTGATATCTGCATCTAAAACAATAGACTTATCTTTTATTTCTTCTGGAATGGAGTTAAAGCCTTTATTCACACAAACATAGAAGGCATCTTGGAAATAATAGGTCATTTTCATGAAGGGATATTTGATGATTCCGGGTGTATTAAAGCCGACACCTAGTTCAAGGAATAAAATCTTTTTATTCTTGTTCTCTTGTAGGAATTGTTCGTATCTATCCGCTGCTTTATTCCATCCTTCATCTTCGACAAATGTTTCATTACTTCTTAAATTCATGGCCATTTCTTCTCCACAAATAGGACATTTTGGGATCAAATTAGAAGGGATGAAACCATCCTTAAGAGAATGAAGCATTTCTAGGATTTGCTTCTCGTTTTCATATGTCTTTTTGTGACAAGGATTTGAGCATTGGAATAATCCATAATCTCCTTGGGTATAAAACAGTCTTTCTTTAGAAAACCCAGCGAGTTGAAATTGATGGTCCACATTTGTGGTAATCACAAAATAATTCTTATCTTTGACCATATTTAAAAGTTTCACATAAAGAGGTTTAGGTCCTTCTTTATATCTTTGTAAGTAGATGAATCGACACCAGTAACCCCATTTTTCTTCACTGGTGGAAAAAGGATGGAAACCGGCACTATACATATCTGTATAGCCGTACTTTTCATGAATATCAGGGAAGTTCTCTAAAAAGTAGTCCCCTCCATATTCAAACCCAGCAGCGGTGGATAAACCCGCTCCTGCTCCGATAACGATGGCCTCTGCTTCGCTTAGTAGTTTTTTAATTCTTTCTATTTCTTTCATAATCAAAATAAGGTGATGTTTTTATCTTTAAAAGATTCTTGTTTTGCTACTCGAATCTTATCTTCAGGGTTAAGATGACCAATCAATAAAGGGGAATGATCATCGTGGGCTTCAAAATTCTTTCTGATGGTAGTTTCATTTCCATTTGCATAGCAATATTTACAAAGGTGTAAGCAAGAGTTGTAAGATCCTATGTCATTAGAAAGATAACAAGCACAATAATTTTTTCTCGCTTCCATCTTTTGTTTGATCTCTAATTTGGAATCAATGCTATTCTCGTAATCTTTCACTCTCATGCAACCATCAATATCCACTCCATACTCGGATAACCACTTCTCTTTGGAGCAGAGTCTTAAATCCATATTGTGTCTTTTGGCGATATCTAGAATCGCTTTGGTGATTTCTATTTTTGTTTCATCATCTGTATCTTTAATCTCAGGATGATTCTTGGCTAATTTTGGATAAATATCGATAAATCCAAAAGCAACTAAAGAGGTATAACCTTCTAATTGAGAAGCGATATGTTCAAACATTTTGATGTGATATTCTTTTGTATATTTTTCATTTACAATGATAGGAGTATATCTCCAGCCGATCGCATTTTTACCAACTTTGTTGGATAGATATTTGAAGTCTTCGATCACTTGATCAATGGGAGGAACATTCGGTTCTAGCTCTTTATCAAAACCCGTGATGGATACATACCAAAATTGACCGAAATCTTTCAATTCCTCTAGATAGGGAAACATCGGTCGAGGATTTTTGGTGCAAAAACCAATCACATCCACGACATCGGGATTTAATAAAAACTTTGTGACTAGGTTTGGATAATAGGGATTTCTTACTAAAACATACCCTTCCCTGATGCGGTTGATAAACCATTTTGAGTAGAAGGCGGGAATATCTGTTCTTTGTCCTGTATTGATAATCATAAGCCCATCTCCATAAAAACTTTTTTATATACTTGATGATCTCTATCACTAAAGACATCAATGATTACTTTTTTGATGTTTTTGTTTTCTTGTTTTAAATAGGAATCGATACAATGAAGAGCGATTCTACTAGCCTGTTCAATCGGAAATCCAAAAATTCCCGTAGATAAAGAACAAAATACAAGAGATTCTAATCCCATCTCATCGGCTTTGCTCAAACAAGATTGATAACAGTTTGCTAAATCGATTTCATCGCGATGAGTTCCAGAATAAATCGGTCCTACTGTATGGAATATATATTTTGCAGGTAAATTATATCCACTAGATACTTTGACTTGTCCATTTTCTTCATCGTGACCTTGCTTTTCCATGATCTCCATCATATCTCTTCTGACTTGAAGACCCCCAAAAGAATGAATCGCATTATCGATGCAGTGATGATTCGGAACAAAACAACCTAACATTTTAGAATTGCAAGCGTTCACGATCGCATCTGCTTTTATCAGGGTGATATCTCCTTTATGTAAAGAAATGCCATCAGGGAAAAAGGAAACATCTACAATTTCTTTTTTGGATAAAAGTCCTTACTTGCACATGACTGATTTCTGGCGATCTTTGGTATAATATTTTCGGCCTCGCCCAGAGGCTAGAAAGAGAGCTTTATTCCGAAGGCCGCCTGAGTGCTCGAACTTGGCGGTTTGGCTCAGTCGGCCTCCG
>JAFUFH010000046.1 GCA_017470005.1 Bacilli bacterium | reverse complement strand
TTATCATCAAGAAGAAGAAGTGAATGAAATTTCATACAGCAGTGTATGAATATTCATACAAGGGAAAATGGCGGCTATAAAACCGCCATTTTTCTATCACTTTTTCTAAAAAATTAGGTATGGGAATCTAGCGAGCTCACGTAAAGAAAATAAGTCACCTAGGTAATCCTGCAAAAAAGAAAGAACTAAAATTTAAAAAAGTAAATTCCTAGAGAAAATAAAAATCTCCGACTAATCGTAATTGCAACTACATTTTAGTCGGAAATTATAATAACGTTAATGCAAAAATACTCAATTATTTATATAGGAGTGAAATCGTTGATATGAAGTCTACTCTAACCCGCTCTTTTTTAAAAATCATTGATTTGTCCTAAGGAGACAAGATATCTCTTTAAGATGACACAAGCGGCAGCGGCATCGATGCCTTTGTGTTGTTTTTTGGCGTTTTGTCCTTGTTGATGAAGATAGGAAGAAGCTTCCACAGTCGAATATCTCTCATCTTGATATACAAGTTCAATGGAGGGATATAATTCTTGTAAACGAGCAGCAAACTTTCTCACTACATGGGTCATCTCACAATCATCCCCAGAAGGGAAAAGAGGAAGTCCCATGACGAAGGTTTCTACTTTTTCTCTTTTGAGAAGGTCATCTAGATATGCGAGAGGTTCCTCCCATTGCATGGCGTGGAAACGAAGGTTGGTGATTGGAGTGATAAACATGCCAGAACGAGAGATAGCAATCCCTAGAGAACCTTTCCCTAAATCTAAAGCAAGAATATTCTTCTTCACGTTTAAAGTCCTAAGATATACTTTCTGACTTCTTCCATGGCAGAGATATCTTCACTGCCACCGAAAGCCACATCGGGTCTTCCGCCACCTCTACCGTTGAGAAGCTTAGAAGCATTCTTCATAATATCACCAGCTTTCAAGGAGAGAGCGTTACCTCTAGCGGCAACTAAGTCTTTCTTTGCACCGTTATCGAAAGCTAAGAAGAGAACAAGGTTAGGATATTTATCAATCAATTTGTGAGCGATAGAATCTTCTTGTTCGTGAGTCATATTCTTCAAGGTAGAGACTAAGACAAGCTTATCGTTATTCTCAACGATATCTTTCTCTAAAGCGTGGAAGACATTGTTAGAATTTTCTTCTCTCAATTCTTTGATGGTGCTATTTAAGGAAGCGATGAGATCATTGTTATTCATGATCTTGGCTCTGACACCTTTATCGGAATTGATCTTGAGTAAGTCAGCGGCTTCTAAGATCATTCCTTGTTTCTCTTTGAAGAATTCATAAGCTTTCAAGCCAGTATAAGCGGTGATTCTTCTGATACCAGCAGCCACAGATTCTTCGCTGACAATAGCAAAGCAGTTGATTTCAGAAGTGTTTTCGACATGGGTTCCACCACAGAATTCCATGGAGTAATCTCCCATAGAGACGACTCTGACTTTATCGCCATATTTTTCAGAGAATAAGTGCATCGCATTTCTCTTTAAAGCATCTTCTTTAGAGAGAACTTCGGTCTTGACAGGAAGAGCTTCAAAGATCTTTTCGTTGACTCTTCTTTCGACATTATTTAAAACTTCTACACCAAGTTTGGCATCGGCATTGATATCAAAACGGAGAAGTTCATCATCGTAATAAGCACCTTCTTGATGAATCTCAGGAGAGACGATCTCTTGTAAGGCTTTCTGTAATAAGTGGGTGGCGGAGTGATTCTTTCTAATGAGATTTCTTCTCTTCCAGTCGACTTCTTCTAAGAAAGTATCTCCCACCTTGATCTCACCATATAAGACTTTGACATGAAGCAGATGTTGTCCGTGGTTAGAGGAAGAGACATAAGTGACTTCGGCTTCACAAGTAGCGTTCTTGATATAACCTCTATCGGCGACTTGTCCACCGCTTTCGGCATAGAAATCCGTCTTCTTAAAAGCGACATCTCCTTTTTCAGAGATGGAATCGACTTTTTCGCCATTGACGAAGATTCCGATGACTTCAGATTCAAAATCTCTGTTTTCGCAATAAGTGAATTCACTCTCTGTAGTAAAGGCGATTAAGTCTTTGCTTTGAGAAGCGAAAGATTCGCGGTTTCCACGGCTATTTCTAGCTAATTCTTTGCTTTGGGCAAGAAGTCTTTCATATTCTTCTTCATCCACTTTCAAGCCGTTATCTTCAGCGATTTCTTTGGTGAGTTCATAAGGGAAACCATAAGTGTCGGCTAAGCGGAAAGCGTCGCTTCCCGGAAGGACATCTTTTGCGTTTTCCATATATTGAGCAAGAAGTCTTTCACCCGTCTTTAATGTCGCGGCAAATTTGTTCTCTTCGGATTGAATCATCTTCATGGTTCTTTCCATATGGTCTCTTAGATAGGGATAGAAGTGAGCCATATTTTCGGTGACCACAGGAACCAAAGAAGCTAAAGTACCGGCTTCTAAACCTAAGGAATTGGCATAACGAGAAGCTCTTCTTAACAATCTCTTTAAGACATAGCCACGTCCATCATTAGAGAAGACAGCACCATCCGCTAAAGCGAAGGTGATACTTCTGATGTGATCGGCGATGACTCGATAAGCCAATTGATATTTTCCTTCATAAGGGAATTTGGATTTCTTTTGGATAAATTGGATGTAAGGTAAGAAAAGATCGGTTTCAAAGTTGGTGTCAGCATCTTGCATGATGCAAGCAAGTCTTTCTAAACCAGCACCAGTATCGATGTTCTTTTGGGGTAATTGTTTGTAATCTTTTCTATCCACACCAGGTTGAGAATTGAATTGAGAGAAAACGATGTTCCAAAGTTCGATATAACGATCGTTATCTAAATCATCTTGTAACAATTTCAATCCGAGATGTTCGGGATCATATTTTTCACCACGGTCATAGTTGATTTCGGTATCCGGTCCGCAAGGTCCTTCACCGATCTCCCAGAAATTGTGAACGGAAGGAATCATATTCTCTTCGGGGATACCACATTTCACCCAGAGGTCGTGAGTCTCTTTGTCATCCGGATAATAGGTGACATAGAGTTTATGAGGATCTAAGCCATAATATTTTTCGTTGGTTAAAAGTTCAAATGCCCACGGGATGACTTCGTTGCGGAAATAATCACCGATGGAAAAATTACCCATCATCTCAAAGAAGGTATGATGTCTTGCGGTGTGTCCGACATTATCGATATCGTTGGTACGAATACACTTTTGTGCATTGGTGATACGACGATGTTTCGGGGTTAACGTACCATCAAAATATTTCTTTAAAGCAGCGACACCGGCATTGATCCACAAAAGAGTAGGATCATTGTTAGGAACCAAAGATGCACTCGGTTCGATATAATGACCTTTGTCTTTGAAGAAGTTTAACCAGATATCTCTGATTTCATCACTGGATAATTTACGCATAAGAATACCTCCAAAAGGAACGACAACCGAAATATTATATAACTATCTTTTATAAAAAGATAACTTTTTCTAGCTTTCCTGAGATAGGAAGGTGTTCTCATCGATTTCATTGGGGAAATCGAGGTAGATTTCTTCTATCTCTTCCATCGCAAAGATGGGTTCTTCACAAAGCAATAACTGGAATAAACCTAAGTCAAAAACATCATCTTCTTTATCGGCTAATTGCTTTAAGATTCGACAAGCCAAAAACATTTCTCTCTTGTCTTCTTTTAAGACTTGCACATTGACGGCTTCCATATAGGCATCTTTATATTCTTCCATGGCGACACCGGGAAGCTTTAACCCGCCATAGATGATGTTACCGAGTTGAGAGAAGATCAAATCGATGCTTTTTTGACTCTTCTTGGCGATGAGATTCAATTCATCAAGATACGTCTCTTGTTTGAATTCATGCCAAGTGTTCACTTTTTCATTCTTGGGCATGAAATAGAAATAATAATCGCCTTCTTTATTCTTTCCAATCAATTCTTCTTTCTTTTTATCAAATCCTAAATAATTTTTTACTTTATCTAAGACAGAATCGATATCTTTTTGAGGGAAACCTTTTTTTAGATAATCTTCTTCAATTTGGGTAAGACCATAGATATCTCGATCTCCCATGACAAAGAAACCTTTTTGCATCAAGTATTTCTTTGCTTCCATGATAGCTTTGATATCCGCACTTCTTACTAAAATGGTGAAATGATCATCTAACGCAGTGGAATAAAGTTCATAAAGCTTGGGATTTTTGACGATCTCATCGATAGAAAGTTTTTCAAAAGAAGGATGAAATTTTCTCATCTCTTCTTCTAGATGACGGTAATTGATTTTACTAACAGGTTTATCCATAACACACCTCTAAAAAATTTTATCAAAAATTTGCTCAATTTTCCTTTCTAAACGTAATAAGTTGTAGAGGAACATGCTTTATGGATAGAAAAGAAATCGAAATCATCGGTAGACAAGAAGGAAAATTTATCAAAGGGAAATATAATGACGCTCTCTTTGAAACATATAAATTACAGCAGAATCAAGTAGGCCAATATATCAGTGAACTCTCCAGTTATGAGATGAGCCAATACATCAATTATTTCGATCACTTTTTGGCTAGCAAACAGAATGAAGACAAAAATGAAATATATTATGAGAAAGGCTCCGTTCTCTATGTGGATTTAGGAGCGTTCAATTTCGGATTTGAGCTCTCCTTCCCTCACCCTTGTATCCTATTAGGGCAAACGAGATATTTTGTGAAGATATTACCTTGCTCTACTCAAAAGTTTGGAAAGAAATATAACGATATCATGGACGCCTATCCAGAGGATGGAATGGAAGAGAATACCGGACTACTTTTAAACAACATCAAGTGGGTGAGCAAAGAGAGAATCATCCACGTCATTGGGAAAGTCACGGAAGACCTTCTCTCACGAATTGACATAGCCATTCTTTCAAAAAATTCGACCTATCTCAAGGAGAAGAGAATCTGGTCGAATTATAAAGATTACTTGATTCAAGAAAACAGACGACTAAGAGAAGAAAATAAACTTTTAAAAAAACAATTACACAAAGATTAATTCTTTTCCTTCAAATACAGCTCTACGCCTTCTTTTAAGCGAGTTAACCCATCAATAAGCGTCTTTCTATTGCAAGCGACATTGATGCGGATGAATTGATTTCCGTTTCCGCCATAGACGTGACCAGAAGAGACAAATAAGCCAGTCTTTTCTCTTAAGAAAGCGGAGAAAGCTTTACTATCTGTAGAAACTTTAGAGATATCTACCCAGACTAAGTAAGTAGCATCTCCTTTGACAACAGAGAGATTGGGAATATGTTCTTCGACAAATTCTTCAAGGAAATCTCTATTGGCAAAAACATATTCTCTCATTTCTTTTAACCATTCTCTTCCATGGTTAAAAGCGGCAACAGCGGCAGGGCAAGCAAAGATATTGGGCTCCGCTACTTCATCGGTATTGATCTGTCTATCC
Organism: Bacilli bacterium; assembly: GCA_017470005.1. Lineage (GTDB taxonomy): Bacteria > Bacillota_I > Bacilli_A > RFN20 > CAG-288 > Enterosoma. Next base: position 23,783 of record JAFUFH010000046.1, on the reverse strand, counting down.
ACTTTCTTTCTAAGTTCTTTATTGGGAATATAGATGGCTGAAGTTTGAATACCAGCAAGATTGAAAGTCTTTGTTGGAGCAATAGCCATGATGCAATTGTTCTTATTGATGTCATTGATGGAAGCAAAAGGAATATATTCTTTTCCAGGACGGACAATCTCACAGTGGATTTCATCGGAAAGGACAACAACATGGTTATCATAAGCAAGTTTACCCACTCTTTCTAATTCTTCCTTGCTCCAAATCTTAGAGACAGGATTCGCAGGATTACAGAAGATAAAAAGAGTGGTTTCTTTTAGGGCAAAAGCTTTTTCTAAATTTTCAAAATCAATTTCATATTCCCCATTTTTATAAAGCAAGGGAACTTCGTGAATCACGCGGTTATTATTGATGATGGAATTATAAAAGATATTGTAAACAGGGGATAATACGACAACATGATCTCCTTCTTTGGTGAGTTTTCTTACGGTAGAGGAAATGGTGGGAACCACACCAGTACAGAATAACAATCCCTCTTTTTCCATCTGGAAATGATGCATTTCCTCAAAGAAACGGATATAAGCTTCATACCAATCTTCTTGAGGAGCAGTATAACCATAACAAGGATGAGAAAGACGCTCTTGTAAAGCTTCTCTAATCTCAGGAGCCACAGCAAAATCCATATCCGCTACCCACATAGGAAGCTCATTGTCTTTGACATCCCATTTGATACTATCGCTATTGCGGCGATTGATCGTTTCATCAAAAGGATATTTCATAACGCTATTTCACTTCCTCATATTGATCACCATTTTTGGTGAAGATATGAATTTGATTCAAATCGATTCTTTCATCATCTTGAATCCATTCTTCATAAGAATCGCAATAGATGGTTCCCGAGATGGGATTTTTGATACTTCCTAAAGGAGAAAGGATATTGGCTTGAATATCTTTGCAATATTCTAAGATCAAATCCGAATTTAAGATCTTGCAATCTTTCAAGACAAGATGAGAAATATAACAGAGGCCTTGATGGGAGATAATAGTGCAGTTAACTAGGGTGAGATTTTCCGTGTTCCAGCCTAAGTATTCCCCTTCAATCGTACAGTTTTCACAATAAACATTTTTACAATTCCAGAAAGAATCTTTCGAATGCAATGTGGAATCATATACTTTGATATTCTCTCCACCATCGGCAAAATAATTGCCTTCTAATGTGAAGTTATGAATCTCGATATTCTTAGAATTCATCAAGAAATAATCGCCCGTAGCTTTCACATTTTCAATACGGACATCTTCGCATTCCCAAAGGGTTTCTTTGGCATCATGGAAGATAGAATCTTTAATGAAGATATGTTTGCTTCTTCTAAATTCTTTTGGAGCGATGATATCACAGTGGATGAATTCTCCGTTTTCAACATACCAAAGGCCAGAACGAGCCATTTCTAAAAATTGAGTATCAGAAACTTTGATATTTTTGGTATACCAAAGAGGATATTTCCAACCAAAGGTGACATTCTTTACTTCTAAGTTAGAACTTTCTTTTAATGGGGATTCTCCCTCTCCGAATTGACAATTTTCAATGATGGCATCTACAGTGCGGAAGAGTGCGCGTTCACCACCAAAAGTTTGATCTTTTATGACTTTCATTCTACTACCTCGTCTGTTCTAATAATATATAAAAAAACGATTCAAAAAGAAAATATAATGCTTAATTATTTGAATCGTTAGTTTTAATTAATCTCCAAGAGTCACGCTGTGGAAAAGATTCGGTTGCTCCTTAATTCTTTCTACAGGAGAACGATGTCTTCTCGTCAAGAAACTTTGAAGTCTCTCATTCTCGCATTGATTGAAGATATAATCAGGACTTCCATCGGCTACGATAACACCCTGATCCATGAAGATGACTCTATCGGAGACATCTTTAGCAAAATCCATCTCATGAGTGACCACAATCATGGTCGTTTTGTTGGCAGCTAATTCTTTCATAACTTTTAAGACTTCATTGACCATCTCAGGATCTAAAGCGGAGGTAGGTTCATCAAAGAGAATGATATCGGGGTTCATACAAAGAGCTCTCGCGATGGCAACTCTTTGCTTTTGTCCGCCAGAAATATCTCTGATTTTAAAGTGCATTCTATCTTTTAAGCCAACTTTTTCTAAGTTTCTTTCTGCAATTTCGATAGCTTCTTTCTTATTTCTTTTTAAGACTTTGACTTGTCCGATAACACAGTTAGAAAGGACATCCATATTGTTGAAAAGATTGAAAGACTGGAAGACCATCGAAAGTCTACTTCTCACATGATTTAAATCTACACCTTTATTCAAGATGTTGACACCATCAAAGACAATTTCTCCCGATGTGGGTTGCTCTAATAAATTGATACAACGAAGGAGAGTGGATTTACCAGAGCCAGAAGAACCGATGATGGTGACACATTCTCCCTTTTCAACATTTAAGGAAATATCTTTTAAAACAACGGTATCATCAAAGTTTTTAGCGACATGCTTAATCTCAAGTAAGGACATCTTAAGCCTCCTTTGTCTTGTAATGGAACAAGACATTGATAAAGCGGAATTTGGATTTCTTTCCATCCATCTTGAATTCCACCATCTTTAAAATTCCGGTTGCGATAAGAGTCAAAGTCAAATAGATCAATGCGATGATGAGGTAGGAAGCAAAATAACGATACCCTTTGCTAGCGGCACTATTACCCATGAAGTAAAGTTCCGCAACAGAGATGACATTTAACACAGAAGAGTCTTTGATATTGACAATCCATTCATTACCGATGGTAGGAATGGAGTTACGAATGGCTTGAGGAAGAGTGACATGGAATAAGATTTGTAAATCATTCATACCCAGTGATCTAGCGCCTTCTACTTGTCCTTTATCCACACCATTTAACCCAGCTTGGATGATTTCCCCCATATAAGCGGTAGTGTTGAGTGTGATGACAATTAAACCAGCTACCATCCAACCGTTAAAGACAGGGACCCCTTGTAAAATCTCTGTCCACTTGACACCCAACATTTGAGTGCCATATTTAAACAAGATAGCTTGGACCATCATCGGAGTACCTCTTAAAATGATGGAATAAGCTTGGCAAAAAACTTTGATGGGCCATTGCCACAATTGAACGGAAACTCTTTTTCCTTTAGGTTGAAGCTTTTTACCAAAAGCCAAAAAGATTCCTAATGCTAAACCACCAAAAGTACCGACAATGGAAAGAAGTATGGTAGCGGCGATACCTTGAAGGTAAAAGATACCATAATTCCCTAAAAGTACACTAAAATCACCAGCAATATCCATCTTATTCTCCTTCAGTCGAACGAGAAACGGCTGCAACCATCAAATCATTTCTTTCGTCTTGACTAATCTTATTTAAAGCAACATTTAACGCTTCTTGTAATTTTGGATGATTCTTATGGATACCGATAGAGACACCAAGTTCTGCTAAAGAATCACCTAAAATCGTTTGATCTAAATGAAGTATACCTAAGCTAGAATTAGAAGCGACAATGGATTGGGCAACAGGGTATTCGGCAGTCATTGCAAAAGCGGAACCATTAGAGACATCTAAGGCGGCTAAAGCAAAAGTTTGTTGAGGATCGTAGTGAATAGCACCACATTTATCTTTAAAGATATCGATGACATCATTAGTAACAGTGGAGACTTGTGAGAGTAAGCCTTTTCCCGTTAAAAGAGTTGTTAACTGGTCTTGATTTAAGACGCCAGGATTGCTATCCGCAACTTCTTTTTTCACGATTAAAACAAGCTCAGAACGATAGTATTCATTGGTGAAAGCAATGCTTTCTCTTCTCTCTTCGGTATCGGTCATACCAGCGATGACAACATTGATGGTATTGGTTTGTAAATCCGGGATGAGAGCTTCCCAGTCTTCTTTATAAATTTCGACAGGGATTTGAAGCTCTTGAGAGAGTTTCTTAGCGATTTGAACATCATAACCATCCGCGTACTGACCAGAAACATTTGCGATAGGTAAAGTAAAATCGTTAGAAGAAATTTCCGTCCAGTTGAACGGTGCATAATCGCATTCTAAACCGACGATTAACTTGTTCACTTCTATTCCACCAGGGTTAGAAGTAGGGGTAGGTCCGCAAGAAGCCATCCCTAAAGAGAGTAACGACAAAGCTAAAAGTGCTAATTTGTGTGACATAAAAAAATGTCCTCCTTTCAAGTAGTTGATCGCACCTATTGTGCGACCTCCTAAATGAAATAAGGAACCCGTATCAATAGTGCCAACCAGATACTCAATTATCTGGAGAGTACGCAAGGTATTTCCCTACGTCCCAACGCAACCCTTTCTTTGGCGAATACTCGGGAAGGTTTCGGCAACTCTTGCCTTTCATTCACCCCCAATTGCCTGGTGGGATGAATTACTCATCTGTAGTTGCTCCTCTATTCGATCAACGCAGTAATAATAAAAGATATGTAATCATTAATCAACAATTAATTTACAATTTTGATAGTTTAGTATGATTAAAGCGGTTTCAAATGTTTCATGTCATTTATGTTGTTTTTGTAGGATATTTTGATCTTTTATTTTGGCTATTCTTGTTCTTTGCCTTTTCTATTTGGATTCCTATTCTTTTCTTATATTTAAATTTTCATTTGAAATCATCAAAATATTTGAAATTAGCATTCTATCCCGCTTATGAAAAGTCGAAAGTTTATGAAAAATCAATATTTCTCTTACCATATGGGTGAAATTGATATATAATTTAAGTATGGAAATCAAATTCAGACCTATTGAAATCAATGATTTAGATTCAGCAGTCGATGAAATGGTTTTGGCTTTTCGTTCCGCTCCCTGGAATGAGAGATGGACAATTGAAGAGGGCAAACAGAGATTTATGGCTATCTTAGCTAATAAGTTTTCTTATGGTTATGTCGCTCTTGATAACGAGTCAAATCAAATCATTGCTACTTGCGTTGGTCACCTTGAGTACTATTTGGACAAAGTGATTTACTGGATCGATGATTTCTCTGTCAGAACGGATTACCAAGACAAAGGTATCGGTACAGGATTCCTCTTCTATGTCAAGAAAGAGATGAAGAGATTGAAAGTGACCGAAATCCGTTTGATGACTCTCAGAGATTATCCTAGTGAAAAATTCTTTAAGTCCAATGGTTTCGATTCCAACCGTGAATCTGTCCAATTGAAAATCACCTTATGAAATCCTTGGTCGCTTATTTCTCAAGAGCCGGTTATAACTGGGTCAACGGAGAGAAAAAAGAGCTTCAAAAAGGAAATACACAAATCCTTGCAGAGATGATTGCATCTATTTGTAAAGGAGACTTGTTTTCGATTGAGATGGAAACTCCTTATTCCTCTGATTATGACACTTGTTGTGAACAAGCCCATTTGGATATCACAAAAAATAATCATCCACCTCTAGTGGATAAAGAATTAGATTTAGATTCTTATGATGTGATTTATTTAGGTTTCCCAATCTACTGGGGTACCTTCCCGATGGCTATCTTTTCTTTCATTGAAACTTATAAACTCCATAACAAAGTTATTTATCCTTTTATCACTCATGAAGGAAGTGGGCAAGCTTCTTCCATCTCAATGCTGAAAAAAGCATGCTACGATAGTGAAATCAAAAAGCCCTTTGTAGCTGTAGGAAGTTTTATTTCTTCTTATCAAAAGCAATTAGAAGAATGGATAAAACAATGAGAGTGCAAATTTCGCACTCTTTTTTAATTTTAATATTGCATTTTTATATTAAATTGTATACAATCTAATTGCTTACAAATTAAAGGAGAAAGCATATGGCTAAAATTTATGAAATTCCTGTTTTAAACCAAAAAGGTGAAGAAGTTACTTTAAAAGATTATGAAGGCAAAGTGTTACTCATTGTCAACACGGCTACTGGTTGTGGTTTCACTCCTCAATATGAAGGATTAGAAAAACTTTACCAGACTTACAAAGATGAAGGTTTCGAAATTCTTGACTTCCCTTGCAATCAATTCTTCGGTCAAGCTCCTGGAAGCGATGAAGAGATCAACCAATTCTGCACTCTCAAGTACAACACTACCTTCCCTCGTTTCAAAAAGCTTGATGTTAAAGGAAAGAACATCGCTCCTCTCTATGAATACTTAGAATCCTTAAAATTAGGTAAACCCAAGTGGAACTTTGCGAAATATCTTGTCAACAAAGATGGTGAAGTGGTCAAGTTCTATGGTTCTACTGCCAAACCCGAATCTTTCGAAGAAGATATTAAGAATCTCTTAAAATAATGTCGGATAAATACGATTCATTAAAATTAGAAAATCAACTTTGTTTCCCTCTCTATAGCGCAAGTAGAGAAATCACAAGAACTTATCAACCTTTCTTAGAAAAGATCCATCTCACTTACACCCAATATATCACCATGATGGTGCTTTGGGAGCATGAGAGTATGAACGTCAAATCTTTAGGCAAGTATTTACTTCTAGATAGCGGAACTCTTACTCCTCTCTTAAAAAAATTAGAAGAAAAAGATTTGATTGTTCGTAAAAGAAACAAAGAAGACGAAAGAAACTTAATCATTGAACTCACCGATAAAGGAAGAGAACTCAAAGAAGAAGCTCTCTCTGTTCCTCAATCCATCATTGCAAAGTTGAATCTCAGCCAAGAAGAAGCCATCTTCTTATACAAAATTCTCTATAAAATCATTCAACAGTTGCAAGAGTGTTCTAACAAAAATTAACCCTGTCACTAGGCAGGGTTTTTCTTATGATATTGGATGAGACAATAACCAATCTTATCGGATTCTTCTACAAAAGATAAATAATCCGCATAAGAAGCATTCTCTTCGATATAAGGAAGGATGACTTGATTTTCTTCTTTGATTTGAGCTTCGATTTGAGCACAAACTTCTTGAATATCCTTCTGATATGGGAGTACATTCTCTTCCTTTAAATTTGTCCAGAGATTCGTTAAAGAATTCAGCACTTCTTCATCTTTAAAAAGAATTTCATCGATAGCTAAGTTTCTCTCTTTTAAGAAAGGAAGGAATATTTCTTTTTTCTTTCGATAATGAATCTGAATATTTTTTAACCTATCTATATACAGAACCACCATTCTCTTTCCTAAATCTTCGTCACAATGCTCTAAATCCAATAATAGATTCTTCATCAAAGCTCTGATGGCTCCGTTTTCTTGAGCAAAGATGACCAAAGGATTTTCATCTTCATAAAGAGCATCATAATTTTCAATCACTTTCTTTAAAGGAATGGATGCTTTTTCACTTTGTTTCCAGGGATTCTCATCTGGAAAGAGAGTATAAAACTCTTTCTTGACTTCATCTTCCTCTTTTCCAGAAGCTAATTCATCTAATAATCGCTGTAATAATTCTTGACGTTCACTTTTTTCCATAACATAAGTATAAAAGTTTTGATTAATACGTGCAATTCTAAATCTTTTTTGAACTGAAAATCATAATTAAGCAATTCAATCACTATTTTGATTAAAAAAATCACCACTCACTTTCACAACAGGATGTTAAAAAGAAAAGAAGATTTTACCAGAGTTCTTTCTAAAGAAACTTTACTTTGAATATTCAGAAGTATAGTTTGAAACTATTTTTCTTGATTGTAAGTATTATTTGATATATATATTTTAACGAACTAACTCAAATAGATAAAAAGAAAGGAATAATTCTATGAAAAAGAAATTCGTGTTATTGACGACCGCTCTCGTCAGCCTTGGAATTCTCTCCGGCTGCAACGGTGGAAATGTCACCACCGGTAATCCAACCACCCAAAGTGATCCAACCACCCAAGGTGATTCAACCACCCAGAAAGCCTCCCCTGTCTTTGGAGAACCCACTTACACCTGGGCCGACGACAATTCCAAGTGCACTGCCACAAGAATCGACCAGAACGATCCTACCAACAAGGAAGAGGAAACCGTCGATACCAAGGCCGAAGTCACAACGGAAGCCACCTGCGAAGAAGATGGAGTGAAGACTTTTACGGCAACCTTCACCAATCCTGCCTTCAAAACACAGACCAAGGAAGTCATAATCTCTGCCACAGGTCATGAGTATGGAGATCCCACGTATGAATGGCTGGAAGGCGGCAAGAAATGCAAAGCCAAAGTTGTCTGCGCCAATGATGATTCTCACGTGATTGAACAGACTGTGGATGCCACTTCCGAAGTGACTTTAGAACCCACGGAAGAGGCAGATGGAACTATTGTCTACACCGCGACATTCACAGATGAGCACTTCACAACTCAAACAAAAGAAGATATTGTGGAATCCTTGCCAACTTTGAGCAAACTCACATTCACCAAGAAAGAGGATGGAACCTATTCTGTCAAAGGCAAAGATTACAATATCAAGGGAAGAATCAAGATTCCTGCCACCTATGGCGAAGGAACGGAAGAAGGAGCAGTCAGCGAGATTGAAACCAGGGGTTTCTTCCTTTTTGAAGAAGTCCAGGAAATATTCCTTTCGGAATCTGTTGTTTCTTTGGGAGCCGATGCTTTCTATAACTGCAAAAAACTCGAGAATGTGCATTTTGCATCCAACAGCGCTCTTACCACCATTGGAGATTATGCATTCCAAGCTTGTGAGGCCCTGACCTCCGTCGTCTTACCTAAATCGTTGAAGAATCTTAAGGATTGCGTTTTTTTCAATGCTAAGGCTTTGGAATCCGTGACTTTCGAAGAAGGAAGCCAATTGGAATCCATCGGTGAAAGCTGCTTCTACAATTGCTCTTCTCTCACAACCCTCAAATTCAGTGAAGGCACCGAACTCACTTCCATTGGATATGGGTTGCTCTACAATGTGGAAAAAATTGAAGAGGTCGAAATCCCCAGTTACAATGGTAGACTTGCTACCTACACCATCAACAACTGTGGTTCCCTGAAGACCTTGACGCTTCCTGGCAACATCGCCACCATGGAGACCTATTGTGTCAATAACTGTCCAATTGAGAATATCTATTTCAAAGGTACGAAGGAAGATTGGGGAAAAATCGAGAAAGATGAAGGTTTCTTCGATGATATTTCAACCAACATCATTCACTGCACAGATGGTGATGTAACATTTTAACGATAAAGAATTCTCCGAAAGAAATAATAAAGAGGCGACAACATCTTTGACTAGGATGTCAAGGGTTGCCGCCCTTTTTGAATTCATACTAAAGTTTGTGTTTCAAGGTTCAATAATGAAAAAATCACCACTCACTTAGACAACAGTATATTTAAAAAAAGAAAAGAAGATTTTATCAGAGTTCTTTCTAAAGAAACTTTACTTTGAATATTCAAAAGTATAGTTTAAAACTTTTTTTCTTGATTGTAAGTATTATTTGATATATATATTTTAGCGAACTTACTCACATAGATAAAAAGAAAGGAATAATTCTATGAAAAAGAAATTCGTGTTATTGACGACCGCTCTCGTCAGCCTTGGAATTCTCTCCGGCTGCAACGGTGGAAATGTCACCACCGGTGATCCAACCACCCAAGGTGATTCAACCACCCAGAAAGCCTCCCCTGTCTTTGGAGAACCCACTTATACCTGGGCCGACGACAATTCCAAGTGCACTGCCACAAGAATCGACCAGAACGATCCTACCAACAAGGAAGAGGAAACCGTCGATACCAAGGCCGAAGTCACAACGGAAGCCACCTGCGAAGAGGATGGAGTGAAGACCTTTACGGCAACCTTCACCAATCCTGCCTTCAAAACACAGACCAAGGAAGTCATAATCTCTGCCACAGGTCATAAGTATGGAGATCCTACTTATGAATGGCTGGAAGGCGGCAAGAAATGCAAAGCCAAAGTTGTCTGCGCCAATGATGATACTCATGTAATTGAGGAGACTGTGGACGCCACTTCCGAAGTGACCCTAGAACCCACGGAAGAGGCAGATGGAACGATTGTCTACACTGCGACATTCACAGATGAGCACTTCACAACTCAAACAAAAGAAGGTATTGTGGAATCCTTGCCGACTTTGGACAAACTCACATTCACCAAGAAAGAGGATGGAACCTATTCTGTCAAAGGCAAAGATTACAATATCAAGGGAAGAGTAAAGATTCCAGCCACCTATGGCGAAGGAACGGAAGAAGGAGCAGTCAGTGAGATCGAAACCAGGGGTTTCTTCAATTTTGCAGAAGTCCAGGAAGTTTTCCTTTCGGAATCTGTTGTTTCTTTGGGAGGCGATGCTTTCTTCAACTGCTCTAAACTCGAGAATGTGCATTTTGCAGCCAACAGCTCTCTTACCACCATTGGAACATATGCATTCCAAATGTGTACGGCTCTGACCTCCATCGTCTTACCTAAATCGGTGAAGAATATTAGTGATTCAGCGTTCTCAAATGCTAAGGGCTTGGAGTCGGTGACTTTCGAAGAAGGAAGCCAATTGGAAACAATCGGTGATAGCTGCTTCTACGGTTGTTCTTCTCTCACAACCCTCAAATTCAGTGAAGGCACCGAACTCAAATCCATTGGATATGGCTTCCTCTACAATGCAGAAAAAATTGAAGAGGTCGAAATCCCCAGTTACAATGGTAGACTTGCAACCTACACCATCAACAAATGTGCTTCCCTGAAGACCTTGACGCTTCCTGGAAACATCACCTCCATGGAGATGTATTGTGTCAATAACTGTCCAATTGAGAATATCTATTTCAAAGGTACGAAGGAAGATTGGGGAAAAATCGAGAAAGATTCAGGTTTCTTCGATGATATCTCAACCAACATCATTCACTGCACAGATGGTGATGTAACATTTTAACGATAAAGAATTCTCCTAAAAAATGATAAAGAGGCGGCAACATCTTTGACTAGGATGTCAAGGGTTGCCGCCCTTTTCATTTGCTATGATTACACTGATTTCAAACTCATAAATGGTGAGAAGATCATAGTCCTCACTTCCACAGGACGGACAGATTCTGTTGGTGGATGAAACCTGGTAGGGATTCTCACAGTCATGGCAGGCTCCTTTCGCTTTGAGGCATCTATTGCCCAGTTAACCATGGCCCAAGAATCTTATGACTTCCGTCATGAGAGTGTTCAACCTGTCAATGAGTAAAGAGCTTTCATTCACAAACAGGTAAAAATGTATCCGTTTACATATTTACAAGCTTGAATCTACGAATATATTAATGGTGCTTCAAGTGAAGCTCACATAAAAGGAGGTGAGGACATTTGATGAATTTACTTAAATCTCTCATTCGTTCTGTGAAGACTTATTCTACTTACTATCGTCGTTAAGCCGTTGTCGTAGCCGTTTACTTGAAAAGAAATAAACCTCAAGGAGGATATATATAATGATTAAATTAATGGGTATCTTCTTCCGTTATATTCACAATGGAATGAAGACTTTAAAAGAAAAATAACAGAATAAACAGAACGAAGCTCTCCCTAGTGGAGAGTCTTTTTTTTTTGAAATTTTCACTTTAGTAAAATAAAGTGTTGACAACTTTATCACACTAAAGTATAATCTTTGAGACTTTAACGAACTAAAGTGAGGATAACCACATGAAAAACAAAATGAAAGCCGTCTTAATCTGTCTTCCGTTATTATTTACTTCTTGCGGAGAAAGTGAAAATTTCAAAGGTTTTGACATCGACCTTGCAAGAAAGACTAGTGAAAAATTAGGTGTCAAAGTGAAGTTCCAAGAGATCGAATGGGACATGAAAGAAACGGAATTAGCTTCTAAGAATATTGATCTCATCTGGAATGGTCTTACCATCACGGATTCTAGAAAAGAAGCCATGGAGATCTCCACTCCTTACATGACCAATCAACAAGTGATTGTCGCCAAAAAGGATGTTACTCTTAACTTCGAGAACAATTATAAAGTAGCTTTTGAAGCAGGTAGTGCTGGTGATGATGTCTTCAATGATAATGATCTCTTTGACAATTGCACCGACATCTCTTGTGAAACTCAAAGCTCTGCTTTGATGGAAGTGAAAGCAGGAACTAGCGACTTGGCCATCATTGACTCTGTCATGGCGGGTTGGTACTTAAAAGAAGATTCTTCTTTCAAAGACTTGAAGATGGTCTCTGATTTCAATCTCACTACCGAATATTATGGTATCGCCGCGAGAAAAGGTGATAAAGGACTCATCGCCAAAGTCAATGAAACCATCAAATCCTTATATGATGATGGAACAGTTACCAATATTGCTAACACTTATGGCTTAAAAGATTCCTTAGTCACTTCCTTCTCTAACTTTGATACCTACGACAAAGTCAATGAAACTGCTTCTTGGGAATACATCAAGAACAGAGGCGAATTGATTGTCGGCTTCACTTATTTTGCCCCGATCGCTTATATTGCCTAATATGAGCTTTGTTGATGTTACTCTACAATTATTGCAAGGATTTCTAGTCACTCTAGAGATCTTTGCAATTTCTTGGTTATTAGCAATTCCTTTGGGTGTCTTCTTCTGTTCTATCTCTATCTGTCGCTTCAAATGGATTCGCAAAGTGATGTCTGTCTTTATCTGGGTGATTCGAGGCACACCCTTGATGTTACAAATCATCATCATCTTCTATGTACCAGGTCTATTGTTCAATCTTCCTTCTCTTGACAGAATGGTCTCTGTCATCATCGCTATCGTGATCAATTATGCGGTGTATTTCTCTGAGATTTACCGCGCAGGTTATGAAAGCATCTCGAAAGGACAAAAAGAAGCCGGTTTTGTTCTTGGCTTATCTAAATCAGAGATTTTCTTTAAAGTCTATCTCAAACAAATCATCAAGAAAATCATCCCTCCTATGACCAATGAAACCATCTCGTTGGTCAAGGATACCGCACTGGCTAGAGTCATCACCATCCCTGAAGTATTAAAATCGGCTCAGGAGATTGTCGCCAAAGATGCCATCATCTGGCCTTTGTTCTACACCGCTGTGTTCTATCTTGCTATTGTAGGTATCTTATCCATCATTTTGAAATTATACGAAAAGAAATTGAGTTATATCGCATCCTAATATGTCTTATTTAGAAATTAAAAATATCGCTAAGCGTTTTGAAGATAACAAAGTCGTATTGAAAGACTTCTCTTTTTCCCTAGAGAAAGGAGAGACCATCTCTTTGATTGGAAATAGTGGGTCGGGTAAGACGACATTTTTGCGTATCTTAAACTTCTTGCTCCCTATGGATAGTGGAAGCATTGTGTTAGAAGGGAAAGAACTTTGTAACGGGTCTTCCTTGTCTTATCAAGAAAAACAGAAATTGAATTCTAATTTTGGTTTGGTCTTTCAAAATATGAATCTCTTTCCTCAATATACCGCTTTAGATAACATCTTATTGCCGTTGAAATCAAAATTAAAAAAAGAAGCCAAAGAACAAGCAAAAGAAGAAAAAAAGAAATGGAAACTTATCTATCAAGAAAGATTAGATCAAGAGATGACTTCCTTAAAAGAACTCGCTTCCACTTTTCTTTTGACAGAGAAATTAAATCATTACCCCAATCAATTATCGGGAGGAGAAGCACAAAGGGTCGCTATCCTTAGAGCGCTTGTGTTAAAACCGAAGATTCTTTGTTTTGATGAACCAACCTCCGCATTAGATCCCAAATTAAAACAAGAGGTCGCTAACACCATTCTCCATCTTAAAAAAGTAGGGACCACCATGATTGTGGTCACTCATGAGATGGAATTAGCTCTAGCCGTCAGCGATAAAGTCATCTACCTTGAGAAAGGAAGTATCATCGAAGTAGGAGACAAATCTATACTTTTAACTCCAAAAAGTGATAAACTGAAAGCATTCTTATCCTTAAGGAGCACTGACGATGAATCCAAAGAAGAAAAAAGAAGAGCTTTCTAGCTTAATCGATGCCATCATCAAGATTGATAATAAAGAAGAATGCCTTGCTTTTTTAGAAGATTTACTCACCCAAAAAGAGATGGAATCTCTCTCAGGTAGAGTGGCAGCGGCTAAGCTTTTCTTAGAAGGAAAAACCTATCTAGAAGTCACCCAAGAAACCACCGTATCTAGTGCCACCCTTGCCCGTGTAAGCAAGTGTGTCAAAAACGGAACAGGATATAATCGCGTATTGAAGAAATAGGTTAGGAAGCCTATTTTTTCTTTGGCTTTGTAATTTATGACAAGATTTTGATAGTTTTTGTCAACACAAAAGAAAATTTATTTTAATTTTTATATAATAATATACAGTAAAAAGGAGACGCATTATGTTGTTTAATAGCCAATGGACTTTCTATCGCAAGAACCAAGAAGACAAAAAGATCATCGTAGATTTACCTTATGATGCCATGTTGAGAGAAGAGAGAGATATTTCTTTCCCTGGTGGGGATAAGATCGCGTTCTTCAAGGGTGAAGATTATGTCTATGAAAAAGTTCTGTCATTGAGCAAAGAAGATTTAGAGAAAGTGATTTATCTTCGCTTTGAAGGTATCTATCACGATCCCCTCATCGAGATCAATGGAGTAGAAGCTTATAAAAGAAATTATGGTTATACCGATTTTATTTTTGATGCGACTCCTTTCTTAAAAGAAGGGGATAACCTCATCAAAGTTTATGCCACTAACTCTGACCAACCCAACTCTCGTTGGTATTCTGGCGGTGGTATTTATCGTGATGCTCACATCTATTATTATGAAAAAGAACATGTTCTTCCTCGTTCCTTTAAGATCGTGACTTTGGATTATAAGACAGGTAAAGTCAAAGCTAGAGCAACTTTAACTTCTCCTTTTGAAGTAAAGCTTTCGGTTTATGATAAAGAGAATCAATTGGTATATTCTGAGACTAGAAGAGAAACCAAAGAACCGGAATGGGAATTTAATATTGAAAATGTTCATCTTTGGAATTTAGATACTCCTTATCTTTATCGCTTTGTTTTAGAATATGCTTCTAGCAAAGAAGAAAAGAAATTTGGTGTTCGTCAGATTGAATTAGATCCAGAAAAAGGTTTCTTAATCAATGGCATCAGAACTCCTCTATTAGGTGGTTGTATTCACTCTGATAACGGTATGTTAGGTGCAGAATCTTATCCCGATGTGGAAAGAAGAAAGATTTTGATTCATAAGAAAGCTGGTTATAACGCCATCCGTAGCGCTCATAACCCGATTGTGGAATCTTTCCTTGATGCTGCCGATGAACTTGGTTTCTTGGTCATGGATGAATATGTGGATTGCTGGTATACCCATAAAACCGTTTATGACTATGCCCTCCACATGGAAAAGAATTATGAAGATGACTTAAGAAACTTAGTGGACAAAGATTATTCTCACCCTTCTGTCATCTTATATTCCACCGGTAATGAAGTCTCCGAAACCAGTGAAGAAAGAGGTATTGCTCTCACCCAAAAGATGACTGATTTGCTTCACTCTTTGGATCCTTCTCGTCCGGTCACTTGCGGTATCAATGTCACCTTCAATGGTTTTGCTCACACTCCTTTTGCCGTCTATTCCAATAACAACGCTCAAAAGGATTTAGAGAATCAACAAGCCGAAGCGGAGAAGATCAAAGAGAAAGAGAAGGAAGGAAAGAAAGAAAAGCCTTCTGGATCTAGCGATATCTTCAACTACATCGCAGCTAAGATGGGTCAAAACTTCATGAAGAGATGTGCAAAGCTTCACATTGTCGACAAGAACACTAGAGGTGCTTTTGCCGCATTAGATGTGGCTGGTTACAACTATGGTATCCTTCGTTATAAGAAAGACTTAAAGAAATATCCCAATCGTTTCATCTTAGGTAGTGAGACCTTCTGTTCTGATGCGGGTTATTTCTATGATATGTGGAAAGAAAATCCTCGTGTCATCGGTGACTTTGTCTGGTCTAGCTTGGATTATCTTGGAGAAGCTGGCTTCAACTCTTGGGCTAACGCCAACGATTACGATTACATCAATGATAAATCCGGTTGGATGACCGATGGTGGTGGAAGAATCGATTTGAACGGACACGAATTATCCGAAATGGATTTCACTCGTTGTGCCTTTGAATTAGATGTCATCGCTTTAGGTGCCGTCTCTCCTTACGATATGATGTATTCTAAACACGAATCCGCTTGGAAATTCTCTCGCGCCTTGAAGTCTTGGACCTTTGAAGGATTTGAAGGAAAGAAGACTTGTATTGAAATCTACACCCGTGCTCCTATTGTGGAACTTTATCTCAACGATAAACTCTTAAAAAAATTTAAGATCAAGAAAGGTAGATACTTCGTTCGCTTTGATACTATCTATCAACCTGGCAAGCTTAAAGCCATCGCTTACGATAAGAACCACAAAGTCTTAGGAGAAGCTTGTCTTAAGACATTAGACAAAGAGACAATCCTTTCTGCTGTACCCGAAGAAAAAGAGTATAAGGTTGGTCAACACGCCTTTGTTAACTTCTTCTTCTCCGATAAAGATGGTAATGTGAAACCCATCATCAAGAAGCCAGTGGAAGTCGTGGAAGTGGAAAACTGTGAACTTTTAAGATACGGTAACGCACAAGAGTGGAACAAAGAAGGATTCTTCACTATGTGTGTAGATACTTTTAGAGGCTACACTACCGCCATTGTCAAACCATTAAGAGCAGGAGAATGTAGAATCAAAGTTAAGAGTGGCGAATATACCGCTATTGCAACATTTACGGCTATCGAATAACTGAGAATCTGACTTCCTTAGGGAGGTCAGATTTTTTAGTTACAAAAAAAGATATTCGTTTCCATATCTAAGAAAAGGTGGTAAAATTAACAAGTAATGAGCCCTACTTATTACATCGTAGAACTATTTTCCAAAGAAAAAGGGGGTCTTTGATATGTCTACACTTGCGATTGAAGGTATGCAATGGGGAGATGAAGGTAAAGGTAAAATCACCGATTACTTCGCTTCCAAAGCAGAGATTGTTGTTAGAAGTCAGGGCGGAAACAATGCGGGACATTCCATCGAGCACAGCGGCGTAAGATACGCCCTTCGTCTTTTGCCTTCTGGCATTTTAAATGAGAATGTCATCAATGTCTTAGCCGATGGCATGGTCATCAATCCTTTCTGTCTTTTAGAAGAGATGGAGAACATGAAGAACCGTGGCGTAAAATTCCATCTCATCCTTTCTAAGCGTGCTGTCTTACTTCTTCCTTATCACATCGAATTAGATAAGGCGAGAGAAAACGCCTTAGGAGATAAAAAGATCGGTACCACTAAGAATGGTATTGGTCCTTGCTATGAGGATAAAGCGGCTCGTCTTTCTATCCGTGTCGGAGATTTATTAGAACCTAGTTATTTAAGAGAAAGATTAGAGACTGTCCTTCCCATCAAAAACTTGCAATTGAAAGCTTTCGGTGGACAAGAGATGGATTTAGAAGAGCTTTATGCTTCTTTATTGAAAGTAAGAGAACAAGTCAAAGATTATATTGTCGATACCACTCGCTTCTTATTGGATGCGATCAAAGAAGATAAGAAAGTCCTTTTTGAAGGTGCTCAAGGTGCGATGCTTTGTCTCACCTATGGAACCTTCCCTTATGTGACTTCTTCTTCTCCTTTAGTCACTGCGATTCCCAATAACACTGGTCTTCCTTTAAATAGCGTTCAAACCGTTTTAGGTATCATGAAGGCGTATACCACCAGAGTTGGTGAAGGACCTTTCCCTTCGGAAATTGATGGGGATATCGCCAAAAAGATTCGTGATGAAGGTCATGAATATGGAACCGTAACCAAACGTCCTAGACGTGTGGGATGGTTAGATATACCTCAACTAAAATATGTCTGTGAAATCTCTGGTATTCATCATGTCGCTTTGATGCTTTTAGATGTCTTAAGAGTTGTGGATGAAATCTCTATCTGTACCGAATATCGTCTCGATGGAAAGAAGATCGATTACATGCCTTCTACCGTTTCGGAATTAGAAAAAGTTAAACCGGTCTTCATCACTCTTCCTTCTTGGAAAGAAGATATCTCTAAGGTGAGAAAGTTTGAAGATTTACCTTTGAACTGTCAAAACTATATCCAAAAGATTGAAGAATTATTAGGAGTGGATATTGATATCATCTCTGTCTCTCCAGATAAAGAAGCTACCATCATCAGAAAGGAATTGTTTTAATGATCCCACGTTATACCGATAAAGAGATGGAGTCTCTCTTCTCAGACGAAAGTCGTTTTGAGACCTATCTCGAGGTAGAAAAAGCGGCCACTTATGGATTCATGAAATTAGGAGTCGTTCCTGAGAGAGATTTTGAATTGATTAAAAAGAATGCCAAAGTGGATGTCAAAAGGATCCAAGAATTAGAGGAGATCACCAAACATGATGTGGTCGCTTTCACAAGACAAGTCTCCGAAACCTTAGGAGAAGAAAAACGTTGGGTTCATTACGGGCTCACTTCCACCGATGTCGTGGATACTTCTCTTTCTCTTCTCTATCAAAAAGCCAACAAGATCATCGAGAAAGATTTGAATAAACTTCTTTCCACCATCAAAGAACTCGCCATCGATTACAAGAAGACTCCTTGCATCGGTAGAAGCCATGGAATGCACGGAGATATCATCTCTTTCGGATTTAAATTCTTAAATTATTATGATGAGATTTTAAGGGGATTGAGACAGTTCCAATCCGCCAAAGAATTTGTAGAATGTTGTATGCTCTCTGGCGCGATGGGAAACTATTGTAACATCGATCCTCAAGTACAGGAATACGCAGCAGTTTATCTCCATTTAAACAGCGCCAAAGTCTCTACTCAAGTCTTATCTAGAGACCGCCACGAACAATATGCTTCTTCTCTTGTCATTCTTGCTTCCTCCTTTGAAAAGATTGCCTTAGAGATTCGTAATCTCTCTAGAAACGAAATTCAAGAAGTGGAAGAAGGTTTCTCTAAAGGGCAAAAGGGTTCTTCGGCGATGCCGCAAAAGAGAAACCCGATCTCTAGTGAAAATATCACCGGTTGTGTGAGAATGATGAGAGGATACTTACTTCCTATCTTAGAAGATAACGCTCTCTTTCATGAAAGAGATATCTCTCACTCATCGGTGGAACGCGTCTCTTTGATTGATTTGATCACTCTCTTTGATTACACCGCAAAGAGATTGAATAAAGTATTAGAGAACTTAGTCATCTTCCCCGAAAGAATGCTCAAGAATATCTATGTCACCAAAGGAGCAATCTTCTCTCAACGAGTGATGTCTGCCCTCATTGAAAAAGGGCTCTCTCGTGAACAAGCTTACGATTTTGTTCAACCTCTTGCGATGAATGCGGTCCAAGGTGGAAATGATCTTCTCTGGGCACTACTGGAGAATGAGGACATCAAAAAGTATATGAATCGAGAAGAGATTCAAGCTTGCTTCAGCATCGACTATTACTTGAAAAATATGGATGTTCTCTTCGAAAGAGTATTAAACCAATAAACGACTTCCTTGCGGAAGCCGTTTTTATTCGACACTTTTTAGCGATTCCACCATCTTGATCTTCTTGGTTCTAAAGACAAAGATGATATTGATGACGAAAGCCACAAAAAAGGTGAGAAGGAAGGCGTAGAAGTAAGAGAGAGGATATATCGTATATAGATACATGACAAGTTCGACAATATTGGTTCCCATGACCGCAAGCAAGAAGGGATAAGCAAGTAAAGAACCAAATAGAACACCAACGATAGTGAGAGTCATGGTTTCAAATAACAGAGATAGAGCGATTTCTATACGAGTGAAGCCTAAGACTTTCAGCGTTGCGATATCTCTTCCTCTTTCCTTAAAGTTCATCAAGGCAAGGTTATAAACGACGACAAGAGCAAGAAGGATAGCGAACACTTTCACGGCATTGGTCATGACAAGGACACCAGACATGATATCTTTGATTTGGGTTTTCCATCCATTTTGCGTGGTGCAAGTATTGATGAGTTGACTCTTCTCTTTGATCTCTTTACTGACTTCTTCTGGATCAGAGAGATGTTTTACATCCACCCAAGCCCCGTTATAGGTGATATCTAATCCTTCAAAGGCAGGGTTATCAGAATAAACGAGGGCGTAATTATAAACGAAAGCTTTGTAGATGAGAGAAACTTTCAAATCATAGGTTTTGCCATTGAAGGTTAGAGATAGGGTATCCCCTACTTTGGCGTTGACACCACTAGCAAACTTTTCTGAGATAGCCACACCATCTTTATCAAATTGGTGTTTCACGTGTCCTTCATGCGTGGAGAGGATATACATCGTCTTGGTCATTTTAGGACCATCGTTACACTGGGCATCACAAGTACGGCTGGAGAAGGGTTCCACATGTTCAATGCCTTTGACATCATGAAATTGTTCTACCACCAACTCATATTTTCCATAGGTGTTTAAGGAGCAAGAGATCTCGGCATTGTTGAAGCGTTCCATATCATAATCTATGCCGTAATAGATGGTATCTTCAATACCAAATCCACATCCTAATAGGGCGGTACATCCTAAGATTCCTATGACCACCATCAAGGATTTCACTTTGTTGAGTCGAATGTTTCTAAAGGCCATTTTCAAGGAGAGTAGGAAGACATTTTTAGAAGTGTCTTTATGAGCTTTCAACTTCACTTTAGGAGTGCTAGGCCTCATCGAATCGACAGGTTTTAAAGAGACTTCTTTATGACAGAGAGTGAAAGTGACAAGACACGCCAATCCTTCAAAGACAAGGATTGTCAACAGGGCTGGTACAATAGGGAAGGTAAGAATTCTTGGTGGGAGAGAATAAAGTATTTGATATTTGTTTCCTAAGATATTCGGTACAAGGATAGGACCGACAATCAATCCGATGATGATACCGATTCCGACTAAGATCATGGTGAGAGAGATATAGTTAAAATAAATCTGTTTCTTATGTAAACCGATGGCTTTCAACGTACCGATTTGTGTTCTCTCTTTTAGCACCATTTGAGATATCGTAGTAAGAATGACAAGAATCGCTACCATGAAGAAGACAAAGGGAAAGATGAAGGTGAATTGTCTTGCTTGAGTGACATCATTATTTAAAGTGATATAGAAGGGCATCTCTTTTCTTTGTGTGACAAGAATGAGATTGCTGTTCTCTTTTGAGGCGTAATAATCTTCAATCTGCTTAGAGATTTGATCGATGTTTTTTGTGTCATTCAATTTGATGAGGAATTGATTGGGGATATATAAGTGATTGGAATACATGACATCATCCCCAGTGAATGACGCTTTGGTATCTGCGATATAAGAATTGATCAAATTCTTAAATAAGTTGATACCATCTTCGGTGAAATTCTCGCGAATCAAGGCGGTGATATTCTCTCTTAACATGCGATAGGACATCATGACCACGGCGCTATTAAAGGAGGATTTTGTGATGTTTTCTGGGTGTGACATAAAGGAAGTGACTGTCCCTTTTAGATTTAAATCATCCGCTTTAAAAACATTGGTTTTTCCTTCTTTGACAAAGAGGTCTAAATATCCTTGATAGCTAGATAAATCAAAACTTTCTAGAGAGATAGAGATATTGATTTCTTCATCTAAAGAATAAAGTCCTTCTACTTTCTTATCTAAAGGAGCCATCATCTCTTTATCAAGATATAGGAAATAATCATCGCTGTGCTTATCACTTTTATATTTCACATCATAAGGGGTGGAAATACTCATGTCATCGGAGAGAACGGTGAGATAAACAGAATTGTGACCAATCTTAGCGGGAAGATACAATCTTCCTTCGACCTTTCCTTGATCTCCAACGATTTTTTCTATAGCATCTTTATCATCATTGTTGAGGTCGTACATTCTGGTAGTCACCCACATATCGGAAAGATTTCCTCTCTGATAAGAGGTGTTTACTTGCAATTCAAAATCGTCGGCATTGGCAAGCAATCCTACAAATAATGTGACGGCGATAGCGCCGATGGCGATGATTGCCAAAAATTGTGCCCAGTTCTGCCTGATGGTTCTCAGCTGTGCTTTCAATAAAAGGCCAAAGGTAGACCTTTTTTTCACCAGATGATTTCCTCCGGAGGAATGGGGTGTTCGTTGACACTATCTTGGACAATCTTTCCATCGCTGATACGAATCAAGCGAGATGCGCATTGGGCAATGGAAGAGTTATGGGTAACAATGATGACGGTCTTTTGATATTTTTGACAGACATCATAAAGTAATTTCAAAATGGAGGCACCTGTTTTGGAATCTAGGGCACCAGTAGGCTCATCACAAAGAAGAAGTGTCGGGTTTTTCACAATCGCTCTAGCGATAGCGACACGCTGTTGTTCTCCACCAGATAACTGGGTAGGGAAATTGTTCATTCTCTCCGACAATCCAACCTGTTTGATCACTTCATCGCTATCTAAAGGAGCGAGAGCGACAGAAGCGGCTAATTGAACATTTTCTTGTGCGGTTAAATTGGGCATCAAATTATAGAACTGGAAAACAAAGCCGATTTCACTTCTTCTAAATTTGGCCAATTGTGCTTCATTATATTTGGCGATATCTTCGCCGTTGATGATATAGGAACCTTCACTAGCATTATCCATGCCACCTAAGATGTTTAAGAGAGTGGATTTACCAGCACCAGAGGCACCTAAAATAACACAAAAGCTCCCTTCTTCCAAATGGAAGGAGACATCGCTAAGAGCGTGCACTTCATTAGATAAGCCTTTGTTATAAACTTTGGATAAATTTTTTACATCGATTTCATTCATAGCCTATATATTAAATCAAAATAGTAATAGAAATACTACATTTTATTTTAAGAAATCTTGTATCGCTTTTACGATATTCTCATCGATTTCACTAGCCTTATATCTATCGATTTCTTCATCGCTTTTTAAAGAGTTGACATATTCGATGGCTTCTTTAGAATAAAAGACATTGTTATGATTCTTTCCTTCAAACAAAACGGTTGTGACACGGTCATTTTTCTGATGTAAATAATGGTATAAGGTTGATGCGTATCCATTTCCGACTGTCTTATCTTGATCTCCTTGGAAAAGAAGATATTTACATTCCGACTTATCCATTACTTCATAAGTTTTTAAAGTAGTATCTTGTCCATATTTTAAGTAAGCACAGCTTTCCATCGTCCAAGAAAAAAGATTGACCACTGGACCGATATGACTCTCGACAGACCATTTCATCTCCTCGCTTGCGCTCGTAAAGGAAGAGAAGGAAATCACTCCATTAATCTTATCGCTATAAGAGGAAGCACACAAAAGAGAATAGGCTCCCCATGAATATCCACTCATATAGATATGATCTTCTCTCGTTAAGACTTCATCGATTGCAGATTTCACATCTTGAATACCTTGACTTAATCCTTGAATGGAATCTCCTTCACTTTCTCCAGAAGCAGTGAGATCTAAAGCATAGATATCATATCCTAGTTTAAAGATTTCATATTCGTAAGTGCTTTCTCTTCCTCCCGCAAAAGAAGACATTCCATGTGCAGTTAAAAAGGCACCTTTCTTATTTTCACTTACATAATGATGAATCACAAGTTCATTCTTATTAGAGAGAATTTGAATCTTCTCTTCTTCTGGGAAAGGATAATCTTCTCTTAAACAATAGGTATCAGATTCTTTATTGTTTTTCGAATCAAGAGAAGACATTCTCTTATCGTAAAGAACATGAAACACGATCAAAGAAGCAATATATCCACCGGGAATATATAAGACAACAAGAATAGAAACGGTGAGAGTAAGAATGATCCATTTCTTCTTTTTCATATAGGAAATAGTATATACAAAAGGCTCACTCAATACCATGAAATACTTAACTTTACGGAAATCGAGTAGAGTAGAAGAATAAATATTTTCATACTCATTCTTCATCCCCTCTCACACCACCACATCGTGCCGTTCGGCAATGGGCGGTTCAATTCATAAGTTTAAATTCAAGCTAAATAGTAATCTAGGGCGAAGACTAA
>JAFUFH010000045.1 GCA_017470005.1 Bacilli bacterium | reverse complement strand
CCCTTTGCCTAACCGCCTTATCGGCGGCTGCGATTGCCCGGCGGACACACCCGATCCCATGCCGAACTCGGAAGTTAAGCGCCTGGGCGGCGACAATACCCGTATGGGGAAGATAGCTGCAGCCGCTTTTTTTAGTGGAATTTTTGGCTGAATATCGTTCAGATATTTCCTTTAACAAACCATGGAGATTCTGAAAGGTTGTTTCTTGTAAACGCCTTATCAGATCCCCTTTTTTTATTTCAAAAAATGTTTCAAAAAATGAAAATTTTTATTGATTAATACATAGTATTAGTTTATAATTTCTACGTTGTATGGCCTCCGAATAGCCTACAACCGCTATGACATGGTTATAAATCCAGATTCCTGGTACCACTAATGCGAGTACTTAGTACTATATTCATAAATGAAAGGAGGCAAAAACATGTACGCTATTATCTTAACTGGCGGAAAACAAGTCAAGGCCGAAGTCGGTGCTACTATCTACACCGAAAAGATCGATGGAGAAAAGGATACCGAAGTTACTTTCGATCAAGTTCTCTATGTCGAAGGCGATAAGCAGACCTTGGTTGGAACTCCCCTTGTTGAAGGTGCTACTGTCAAAGCGACGATTGTCAAACAGGACCGTCAAAAGAAGATTCATGTGATTCGTTACAAAGCCAAGAGCAATCTCAGAGTCCATCGTGGTCACAGACAACCTTACACTGCTTTAAAGGTTGAAGCCATCAACTTAAAGTAATGATTCAAGTCGAGATTCGTTATCTTAACGACAAATTCTACTCCTTGTCTATTCTTGGTCACGGAGGAGAAGAAAAGGGTGAAGACATCTATTGCGCAGGAGTTTCTTCTTGTCTAATCGGTGCTCTCAATGCCCTGACCAGCGCTGAAAATTATTCGCTTGATTTAAAATCTGGCGACAGCAAGGTCGAATGTAAGCAGGTAAGTAGTCAACATGATGAGATTGTAATGGAAACGCTCATCGCACAGCTTCAGACGATCGCAAAATCGTATCCGGAGCATGTGCAAATTAAGGTTTCCAAGAAGGAAGGTAAACTATGAAACTGAATTTAGTTCTTGATATTCAGCTCTTTGCGTCCCACAAGGGTGTCACTTCCACAAAGAACGGACGTGATTCTAACGCTCAGAGATTGGGTGCTAAGCTCTTCGATGGTCAGTTCTGCACTGCCGGCAGCATCATCTACCGTCAAAGAGGAACCAAAATCCACGCTGGCAACAATGTCAAGAGAGCTGGTGATGATTCTCTCTTCGCATTGATTGACGGTTATGTCAAGTACGAAAGACTTGATCGCAAGAGACAGAAAGTTTCTGTCTATGCCACCAAGCCTGAAGTCGTCAGCAAGTAATCAGGTAAAATAAGGCTTCGGCAATCCCGAAGCCTTTCTTTTCTCTTAGGAGGTATCTCATGCATGATAAAGTAAAAATCACCTTGGTCTCTGGAAAAGGTGGCGATGGTGCTATCGCTTATCGCAGAGAAAAGAGCGTAGAAAAGGGCGGACCTTACGGCGGAAACGGCGGAAAAGGTGGCTCTATCTTTTTCGTTGCTGATAATGGAATCGATACGTTAGCCAATTACCGTTTTGGTAAGACATTCAAGGCTGAACCTGGCCAAAATGGTAAGACCAAGCTTCAATATGGTAAAGATGCCAAAGATATCTATCTCCACATCCCTTGCGGAACCGTTGTGGAAGATGAGCAAGGAAGAGTCCTTGCCGACCTCATCCATCACGGAGATACTTATTTGGCGGTCAAAGGAGGAAGAGGCGGAAGAGGAAACGCCATGTTTAAATCTCCTAACCGCAGAACTCCCAATATCGCTGAAAATGGTATGCCTGGGGAAGAGAAAGTCTTTTATTTGGAATTGAAATTATTGGCCGATGTCGGATTGGTGGGATATCCCAATGTGGGAAAATCCACTTATCTTAGCTCTGTCACTAGAGCCAAAGCCGAGATTGCCAATTATGAATTCACTACCCTTGAACCGCAATTAGGGGTCTGCTTTATCGACCCGGATCACTCCTTTGTCATCGCCGATTTACCTGGGCTTATCGATGGAGCGAGCGAGGGAAAAGGCTTAGGATTCACCTTCTTGCGTCACATCGAAAGATGCCGAGTTTTACTTCACATCATCGATATTCAAAGAAGCGAAGATCCTTATCAAGATTTCTTAGCCATCAACAAAGAATTGTTCCAATATCGTCCCGAACTTGCTAAGAGAAAGATGATTGTTGCTATCAACAAATCCGATATCAAAGGAAGCAAAGAGAAGATGCTTGCTTTGAAAGAAAAATTAGAAAATGATTATGAGGTTTATTTCATCTCCGCCAAAGAGAAGAAAGGTCTCATCACTTTGAATAAGAGACTCTATACTCTGGTCAAAAAGAGCAAAGAGGAAGAAAAGAAACTTCTCAAAGAAGAAGGCGGAGAAGAAAGAGTGTATACTGTCAGAAATAGTGACAATGGTAAGACTCCTTCTTATCAAGTCGTCAGAAGAGAAGAAGGCTATTTCGAAATCATCGGTGAAAGAGTTGTCAGAACCAAGAAACTCATCAACTTGAAGACCGATGAAGGTGTGGATAGACTTTTGGCTTATTTAGATCGCATCGGAATCGATGAAAAGTTGAAAGAAGCGGGTGCCAAAAATGGTGATACGGTGCTTCTGGATGACTTTGAATTCGATTATTATGAATAATTTGTTATTTATCTTTGCTCAATAAGCAAAAAAAGTGGACAATAATAGAGGAGGGAACATGTATTATTATTTGCATGGTATGATCACGTTCCACACAGCGGACTCTATCGTCATCGAATGTGGTGGAGTTGGCTATGATGTCTTGGTTTCTCACCAAGATGAATTTCCTATTGGAGAAATCTTATTTGTCTTTGTCAGTTATGTTCACACCGAAAATGAACAATACTTTGTCGGCTTTAAGACCTTAGAAGAGAAAAATCTCTATATGGCCTTAACCAGTGTCAAAGGAATCGGACCAAAGACCGCGCTCTCTGCTATGGCTTCTACTACCGTAGATCGTCTCAGCAGTGCGATCTCTTCTTCCGATGAGGGATTCTTGATGAGACTTCCTGGCATTGGAAAAAAGAATGCCTCTCAAATCATATTAGATTTGAAGAACAAATTAGTCATGTTTGACACCAAAGATTCTCTCTCCTTAAATGCCAATATGGAAACCGCTAAGGAAGCTTTGAAGATGTATGGCTTCAAAGAGAAAGAGATCAAAGATGTCCTCCTTCAAATCCACGACAAAGATTTGACTGCCGACGAATATTTAAAGCGTGCCCTCATCTTATTAGGAAAATAATATGAACCAATCCTCACTCGGTCTTGTCGCGAAGGAAATCAGAGAAAATATCGATGAAGTCGACATTTCTCTCCGCCCGAAAAGACTTCAAGATTACATCGGACAAGAAGATATCAAGAAAGAATTAAACATTTCTATTCTTGCGGCCAAGAAGAGAGAAGAATCTCTTGACCACGTCCTTTTCTTTGGCCCACCTGGCTTAGGAAAGACCACTCTTGCTTCTTGTATTGCCAATGAACTAGAGTCCTCTATCAAGATCACTAACGGTTCTTCTTTGGTGAGAACCGGGGATTTAGCTGCGATTTTGTCCTCTCTTCAACCTGGGGATGTTCTCTTTATCGATGAGATCCATAGAATGCCTATCACCGTGCAAGAAGTCCTCTACTCTGCGATGGAAGATTTCGCCCTTTCTATCATCGTGGGAAAAGGTGCGGATGCAAGAACCTTAAACATTCCTCTTGTTCCTTTCACTTTGGTAGGAGCAACAACGGATGCGGGAAGTCTTTCCGCTCCGCTTCGTGACCGTTTTGGTATCGTGTTACAACTTCGCTATTATTCTCCCGAAGAGCTTCTTCAAATCATCCTTCGCACCTCTCAAGCGCTTCATTACCCCATCACCTTTGATGCCGCTTATCAGGTGGCTTTAAGAGGTAGAGGAACTCCAAGAATTGCCAATCGACTCTTTAGAAGAGTGAGAGATTACGCCACCTATCAAGGAAAAGAAGTCATCGACAAGGAATCTTGTGAAGCCGCTCTCTCCTTCTTGAATATCGACGATTTAGGATTGGATGAAACCGATAGAAAGATTTTAGAATGTCTCATCTATCGCTACAACGGAAAAGCGGTAGGTTTGAACGCTCTTGCTAGTGCTATCGGTGAGAGTGTCGATAACGTTTCCGATGTCTATGAACCCTATCTTGTTCAGGTGGGTTTGATCAACAGAACGCCTAAGGGTAGAGTCGCCACAAAGAAGGCGTATTACCACTTAGGAATCCCTCTTCCCGACAATTTAGAGCCCTAGGAAGAGGAATAAATATATATATAATATATATTTCTTGAAAAATGCCTTCTCATTTGGTATTTTATATAAAGTACGTGTGTATCAATGTTTTTTAGGAGGATTGCATAATGCGTCGCTTCTTCGCTTATATCATTATGATGGTCACCATGATTGCTGCTTTAGCATTCAACACTCAGGCCGTCTTAGAAACCAAAAATGACGCCATGGAATATGGCACAGGAACCGAGCTTGTCTACTCTTTGACGGACCGCTCTCCATCGAATTATCCCGATGAGGTCATCAAAGAAATGGAAGCAAAAGGTGCCATCACTTTAGACAGCACCGATATCGAAAGCAAAGTCATGAAGAGACTTGACGCCGCCGGTGTTAGAAATGCGGATGTTTCTATCGTCCAAGGTAGAAAATCCCATGAAGAGGATGCTACCTATACGGGTTATGAATTGAGAGTCTCTATCTCTCCTCTTTCTGAAACCGAATTAAACAATGTCAAAATGATCCTCAATTACACCGGATCTTTAGCCATTGCTACTGCAGGTGACACCTATGTTGTCTATGAAGAAGCCAACGAATTCTTCGTCACTGACGGAGATTGTGCTACCCTTCTCTACAACGGAACCACTCCTCTTCCCGCTTTGAAAGTGAAATCTAGCGAAGCTTTCGATAAACTGAAATCCAAAGCCGAAGAAACCAACCAAAACAAAGCTGCTGAGACAGAAGAAGGCGAAGAAGCTCCTGCCACAGAAGCCTACTTGTGGATGAACAAAACATTAGAAGATACTTACGATAAAGCCTACGGAACCAATGAAACCATCGTTCAACAGGCGGTCAAAGATAAAGTGATCGCCAAATTAGATCTCAACAATTTCAACGCGGAAAACTTGATGATCACCATCCCATCTGACTTAGAAGGCAACGCCTTCACCACTTCCACCGCTCGCGCCTTTGTCAGCATGCTCAATTGTGAAGATTATGGATTCGATATCGAATTCCTTTATCAAAATAGAGCCACCGCTACCTTTGGTAGAAATGCCATCAACCTCACCTACATCATCTTTGGCATCTTCTTAGTCGTCATCTGCGCCATCATGATTGGCGTTTATGGCATGGCTGGTGTCACTTCCTCTGTGACCATGTTAGGCTCTGTCTTAATCTCCTTCTTCCTCTTCTCCATCTTAGGATTTGAATTCTCTATCGCCGCTTTGTGCGGTTTAGCTGCCATCCTTGCTCTCTCTGTCATCATCTCTGTCAATTACTTTGAAAGAGTCAAAGCAGAGCTAAGGAACGGTAGAGATATCGAAAAGGCCAACAAAGAAGGCTATCACAAATCCTTCTTGACCACGGTCGATGTCTCCGCTATCACTTTGATCACTTCCATCTTCTCCTTCCTTGTCGCTACCGGTTCCTTTAGAACCTTCTTCGGTGTTATCATGATTGGTACCATCTTCACCTTCTTGCTCACCAACTACATCAACAAGTGGATGATGTACTGGCTCATCAAAGATACCAATAAACCTGACCTCCCTTACTTCTCCTTCCGCAAGGTGACAAAGAAAGAAGAAAAGAATATCCAATTCGCTTCCGCCGATAAGAAACACTTCTCTAAGAAGCTCACTTGGATCATCCCTGCCGCCTGCGCTTTAGTCTTTGGCATCTCCATGCCTGTGAGCTATCTCCTCTCTGGCAACAATCGTTCTTTCTTCAACAACAGTGGTGATTTTGCTAACACGTATCGACTCAACATCACTTTCGAAGAACGTTCTCAATCCTATGAACCTTTAGCTCTCTCCTCTAACTACTTGTTATACCTTGAAGGAATCGGTGAAGATAGCGGTGCTTACACAGCTTATGCTGATTCTAAAAATAACAACGCTCTGGGCGATAACGAATTCACTTACTTCAGTGAAACGGCTGCCGTCAACATCGTCGAAAAGAAGGATGAAGAAGATAATACTTATTTCATCCATTACTTCTCTGTCAAAGTCAATCGTGACTTGAATGATGTCAAGAGCAAAGTCTCTTCTGACAACACACTCATCCAAGTCATCGAAAGCTATATGAGCAACGATGAGAACATCGAAATCTCCTCTACTCCTACTCCCATCAACCCCTCCGCTGATTCTTACTTCATCGATGATTCCTTGGTGGTTAACTCTTATGTGGTCACTCCTACCAATGTCGCTCACACCAGCAATTACCTCATCTTAGTTGCCTTCTTAATCTCCGCCTTCGCCTTCGTCTACATCCTCTTAAGAAACGGCTTGAATGTCTCTCTTGCTGGCTTAGCAACCGGTACTGGAGCAACCGCTCTCTATCTAGGGCTTCTTGCCTTGCTTAGAATCCCTTACACCTCCTACACTGGCTTTGCTGTACTCATCGCTGTGACCATCTTAAATCTCCTCATCGTTCCTGTCTTAGCTCGTAATAAAGAAGTCTTGCGTGAACGCGGAATCCGCAACACTGCTACAGAAGAAGAAAGAGCCACTATCGCTAGCGAAAACGGTAAGAGAGCTCTCTACATGGTTCTTCCTGTTCTTGTCATCACCTTAGTCTTCGGACTGACGATGTGCTTCATCAATCCCGCTCTTGTCGGCTTAGGTATCGCTACGATGGCCTTTGCTGCTCTTGACTTTGTCTTCCTCTACTTCTTCTCTATTCCTTTCTATCACTTCCTTGCCACTCATATCTCCTTTGCCAAAGCCAATGAATGGTTAAAGAAGAAGAACGAAAAGAAGAAAGCAGAAAAAGAAGCAGAGAAAGAAAAGATCATCGCCGAAGGTAACGCCGATGGCATCGTCTATGTCGATGATGGACCTCATGAAACCATCATTGTCGGTATGAACGATTTCCGTAATAAGGACTAATATGTCTTTTCTCTCACAATTACTTGAACATTATCATCTGACTTTAAATGACCTTGGTAAGCGAAAGCTACCAGGGTCTTTTCTATCCCTAGAAAAGCCTTTTGAGTGCCCTTCTTTTTTGAATGTGGTATCTCGTATTCAAAAGGCGGTCAAAGAGGGGGAGAAAGTGGTCATATACGGCGATTATGATGTGGATGGGTTAACTTCTACCGCGATTATGAAGATGGCCTTAGATGAGCTAGGATTGAATCCTGGCTTCTTCATTCCTTCTCGTTATGTAGAAGGGTATGGACTCCACGAAAGCCGTGTGAGACAGTTTGCTCAGAAAGGGTATCAAGTCATCATCTGTGTCGACAATGGAATCTCCGCTGGTAAAGAGATTGAACTAGCCAAAAGCTTAGGGATGGAAGTCATTGTGATTGACCACCACGAAGCCTTAAATGAGCTTCCTTCTACTCCTTATATCTTCCATCAAGAATTATCCAAATTCATCACCTATAATTGCTCTGCAGCAAGCCTAGCTTATTTTGTGGTCTCTTATCTATTAAAAAGAGATGATCCTTACTTTGCTACCCTTGCCGGTATCGCGGTCTTTTCCGATGTTATGCCCCTAGTTGGGAACAATCTCAATTTTGCCAAATTAGCCAAAGAGAGCATTCAAAAATACGGGTATAAAAACTTTGCTGCGTTGACCGATGTGAAGAATATTGACTACAGCAATATTCAATTTGATATCATCTCCTCTCTCAATGCCGTTGGAAGAATTAAGAAAGATTCTATCTCCACA
Source organism: Bacilli bacterium (assembly GCA_017470005.1). Lineage (GTDB taxonomy): Bacteria > Bacillota_I > Bacilli_A > RFN20 > CAG-288 > Enterosoma. The sequence goes on along the minus strand of JAFUFH010000045.1, from coordinate 11,522 downwards.
AATAACGCTTGCCGTTTTTTGATTGAGAAAGATAAGTTGGAACGCATTCAAAAGCTCTCTCAAGAGATACTAAGCGCCAATGAAGAAAAGAAAAGACTAGTCAAAGAACTCACCTTCAAGCCTGGATTTACTTTCTCTACCACCCACGGAGAAGTAGCGCTAGTGGAGGATTATTCTGGTATCGCTGGACTTCTTGCTAATCGTGAGATGAAGAAAGTCAATGGACCTGTTGCTATCTTTGCTCCTTCCTCAAGTGAGGAAGATGAACTTGTGGGTTCTATCCGTGCCCCTTCCTCTTATAGAGTGGATGAATTCTTAAATCAGAATCGCACGAAATTGGTTCGTTTTGGCGGACATCCGCAAGCGGCTGGTGTGACCATCAAAAAGACATTTTATATTCAATTTGCCACATTGTTTTTACAAGAATGCGAAAAACAAGCTTTGGATTTAGGAAAAGTTGAAGATGATTCTATAGTCATCAACTTAGAGGATTTAAACGAAGAAAACTTTGCCATCTATGAATCCTTCTTCCCCTTTGGTGAAGGTTTCCCGGAACCGAAGTTTTCCCTAAGTATCGCCAAAGAAGATTTGGTTTTTTCTAAGAATAAGACCGCGGTATTCGCATATTCCAAAGATAAGAAATCCAAATTAGTTTACTTTGGCATGAGCAAAGACTTTGAAGAAGAACGCTATTCTTATTTTGTCTTTGACGGCACTTTTAAGAAAGAAATCTTCATGGGAAAAGTGACCTATTCTTTGGTCGCAGAGAGCTATCAGTCATATTTAGATTAACAGGTTGTTAACATCGACCTGTTTTTTCTTTTCATTTTAAAGGAAAGGGTTTATTCTCATCTTGCATGAGGTTACTTTTATGATTCCTAATCTTTACCAAATCCAACAGAGATTTCATCAAGATTTAGCCAAATCCACATCCCACTTAGAATACCTCACCTCCATATCTACTATCACCATCGTCAATACCGCTTTATCCCCGAGCTGCACTTGTTTCATCTACCGCATCAACACCTTCTTCCCCACGTTAAAAAAAGATTGGTATTCCTTTGTGATTTATTGTCATACCTGCAAGCAGATCTATCTTTATTTCCACGATGCGATCTATGCCTTGGAGAGTGAGTGTTTTCAAGCGGGAAAGAATTATTTGCTTCAATTTCCCTATTATGGATTTCTATCTCGATGTGTCTTTTAAAGAATTTATAAATATTCTTTAAACTCAGGGCTTTTTGGGCTAAAATATTAACATAGTCGGGAGCCCTTTTTATTGTGCTAGAAAATCACAACAACGATAACACCACCACCTCTTTCACCGCTACGCAGAACGCGATGTCCTTCCGTAGCAAATGGAGAAGAATCAAAAAAATCATTCTCTCCTTCCTTTTGATTTGCCTTTTGGTGGTCGGAGCTCTCTTTTTCACTCTCCCTTGCTTTCAAACCTCAAATGCCAAAGTGAATGGGCTAGTTAATTTCTCTTTGAAAGATCTCTTATATTTTTCTGAGAATGAAGGTTATCATCCTAACGCCTTTTTAGATTGCAAAAGAAGCGAGGAGAAAGTCTTATCCGCTTCCAAAGGATTGATTCGAGAATGCTCTTTTATCTCTAATGGGTTCACTTTGGATATCCAAGTGAAAGAAGACCATCCTTTGGCTCAGTACAAAGATGAAAAATATTTTGTCTCTGGCATCTCCTTAAAAGATTACAATCTTGCTTTAGGAGAGACCACTCTCTCCCAAGAGAGAAAACAAGAGATTTCTCTGTTAGCCAAACAAGAGTGCGAAGATTCTCTTCCTATCCTTCATCTTCCCAAGAATCTTTCTTTCCAAGATGTGAAAACTAACGCTCTCTCCATTGTCTCTCGCATTCCCTTCTCTTCGTTAATTCACATCAAACATTTTGAATTTGTCAACAAGAATGAGGATGCCAGATGGGACAATGTGGCTCGTGTTCTTTTATCTGACGGAGAAAACGATTATTTGATTTCCAATCTTCTCAGCGATGAATTGAGCACTTATTTTACTCCCAATGATGATTTCTTCCCTAAGAGTGTTTTCAATTCTCTCTCTCATTTTGTCAAAAAAGAAACCTTAGAGAAGAAAACCTTCCGCTTCGAGGATGAAGAGGAAGAAAGAGTTGCGTATTGTTTCCGCTTCATGATCACGAGTGTCAATGGAGTGAAGACCATCCGCATTCAGAAGGATTAGAGGTGAATTATGGAAAAAAGAATCACAACGATTGAATTTCTACCAGACCGTATCCGTCTCTTGGTAGGGTATTGCCATCAAAAGAAAATTCATGTTCTTTACAGTGCCGAGGGAGAAGAACTTCCTTTTGATGAGAATTTCCTTCCCAATAAGGATAAAGCGATCGCCAGTTTAAATAATTTGGTCAATAAAGCCAAAAGAAGTCTTGTCACTCCCACACTTGGCGCCATCATTGTTCTTCTTCCACCCGATGATTACATCGTAAAAGAAGAAATCAATCGCAACGAAGGTGTCGATGGCGGAATCACGATTCAAGATTTTAATTATTCTCGCTCTGCGGTCAACAAACGTTTCAAAGGAAAAGATAAGATTCACACTCTTGTCTATGATGATCCTATCCTCTTTGGTACGGATAGAGGAAATAATTATGAGCTTCCTTTAGGAATGAGTGCCGATACTTTCTCTGTCACCTTCCATGTTCATTTTATCTCCACTTCTGCCTACACTCACTTTAAAGAGATCTATCAAGCCGTTCTCGATCATCCTAGCCACATGACTCTTGTCTCTACTTTTGCCGCCGGTGGATATTTTAAAAATCCTCACCTCCCTCACAACTATTTCTCCATCCAAATCGAGAAGAATTACACCTATGTCTCTTATGTGGATAACGATCATCTTTTGGCTTCTAAAATCCTCCCCTTCGGTTATGATATTGCTCTAATTGAAGCGGAAAATCGCTTCCATCTCAAAACAGAAAGAGCGTTAGAATTGATGCGTCTATTTGGGCTTAGAGAAGATGCAGGATTTGAATTTGTTACCGATGAGGGAATCTCTTTAAAAGAATTATCTCAAGCTTTCAAAGATGGACTAAAACCTTTATTAGAAGAATTGAAAATGGAGACTCTTAAGGCTTCCGATAGAGATAGTGATTCTATCATCTTCTACGGACAAGGAAGCAAGATGGAAGGACTTGACCATCTCGTAGGAGAATTGTGTGATCACTCCGTCTTGATCATCAATGGAAAAGTCATCGGGTGTGAGAACATTCAATTCGCTTCTCACTTAGGAGCGATTCTCATCTCCGATTATGTCTATCAAAAAGACCTCAACTCTTCTCTAGAAGAGAATCGAGATATCTCTAATCGTAGATCTGCGGCTATCTCCCGTGGATAGAAAGGAAGAACGCTATGGAAAATGAAGAATATCGTCTAGATGATGATTATTTATATACCAATGCCAAAATCCGTGTCATCGGTGTTGGCGGCGGTGGATCGAATGCGGTCAATGGCATGATCCATGATAAAGAAGACCAAGTCGATTATTGGGTCTTCAATACCGATTCCCAAGCTTTGGCTGCTTCTCCTTGTGAGAACAAGCTCATCTTAGGAAGAAATGTCACCAAAGGATTAGGAGCCGGTGGTATGCCAGAAAAAGGTAGAGATGCCGCCCTAGATTCTTACAATGACATCTCTGCGGTGGTAAAAGGCTCCGATATGGTCTTTATCGCTTGCGGAGAAGGCGGAGGTACGGGTACAGGTGCTGCCCCAATCGTTGCAAAATGCGCGAGAGAAAACGGTGCTCTAGTTCTTGCCATCGTCACTCGTCCTTTCAATTTTGAAGGAAGAACGAGAAAGATCAATTCCTTAGAAGGTGTGAAAAGACTCAAAGAAAACGTGGATGCGATCATTGTTGTCTCCAACGACAAATTGATGCAAAATGCCGCTTCTCTCTCCTTCACGGATGCTTTTAAAAAGAGCGATGAGATTTTAGCCAGTGCGGTGAAAACCGTCACCGACCTCATCTTAGTCCATGGACTCATCAACCTTGACTTTGCCGATGTGAAAGCTACCTTGACGGGGAAAGGTCTTGCCTTGATTGGTATTGGTGTTGGCTCAGGAAAAGACAAGGCTGAACAAGCCGCAAAGAATGCGACCAATTCTCCTTTGCTGGAAGCCTCCATCCGTGGAAGCAAATCTATGATTGTCAATGTCACCATTGGAAAAGATACCAAACTTGGAGAAGTCGATAAAGCCATCTCCATGATCACCAAGGAGAGCCAGGTGAGCGAGAGTGATGTCTCTATCATCTTCGGCGTGCAAACCGATCCCAACTTTGTCGATACCATGCAAGTGGCCATCATCGCAACCGATTTTGATAAAGAAGTGCTTCCCTTCTCTGAACCGGACAACCCGACTACTACTAGAATGGAGGAAGAACCTCAAGAAGAAGAGAATCAACAAGAAGAAAATAGTCAACCTAGTGAAGAGGCGCAAGAGAGCTTGCTACCTTCTTACTTAAAAAATCTTCTCGACAAGAGAAAACAGAAGGCAACTCCTGTCGTTGACTCTGTCCAGGAAGAGAAGAGTGAGGTTGTCGAAGAAGAAAAAGTTGTCAAAAAAGATATTTTTAACCGGGAGATCGATGACGAAGAAGAGGAAGCTGTCGTCATGAAGAGACCGGAATAGGAGGAGCCTATGAATCTAGAAGAATTCAAGAAAAAGAGCGAAGAAGAAATCGCTCTTGCCCAAAAAGAAGTCGACGATGTCAAAGATGAAAATTCTCTCAATCTCTTCAAAGGAAAGTTTTTAGGAAAGAATTCTAACCTCACTTCTTTCTTCGCTTCCATGAAAACTGTTCCCAACGAAGAAAAGAAAGATTTTGGAATTCTTTTGACCAATTTAAAAACGAAGTTGAATGCTTTCTTCCAAAAGAAAGAAGAAGAATTGAAACAGATTGCTCTCAATCACCGCTTAGAGAAAGAAAGAGTGGATATCACTCTCCCTGGCTATCAAAAAGAATTGGGTTCCAAACACCCCTTCTATGCCATCGTAGATGATGTCACCGATTTCTTCTTAGGCCTGGGCTATGATGTGGCTGAAGGACCGGATGTGGAAAGCGATGAGAACAATTTTGAATTGATGAACATCCCCAAAGACCATCCCGCTAGAGATATGCAAGACTCTTTCAGCATCGATGAAACCACCATCCTTAGAAGTCACACCTCTTGTGTTCAAGCTAGAGTCATGGCTGTCGCCAAAGGACAAGGACCCATCAAGGTCATCTGCCCTGGTAAGGTCTACAGAAGAGATAACGATGCCACTCACTCTCACCAATTCGGTCAGATCGAAGGTCTTGTCATCTCTGAAGATGCTACCTTTGCTAACCTTTTAGAGACGTTGACTCTCCTTTTACGCCATCTCTTTGGCGATAAGAGAGAAGTTCGTTTCCGTCCTTCTTTCTTCCCCTTCACAGAACCCTCTGTCGAAGCAGATATCTCTTGCTTTGAATGCAACGGCAAGGGTTGCTCCTTATGCAAACATACCGGCTGGATTGAAATCTTAGGTTCTGGTATGGTCAACCCCAACGTCTTGCGTTTGAACGGCTTTGACGATAAGAAATACAAAGGATTTGCCTTTGGTATCGGTATCGACCGTGTCGCCATGCTCAAATATGGTATCGATGACATCAAACGTTTCTATGCCAACGATGTCAACTTCATCGATCAATTCAGAAAGGAGTAAACGTTTATGTTATTTTCCTACAAAAGATTATCCACTTTGGTGGATTTAAGTTCTATCGATGAGAAAGCTCTCATCGAACGTCTCACCTTCTCCGGCTTTGAAGTGGAAGGCGTGGAGCACTTAGCTAGCGCTTCTAATTTGGTCATCGGAGAAATCTTAACTTGTGAAAATCATCCCGATAGCGACCACCTTCATTTACTCACCGTCGATACAGGAGAAGGAATCCGCAATATCGTCTGCGGCGCTCCTAATGCTAGAATTGGTTTAAAAGTCATCTTAGCCTTACCTGGATGTGAACTTCCCGCTATCGGCGTGACCATCAAACCTGGCATGATTAGAGGTCAGATGAGCGATGGTATGTGCTGCTCTTTGGTCGAACTGGGTGTCGATAAAGCCCTGTTGGATGAAAAGCAAGTCAACGGCATTGAAGAATTACCCTCTGATGCCCCCGTTGGCGAGCACAATGTCTTAGGATATTTGGGCTTAGATGACACCATCTTAGATATCAATGTCTTACCTAACCGTCCGGATTGTTTCTCCTATGTGGGTATGGCAAGAGAGATCTCCGCTCTCTTCTCTCTCCCGATGAAAGAGATCCCGGTCTTAAAGGATACGTATTCTAAGAATATTTATCCTTCTAGCGCCACTGATAAGTGCAACCGTTTTGATGCGATTAAGATCATCAACGCTGTTCCTGTGGATAAGACTCCCGAAGATATTGTCAGAACCTTACAAGCTAACGGCATCCGTTCCCTTTCTCCCATCGTGGATTTAGGAAACTATTCCATGCTTCTCTCTGGTCAACCTTTGAATATGTATGATGCCGATAAGAATCCTTCTGACCAATATATCATCCGCGATGACTTTGAAGGTGTTGTGAAATGCTTTGACGGAAAAGAGATTTCTCTCATCAAAGGCGATTTGGTTGTCTGCAATGAGAAAGAGCCTCTCTGCTTAGCGGGTATCATGGCTTTAGAGAATGCGGCAGTTACGGACAGTACGAAGAATATTGTCATTGAAGCGGCTAGCTTCTATCACGCCAATATCCGTCACACTTCCGCTCGTTTGGGTTTGACTTCCTTCTCTTCCAATCTCTTTGCCAAGGGAAGAAATCCTAAGATGATCTCCGAAGCTGTCGCTATCACTCTCTCTTTGTTACCTCTTTTCTTTAAATCTTATGAAGTGGTCGCTTATGCTTCTTATGATGTCTCCGAAAAAGAGAACAAACCTTTTGCTTTCTCTTATGACGCTTTGAATGCAAGACTGGGTAGCTCTTATACCAAAGAAGAAATCGATGCCGTCTTAAAGGCATATCGCGTGGAAAAGAAAGGGGATATGCTTTATCCTCCCAAAGATAGAGTCGACTTGAAAGAGCAGTGCGATATCGATGAAGAAGTCTTCCGTTTCTATCCCGCTTCTAAGATTCAACCCACTCTTGTCAACTATCCCATCACTCACGGAAGTTTGACCAACGCCCAGAAATTACAAAGAGAGATTCGTTCTCTCCTTGTCGATAGAGGATTGGATGAAATCTTGTCCTTCACTCTGATCTCTGAAAAAGAAGATGCTTCTATCCGTGTCTTCTCCTCTGAGCCTTCCTATAAGCTGGTTAACCCCATGACCAAAGACCATGAGGTGATCCGAAGTGACCTTCTTCCTTCCATGCTTGCGACTATAGAATACAATGTCTCTCGTCAACACGAGAACCTCGCTCTCTTTGAAGTCAGCGATGTTCACACGCCCAAAGGAAATCACAAATATCTCTCCATCGGTTTGAGAGGAAATCGTCCTTTGACCGAGATGTTTGAATCTCGCCCATATGATTTCTTTGATATGAAGGGTCTCATCGAAGCCATCTTCAACCGTTTAGGTATCGCTTCGACTCGTTATCGTCTCTCTTATTCTAAGAATCCTGCTTTCCATCCGGGAGCGAGTGCCGATGTCTTCATGGGCAAAGATTTAGTGGCTACTTTTGGTCAGTTACATCCCAATATCAGCAAAGATAAGATCTTCTTAGCTGAAGTGGATTTAGGATTCCTTTTCTCCTTGAAAGGATTGAAGACCAAATTCACCTCTTACGCTTCCTTCCCCACCGTCAGAAGAAATCTTTCCTTCCGCATGAATGAGAAAGTCACTTATGAGATGCTCAAGAAAGAGATCTTGAGAGTCAAGAACACCTTTGTTAAGAGCGTGGATTACTTCGATGACTATTATGATAAGGATTCTGATTCTCACTATTTGGGTCTCTCCTTATTATTAGGTAAAGAAGATGGCACCTTAACCGATGCCGAAATCAACGCTTCCATGCAAGCGATTGTCTCTTCTATCAAAGCCACTTTTGGATTGACATTAAGAGGTGAATAAGATGAAGGATGATGATCGTATTCCCTTTGATTTAAAGGAGTATCAAAATCAGTCTTCCTTCTCCTTCTCTTTCGTTATGAATCTCAATGAGAGAGAGAAAGCTTTCTTTCCCAATCTCCTCTCTTTAGGCGATTTGACCTTCTATGTCGATGGTCTAAATGCCAATGGAATGATGTCGTTAGTTCTCTCTTGTGAGGGGGATATCTCTTTAAGTGATGCCCATGACCACACAAAGATTGACTACAGCGTTGACGATGATGTGGAAGTCATCATCGCTCCTAACGATGAAGAGAGCAATGATATCCTTCCTGACGAAGATGGTATCTATGATCTAAGAGGATCTTGTTTGGCGCTTCTTTTTGATGCCATTCCCCAGAATTATTCTCTCGTCCCATTAGAGACGGTGGTCACCGATGACTATGTCTTGATGAGTGAGGATGAATACAACAGGAGAAAAGCTTCTAAGAATGCTTTCTCTGCCTTAGACGAAGAAGACTTTGATTAGTCCCACCATTTCCCACAAACTATCGAGGTGAGTTCTTCTCACCTCATTTTTTGATGTTTTTTTAAGTTATTTTTTATGTTTTGGGGGTGAGAGTAGAAACTTCTCCCACTTTCTCCCCACCATTTCCCCAAGGGGGTAAAAAGAGAAAACTTTCGATAAATACGGGGGTTGAGAAAGTCTCTAAGTGGGGAAACTTTAGACTCTAATGGGTCAAAAAGAGTGAATTGTGGTAAAAAGTGTTGCCAAGTGGGAGAAAATGGAATAAACTATTCACGAAAGTGACAAAGTACGCTTATGCTTTATGGACAAAAAGACCTCGTCATCGATGATAAAGGCAGACTCACTCTCCCCTCTCTCTTCCGCAATGAGTTTGGCAGTGGCAATTGCTACGCAACTTTAGGCTTGGACAAGTGCATTTTGATCTATACAGAAGAAAGCTATAAGAAATACGTCGACAAAATTCTTCAACTCTCCGAATTCGACGATATTGCTAGAAGAGTACAGCGTACTTTTCTCTCCAATTCTTACCCGCTCCAGATCGATTCCCATAATCGTATCCTGCTTCCCAAACTGTTGGTGAACAAGACCAAAGCAGAGAAGAAGGTAGTGGTTGTCGGTATGTACGACCATCTGGAAATCTGGGACAGTGAAGCATTCGCAAAGAATATTGCGGAAGGAGAAGCCAATTATTCTTCTGACGCAAAGAGCTTGATCAAATGAGCCAAGAATACTCCTTCCATCAGCCAGTCATGCTAGCTGAAGTTCTCTCTTTCTTACCTAAGAAGAAAAAAATCACTTACTTAGATATGACCTTAGGAAGAGCTGGTCACGCCAGCGCTATCCTAGAAAAGCTAAGTATTGGTTCCACCTTCTATGGTGTAGATAGAGATTGTGAAGCTCTCTCTTATTCTAAGAAACGCTTAGAAGTCTATGAAAAGAATATTTCACTGAACTATCTTCACTCCACTTTCTCTGATGCGATCCCAAAGTTAAAAAAACAAGGTGTCAACGGCGTTGACTTCTTGTTGATGGATATCGGAGTTTCTTCTCCCCAATTCGATGATCCTAAACGCGGATTTTCCTACCGCTTTGATGCCCCTCTCGATATGAGAATGAATCAACAGGATAGCTTAACCGCCAAAGAGATCATCAACACCTATTCCAAAGAGGAACTCATCCGAGTCTTCCGCGACTTAGGGGAATGCAAAGATTACTACCACGTCGTTGAAAAAATCCTTACTGTTCGTCAAGAAAAAGAAATCTCTACCACCTTTGAGTTAGTTGACCTCATCAAGGAGAATGTCTCTTATCAAACCTTAAAGAAAGAAGGACATCCTGCCAAACAATTCTTCCTAGGCCTTCGTTATGAAGTCAATGGGGAGATCGCTCAACTCAAAAAAGGATTACAAGAAGCCATCTCTTTCTTAAACAGCAAAGGTCGACTTGTCATCATCACCTTCAACAGTGAAGAAGATAAGATCGTCAAAGATTTGTTCAAGAGTGTCACAAGCAGTGCACACAAGGACAAATACAAAACAAAAGATGTTGAAGATTACACGTTGTTAACAAAGAAACCTTTGTTACCGACACAACAAGAGATCGAAGAAAACCACAGGGCAAAACCTTCCATTCTTCGCGCTCTGGAAAGGAATTAGGGCCATGAAAGACAAGACCAGACACAATCACGTCAAGAAACCTAGCCATCGTCTGAAAAGAGCATGCATCTTACTCTCTGCTTTCACTCTTTGTTGTTCTGCTCTTGCCAGTGTGGCTTTGCTCCACTACACCAATGAAAATGCGACTCTCTCTGCCAAAATCGATAATTACAATGTCCAAATCAATCTCTTAGAAGATGAGGCGGAAACTAGATTGAGACAAGGGGAGAAATAGACGATAGAAACAGGAAATCTGTTTTTATACCTCTACAAGAAACCATTCGGCTATTTTAGCCACTCCTAGGCTGAGGAGTCAGGACCTCAGCTTAGGATTCTCCTTCCCTGAAGAAATGAGGTAATCCTATGATCGTTACAATTGAAATTTCTAACGAAGAGGAAATCCTGGCTCGCAAATATGCCAGAAGTCATGGCGTATCTATCTCTGAAGCTTATCGTTTGATCATGGTGAACAAATTAGAGAAAGAATACAATGTCATCTTGAATGAATATGCCAATGAAGATACCATCCTCTTCCCTGCGATGAGAAAAGCTGCCTAAGAAAATATAGAAAAGAGAGGTAAAGAATATGAACGTCTTAATTAAAATGAATGAAAACGAAGTCAAAGTCTATGCTCAAGAACACCATATCTCTATCCAAGAAGCCTACCGTGCTTTAATGCTCAAGAATTTAGAAGAGAGCTATGAAAGCCACGTGGAAGAAGAAATGCTTCTTACCGCCTCCTATTCTTCTCTTACTACTGCTAGAATCTAATGCTCTTTATGATGGCCATCTAGTAAGGAAGTGAATGATCTTTCGCTTTCTTATCAGGTGGCCATTTTTATGTCATACAAAAGAGGAATAGGTTACACTTCTTTACAATTGTGTTTAAATGTGTGAAAATTGTCGTCTATTGGTGCAAATGTAGGATGGAATAATTCACCATTTTGCTGTTTTTTTGAAGGATTCTCGGTATTTATGGCTTTTTTTGGTTCCAGATATCCTTTTGAATAAATGTTCCATTGTCATTTCAAGCCCGTTTTTCCTTACATGGAAATACCTATACATGAAGAAATCGATGTAATACTCCAGTTTTTCTGTCTTGATTCGTTTGTGTTTCGTATATTCAAAGCGAAGATAGGCACAAAGATTGTTCAAAGGTCCCATCTTTCTTATGTAGTCCTTGTCTTCCTGATTAGCCTTTATCGCATCATTGATAAAGCCAAGACCATTGTCCTCAAACAGACAGTTATGGCTATGGG
>JAFUFH010000020.1 GCA_017470005.1 Bacilli bacterium | reverse complement strand
GGAAAAACGGGCTTGAAATGACAATGGAACATTTATTCAAAAGGATATCTGGAACAAGAAAAAGCCATAATTATCGAGAATCCTTCAAAAAAACAGCGAAATGGTGAATTATTTCATCCTACATTTGCACCAATAGACGACATTATTTGAACCTACTTTCCCTCATAATAATGATAGAAACGAAATCACATACAGGAATGCTTTTAGAATGTGATATCATTAGTTTAGAAGAAAAGGAGGCTTTTATGAAATTAAAAGAATTAGATAAAATCATGGAAGAACATAAAGGATATGGTCTACCTTATCCTACTTTTGGCGATTATTTTGACCAATATGATTCTTGTGAATTTGTAGATATTGATGAAGAATATCTATGTCGTATTTTAAATTTTGATCCTTCCTTTTCTCGTTCTTGGAGTTTAAGTGAAGAAGAAAATGTTCTTCGTCTTTTCCGTTTAACTTGTCCTCCTCATCATATTACTTTAAAAGAACTCTTAGATAACCTCGATCACATCTTAGAGATTTCAGAAACAGACGAAGATTTCTGTTGGGAAGATGTCATCGATTGGACCTATCAAATCACTTATGATTTATTTGGAAATCCTCTTTTCTTACCGGAAATGTTATATAGGCCTGAAGAGGATGATTTCCGTTTTGATAACGATGATCATCTTGTCGCTTTTGTTATTGATCAGTTAAAGAATTACACTGATTACATGGATGGAAGAGATGATGTATTAGAGATGCAATCTTTCATCCGTGAAATCTTAGAACAAAGAAAATATGAACCATCAAAGCGTCATTATAGTGAATCTACTCTCAATCATATTCTCTTTGAAATGGATGTAAAGAATTGCCCGACAGAAGAAAAATTAGAATTCTATCGAGAAGGTTTAATCTACCTTGCTAATCAAGAAAAAGAAGGACCGATGAGAGAATTAGCCTATGCCTATTATACAGGAGACTATGGATTCCCTATCGACTTTGAAAAATCTCTCCATTGGTTAGAAAAAACATATGAAAAGAATCACAATCCCTTCATTGCCAATACCATTGGATATATCTATTACTATGGAAGAACCACGAATGGAGTACCTCAAGGAGATAAAGCTTTCCAATATTTCTCTATCGGTATGAATGCCGGAAAATGTATAGAGTCTATCTATAAAGTAGCGGATTGCTATGTCAAAGGATATGGAACACCAATCAATCATCAAGCTGCTTATAATTTAGTCAGCGATTTATATGAATGGTCATTAAAAGAATATTTAGAAGGAAGAGATAATAAATTTGCGGATGTCGCTTTAAGAATGGGTTCTTATTATTGGAATGGAATCCATGTGGACAAAGATTTAGATGAAGCATTAGAATATTTCCTTATCGCTAGATATGCCATATTAAAACGATTAAAACAAAAAGAAGAATATGTTGGAGATAGAGGAGTATCTGCCTCTATCTGTAAATCTATTGATGCTATTGCAAAAGAATTAGATATTCAACAAAGAGAGATTCAGGATTCTTTCATTAGATGTCCTTTAGATGATCATTATCAATTTTTCTCTGATGTAAAAGTCAAGGCAAAGAAGTTAGAAGATGATAAAGTGAAAATCACGATTCAAAATAAAGAAAAAGAACAATCTATCTTATTTGTCCTTCCTTCCGCTCTCTATTGTGAATTTACACCAAAACTCACTTTCGTTGTAAGAAGTAAAGAGATGACACAAAAGAGAGTCGATAAACTCAACTCTTATAAAGAGATTGATGTAACTATTGATGAGGATTCTATTACCTTTGATCTCACAAAAGATAAAAAGAAGATCTATGTTGATTTTGATATCGAAGAGATGTTCTACCTACCGAAAGAAAAAGAATATAAGAATCTTTATCAGGTAGTATCTGTTTCCTACTCACCAGACTCAGATAAGACATATGACTATATCTGTCCTAAGAGAAAAGTCAAAGTTGGGGATAAGTTAACAATAGACTCTCAAGGAACGGAGAAAGAAGTCATTGTCAAAGAAGTGAAACAGTTATACGAGGACGAATTACCATTACCTAGAGAGAAGATGGGGATTACGAAATAACAAGTAGATTCCAATTTTGCTTCTAAAAAAGAAAATTTGTATATTTAGAGTAAGAATAGATATAGATTTAACCCTTTTAGAAACATGGACAGAAAAAGAGACTCTTTAACTATTTTAAAAGAATATTAAGGACAATTGTTGAACATATAAAATTTGGGAAAGGAAAAGTATTAAAAACAGATGGAGAATATATTGTTGTTAGCTTTTCTGATGAAGAAAAACGATTCCCATATCCGAATGCTTTTGAAAAAGGCTATTTGCGAATAGTGTGAGTTTTTTAAAAGCTTCGTTATTAATGTAAAAATATAGAAATAATGCTATAACGGATAATTTTTTGTGCAAAAAGTGGAAAATTAAAAGTCCTTACTTGCACATGACTGATAGAAAGAGCCTATTTGTCGTTCTTTTTCGAGAAGACGTCCCTGTATTTGATTCTTTTGTTCGTCGAAATGGCCATTTCGATGAACCTCGCAACCTTCTCCACGCGGTTGGGCG
>JAFUFH010000019.1 GCA_017470005.1 Bacilli bacterium | reverse complement strand
TTGTAATGAAAACCACAAAATCCCATGTTGGTTAACAGAGAGTTCCTGGCCAATTGATGATGATGGTTATCCAATGAAATATATTGAAACAAAAACAATTCGAAAAGAAGTGGCAAAAAAATACATTTTTAAGAATCAAAACGAAGAGGAAATAGTCGTTTTCCAATCGCGTTAAAGTCACAAAAAATATAAATTCATGCCAAAAATCCTGTTGTATACTATGCCTTTTCCTGTAGTAGTGGTATACTTTTTGTAGAAACAAATCAATAAAGGAGAAAAGGAATGAGTTTTACTTTATCTAGTTCTAATGTTGATGCTATCTTTTCCGGAACCCAAAGCGGTAATGCTTTTTCTATTTCTAGTTCTTTGCCTGTCTCCGTCTCTGTCAGTGATGCTTCTTCTTTTCTCAATGTAGAAATCATTTGTTCTTTATCTAAATCTTGCATGATTTCTCTCTATCAAGGAAATCAATTAAAAGGAACTTATCCTACGGATTCTAATAAAAAAATCACTCTTTCTCTATCTTCTTTGTATCCAAATGGTTTCCCTTCCTCTTTTTCTTTCACATTAAAATCCAGTACAAACGCACTCTTACTTCCTCTATCCATGAGCACTACCTCTTCTTATATACCAGAGGTCCCTCTTCATAATCCAACTTCCATTGAAATTTTGACGCCTCCAAATAAAACGACTTACCTCCCGGGCGAGACCTTCAATCCTACAGGGATGGTAGTCAGAGTGAATTATGCAGATAATACTTCTTCTATTGTTAGTGATTATTCCTATTCTACTAATCCACTCACGTATGGAATGGAGAGTGTTAGGATTTCTTATCCTTGTTTACTACCTGGAACAGAAGTAACTTGTACCACACCCATTACTGTACTTCCCACTCTTTCTTATTTAGAAGTGATCTCTTCCCAAGATGAAGTATATGAAGATGGAGAATCTTTCTTAGATCACAATCACACTTTTCTTGTTCATAAAGAAGATGGAAGTACTTATTCCACAAATGAAGTAACCATTTCTCCTTCTCTTCTTCACTATGATGATAACGAAGTGGAAGTCACTTATTCTCTTTATGGAGAAGTGCTCACTAGCACTATTCCTGTCAGAATAAAATGCCTCCAAAGACAACAGAAAAGAATCCACAATCTAGCTTATCAAACTTATTCTCACATCTATAATTCTTATCAGCAGCCGGCTTATCAAACTTATGGCCTTACTATCGGTAATTATAACGGATTTCACTCAGTTGCTTTTCTCTCTTTTGATATATCGCAAATTACTACTTCAAATATTGATTTTGAAAATAGTTATTTCCTTCTTTATTCTAACAGCAACGAAAGTCCTACATTGCTTGTTCATAACAACTCTGGACTTTTATTAGTAGAAGTAGAAAAGGAAGAAGACTGTTATAAGATTCCTCTTTCTTGTTTTCAACAACAAACTCAAGTTGTTCTTCTCTCACAACAAGAAACAGAAAATATTGTTTCTTTAGATGGAAAAGAAGGAAGAGTTCTTCTCTCTTATGATATCGATTTATCCTTAACTGAAGAGATACATTTATCTTCCTCTAAGATGGGAAACAGAGACTTAAAGAATCCAGCGATACAATTAGATAGTGGGGAACTGTTTTATTCTATCGATGAACTTTCTTTTGGAAGTGGTTTGTTCTCCTATACTCTTTCTCACTCCTATCTTTCTAGCAAAGGTTTCTTTTTATCTAGCGATTCTCACATTGAAATAGATGGTAATGATTTACTCCTTATCGATGAAGAAGGATATTCTCATAAATATATTTGGTATAAAACATCCAATGGAAAGAATTATTACCACGATGAGGAAGGCTTATTTTCAACGATTGTTTATCCTTATCACAACGGATATTTGCTTTCTAAAAACGATGATAGCCATGTCTTCTTTGATGAAGAAGGAAGATTATCTCTTTTAGCTCCTTCTACTCTTGCTCTATCAGATTTATTTTCTTCCAATAGTCAAGCTATATCCTTTGTTCGAGTTGAAGGAAGATTAGAGCAGATTTATTGTAAAAAAGACCCTTTAGATTATTTATATTTTGAATATGATTCTAAAGGAAGAATTTCTTCTATCGGACACAAAAAAGACAATTCCACTTATAAGAGAAGACTGTTTTCTTATGATGATAAAGATAGAATCATCAAGATAAGAGAAAGAATGAATGAGCAAACAAGAGATGTTGTCTCTTATTCTTATCTTTCTCATTCTTTGCTCTCTTGTATTGAAGATTTAGAAACAGGAGCAATAGTCTCTTTTGTTTATGATTCTTTAGGAAGAGTTCATCAATTGATCAATGAACAAAGAATCTTACCTACCCAAAGAAAAGTAAACACTTATAAGATTTATACCTATCAAACACAAACTATTAACTCAGAAGAGATTCCTTTTATCACGACAACAGAAGCCGAGAATGGATTTATCACTCTATTTGAGTTTGATAGAAAAGGATATATTACCTCCTCTTTCTATCAAAAGCCTTTTGAAGAAGATGGTCTTTTCTTATTGGAGAAAAGTATCGGTAAGAATATCCCTGTAGGTGGGACTTCTTTAACCGAAAAAGTAAATGATTCTTCTATTCAAGATTTTGAAGGAGAAATCTTAAATATCCCTGATTTTGATCCTAGAAGAGAAGGGGATGATGATGTATATATCTTCTCTTTATCGATGTTAGTCAGACTGGATTACTACTCTTCTTATGAGGTGAGAGGTGTGGCCTCTTATTGTGGAGAAGTCACCTCTTGTTCTATCAATAAAAATGCAGTAGGTGTTTTCCAAAGAATTGCTTTAACCATCAAAAGAAGAAAGAAAAACAATGAGGAAGAAATGCTTCCTCTCCGTTTTGGTATCTATGATAGTCTAGGTAATTATGTCCCTTGTGATGTGGTGGATTGCTTCACTCTTCCTTGTAATGAGACCTCTGTCCAATTGCATGAAAACCAGAATATTTTAGAAATAGAAAAGATAACTGACCTTCAAACTTCCAGTGCCACACAACTTTTATCTACTTTCGTCACCATTTACGGGGTAAAAGTATATTTCCCTAAGGAAGGATATGAATTCACTCTTTCTGATATGAGAGAATATCTTTATCTTAGAAATCAAGGAATTCATGAAATCACATTAGGAGGAGGTAGAAAGAGATTTACAGGTGTTCAATCTTTCCTTTTAGATAATCAATCTTTCTCTTTATTTACGCTAGAAACTTGTAAAGCTTATACTTCCACTCTATTTTCGGATAAAAAAGGCAAAGCACAAACCTTCCTTTCTTTTTCTCAAAACCAATACGAAAATAATACCCATACCATTATTTATAACGAAGAAGGACAAGAAGTCTCCTCCTCTGATCGTATTACCCATTCTTCACGGGATGGAAAAATACAAATGGAAGAAGACGAATATGGTATCTATGTCGAATACACCTATGATAGCAACGGAAATCTGTTGAATGCCATCAAAAGAAATCATAGCGATAACAAGTATGAAATCCTTGCTCAAGGAGAATACGATAGCAATGGAAAATATCTTTTAAAACAAGGGCCAGATTTTGAGAGAAAAGAATTCACTTACTCTTCTTCTGGTCAGAGAGTAACTTCCACCACTTCCTATACCTATTCCCATCAAAATGACACATACACTGCTTCTTCTTATCATATGGAATCTCTTTATGATGACTTTGAAGATAAAACTCTCTCTGTCAAAGGATACTTAGATCAAAACATCATTCATACCAATGAGGTCACTTATGATAAAGGAAGAGTGGAAACAATCACGGATTCTCTGTCCTCTTATCAAATCTCTTATGATTTCCAAGAGGATTCTTTGACGGTCTCAGAAAGTGATGGAAATCAATATATAGACATTCACACAAGAAAGACTTCCAAAGAAGGAAAGAAAACAAAAGAAGAGAATATCTATCAAAACTCAGAGAATGAAGCTTGTACTCTCACCTCTCTTTATGACCCTTATGGAAAGATGCTCTCTTATTTTGATTCAAACACTACCTTCACTTATGAATATGATGATTCTAAAAAAGGAAGTCCTGCCTTCTACCCCATCAAAAAGATTCATGATCCTACAGAAAATAAAGATTACATCTTCTCTTATAACAATGATGGAAAGATGTGTTCATACACTGATGGATATTTTTCTATTAGACAATTAACAAACCAAGAGACACAATATCGCTTTGGCGGATTTGCCATAACAACAAAACAAGAAAGAGACCCTCAAGTCCCTTCTTCCGATAGACTAGTCTCTTTTTCCTATGGCATATCTTCTCTTCAGCCAATCACTTATACCTATGATTCGTTAGGAAGATTATTTGAAAAGAAAATAAACTCTAATTCTTATCAAAGATATACATATCTAGAGGATGGAGACAGAAGCATTTCCCTTGTTACCGAAGTAGATTCTCATTTAGAGATGAATCAAAGAGTGACGAATCGAGATGAGAATCTCCTTTATGATGCAAACGGAAATATCTCCCACTATAGTCTTTCCTCATCTCTATTTGGAATCATTTCTTATCAAAGAAACACCTCTCTCACTTATGATGATGCCAGTAGAATTCTCTCCTATTCTTTCGTCAAAGATACCATCTCTATTCATGAATCCTTCACTTATAACAGTGCTAGTAGAATAAATACACATATCAAAGATAACATCACCTATACTTACCATTATTCTTTAGGAGGAAGACTTACTTCCATCACTTCAAGTCAAGACAATATTTATTATTCTTACGATAGATATGG
Organism: Bacilli bacterium; assembly: GCA_017470005.1. Taxonomy (GTDB): domain Bacteria; phylum Bacillota_I; class Bacilli_A; order RFN20; family CAG-288; genus Enterosoma. The sequence continues at coordinate 2,692 of JAFUFH010000019.1, read as the reverse complement.
TAACGTTACACAAAAGAGCAAAGGAAATCAAGTAACACAGCTCTCTTATGAAAGAGGGAATCTTTTAAATCATATCGATTCCAATATTCAATATTTCTACAACCACAATAACATTCGTTGTAGAAAAGTTTGTAATGGAATCACGACAGAGTACTACTATGACAAAGACAAACTGATCGCTGAAAATAGGGGAGGAACCTTATATTACTACCTTTATGATGAATCCTCTATTTCTGGGTTTAGAAAATCAAATGGAAGCGTATATCTATATCTAAAAGATGCTTTCGGAAACGTCACTTCCTTATATTCTGTTAATGACGGAAAAGAAATCGCCCATTATGTCTATGATTCCTTTGGAAAGGCAAAGGTCTATGATGAAGACTGGATAGAAAATAATGACTCCACCTTTATTGGAAATATCAATGTGATTCGATTCCACTCCCATTATTATGATTTAGAATCGGGCTTCTATTATATGGATGGCAGATATTATGATATAGATAGAGGCTCTTATTTGGATGCCATAGATGCTGATGATGTGATAGATAATGCCCTAACTCCTCTTTCTTTAGATAGAAATGGAATCTCTCTTAGAATTCCTATTCCTTCTCACAATTTTGCCACCGCTCTCTCTTTAGAACCAGACAGCTCGTATGACCCTGATGAAGGAATAACCTGGTTTGGAAAATACTTCTTCCCAATCCTTGGCATTGTATTACAAAGCATTACTGCTGTAGTTTGTTTTGCAACTGGAAACCCAGTAGGAGGTGTTTTATCTTTAATTGGGGTTGCGGGAAGCGTTGTAGGTCTCATCTTTGGAGAAAAGATAGCGGGAGCTATCAATTTGACAACGATAGGAATACAGGCCATATGGACAGGCATACAATCTTGTTTCTGCGGCTGTGTTCCTATAGCCATCCTGGGATTTGTCTCTGGTTTATGTTGTCTTGCTTTTGCTAGTGCAGAGATGCAAGAAGGATTAGGTTACGGAAACTGGATCAAAGATATTCCTGGAATGAATGACTCTCTTTATAATGGCTTGAAAATTGCTTCCTCTCTTATTGCTACTGCTGTCAATATGTTTGGGCCGAAATGTTTCAAAGAAGGAACAATAGTAAAGACAGAAGATGGAGATAAAAAGATTGAAGACATCAAAGTAGGAGATAAAGTCTTATCTAAGAATCCAGAGACAGGAGAGATTGCTTATAAGAAAGTTACTAAGTTATATAGAAACGAAACACATGTATGGGTGACCATTCATCTAGGTAAAAAGATAGAAATTACTACTACTCTATTACATGCTTTCTTTGTATCTGGAGTTGGACTTAGAAACGCATTCACTTTAAAGCAAGGTTCTCAATTGATAGATAAAGACGGAAATACAAGAACTGTCACCTGGGTAGATATTAAAAGAACAAAATTTAAGGAAACACATAAGGAGGCAACATATAATATAGAAGTTGAGGATTTCCATACCTATTTTGTCAGTAGTATTGGAATTTGGGTTTCCAATACTTGCATTAAGTATTATGAGGCAAAAAAAGTCGGAGATGACTTTATTGTCGGAAGGGAGATAAGTTTAAAAGAAGCAAAATATTTGTATAACAAAGGTCATTCAATTTTTGTAAACAGTACCAAAGGAGCCAAAAAATTTGCGAGAACGTTCCATGGTTTTAGAGAAATAATCGAACCTGTTAAGGCCCATGGTATAGGCTATTATTACCACTTCCATCCAACTGGTCCTCATGAGGGTAGACACGTATTTATTATAGGGAGAATGATGAAATGAAAGAATTTAAAGGTGTTGGAGACTTAAACAATTTTTACCGTGATGACGTTTCACGAGATGCTTGGATTCTCACTTTCCACAAAACGCCCACTGACAATCATTTTGTTATAAATGAAAAGCTAGACATCTACTTGTCAAAAGATGTTCCATGTGGCTACTATCAATTGCCACCTGGACAGAATTATCACCTCAAAAACAAATATGGTTGGCCCCTTTATTTCAAGCCTTTTTATAGCAAAGACTACGAAAAACTTGAAAGCGCATCTTGGTTTGTCGAAACATTACAATTTCTCCATCAAGAATTTGGTATTGAATATATAGAACTTGCCGATAGGATATTATATCGGGATGAAAGTCTAGGTCCAAAACTAGAAATGGATTTAAAAAAGCGTTCTACTCCTGAAATAATCTCGTTCAATAAGCTGATCTACATTATTGTTAATAACACGATAGAGTATGGCCAGTTTTATCGCGTGGAAGATATCGATGACCATTGCCCTGATAGTGTTTTTATTGAGCCCACTTCTCTTTATATATATAACTTTTTTAGAGGATGAGGAAATATTAAGCTAAAAAGCAAGTGCTATGAAGGTGAGTGAAAAGATATTTAGAATTCTTGATCTTGGCTTGATTCGTTTTCTAACATTTGTGTGTTTAAGAAAAATGGTGTAGAAGTTAGAGTGAATATCAATTCCGAAAGAGAGTCTCCTCATGCTCATATTTTGCTTGATGGAAAAAGAGTTGAAGAAATTGATGAAAACAGAGATATAGTATTTTCAAAAGGAAATAAAATAGGGAACATAAAAAACTAATTAAACAACATTTAATGGAGATATTAGATGCGATTAGACAGTATTATCCCAGGAATATTAGACTTAAATAATTTTATTCGTTATTCCCTTC
>JAFUFH010000018.1 GCA_017470005.1 Bacilli bacterium | reverse complement strand
GCGAACTTTGCGGAGGAGTTGAAGCAGGCACGGGTGAGGACCCTGGTGAAGTTGGACAGGATGAAGTGGCTCAGCCCGCATTCGAGCATCCTGACTTTTCCGGGGGCATGCCTGGCAGGGACGAACCCTTCCCTGGTGACCATGCCGAGGTACTTCTGCCTCAGGACGGGGTGCTTCTTTCCCTCCACCCTTTCGGAGGACACCTCCAGCAGCGCAAAGGATTCTCCCTTCTTTCGGAAGGTGACGCCTTTCCTGTCGTATTTTTTTGCCCATTCGGGCAGATCGTTCTTTTTCATGTCTGTATTATACCAAATTATAATACAAAAGGCAAGAGATTCTTTTCGCCCATTGAAAAAAAGCCTCCCAGACCGGGAGATTTATGAGTAATGACTAATTTATTGATGATTGTTTTTGTATTCTCGTATAATTATGTTATATTTTCTTTAAACTATTTTGGAGGTATCCTTTATGAAATATACAAAAGTTCTTGTTTCGTTATTATCTATTGCCTTCTTAGCTAGCTGTGGCGGTGACCCTGTAACCACAAATCCTAGCACAACTGTAGATACCGCTACTACTACGAATACCTCGGATACCAATACCACTGTTACAGAAACCACTCCAGAAGTTACTTCTCAAGGAAGTGAAGTAGAACCTGTATCCACTTATGATTTTGATATCATTCCCGATATTCCTTATACTCATCCCGCTACACTGAGAAGGATTGGCTCGGATTGGTCTGATTCCGAAAACAATATCGTAGAGGAAGCTTTTGGAGAAAGTCTTACCAGCTATATTCCTTATGTGGGTAGACCCGGTTTTGAATTTGTATATGATGAAGAATATGGCTGTATTTCTATCGCTTTAGAAAATGCGACAGGGGATGATTTAGAAACCTATGTCGCTTTAGCTCAAACTATGGGATATACTGTGACAGAGGATAGTTACTATATCGATAGTTATTATGCTCTCGGTTATTACAATACCGACGGAGATGGCTTAGCTCTTTCTTTCTACCTTGCAGAGGGGGATTATTTGTGTGTGGATGTATATCATCACACTTATGAAGAACCAAAATATGTCCGCGCTTCTTGGCTTGATGATGAAGTTGAGGACATCGATGGAAAATATGGTGAGGGTTTTGCTTCTCAAATCGCCTGTGTTGTTCCGGAAGGATGTGAATTACTTTTTGATACGGATTATGACTTTTTCTATGTGAGCGATGTTCATGGTGGACCCAAACAAGCTCTTCAAGCTACAACTTATTTTGAAGACTTAGAGTTTGATTATGATCAAGAATTTGATGAATATATCCAAGAGATTCCTGAAAAAGGTACTATCAGATATGGTGCTTATGTGGAATGGGATGGTTCCTTCATGTATTATTTCTACCTTCTTAATGGTAGTGAAGGCCAAGATGATGACCCTGGCTATTCTGATGGAAATGGAAATATCGATATTGAAGTCCAAGGGGATTACAGCATTACCGCTGCTTCTTTAAAGAATCTTCCTAACACCTTTACTAAGGGCGCTTATGGTGTATCTTCTTTCACTTTAGATTCTATTTCTTATGCCTGTAATGCATTGACTTTCAATGTCCAAGATGATGATGAAGTCATTCAGATGAAGAAGAAGGAAAGCTATCTCTATAACATCACTCCTATGTCTGCTTTAGATAAAATTGAAATCTCTATTCACCACAACACCTATGGAGAAGGTTCGTTGACGGTCTATTCTTCTGTTGATTGTGAAACTTGGACAAAAGTCACTGGCACCAATGGCGTTTATGATTTCGATGGCGAAAACTATTTCAAGATTGCTAACGAATCCAAAAACGCGGTTTATATCAACGAAGTTGCATTTACTTACGCAAAATAAGGAAGTAGGCTTTGCCTACTTTTTCTTCTATGACAAGAGCAGAGAAAAGAAAGTTATGGGATATCCTTCTCAATATTGTGGTGATATTGTTCTCTTTATGGGGAATTCTTTCCGCTGTCTTTAATATTTTAGATTGTGATAAAGATCACTGGAATTGGGGATGGAAAGTTTTCAAATATTACACCAACGATTCTAATATGTTAGGTTCTCTCGCTTGTCTATTGATTGCGATTTATCATATACGATATTTTAAAGAAGATAAACCATTACCAATCGGTTTGATTTATTTTAAGTTGATTGGAGCTAGCAGCATGTTATTTACGTTCTTTACGGTAGTAGCAACCATGGGGAATGTGTTTACGTTCTGGGCTTTATTTGGTTTTCCTTCCACCTTGTTTTTACACACTTTGTCACCACTTCTTTGCACATTCACTTTCCTATTTTTTGATGACGTTCATTTAAAAAAGAGATTTGCGACAATCTCTTTTGTTCCCATCCTTGTCTATTCTTTTGCTTGGGTGATTGCTCTGTTGATTTTAAACCTTCCTAAGGAAGTAGAATTAGATAACAATGTCTGTCCGTATTTCTTTTTGGCCATACACAATCAACCTTGGTATATCTCCGCATTGTGGATTGTGGGGCTATCGAGTCTTCATTATGGGGTTTGTTTGGGGCTTTTGTGCCTAAAGAATCTCATCACCAAAAGGAGAGAAAAACAACTTTCTGAGAAGGGAAGTGAGAATAGTAGAAAAAATTCTTGATTTTTAAAAGATAATACGATATTATTTTCCTTGCCCGTTTTGGCTGTATAGCTCAGCTGGTAGAGCGGTCGGTTCATACCCGATATGTCGAGAGTTCGATCCTCCCTACAGCCACCAAAATGGAACAATAGCTCAATTGGTTAGAGCACTCGGCCCATAACCGAGTGGTTGTAGGATCGTGCCCTACTTGTTCCACCAATTGATCACATATGACTGACTTGTTCAGTCTTTTTTTATTTTTTTGGCTTACTCTAAGCCAAAGAGAGTGACTTCTTGATAAGTGTGATGTGCTTCTTTCTCGATGAAGGAGAGAAGCTCTTTTAAATTTAAGGAGAGAGTCATACGATTATCACAAGGATGAATTCCGCAGAGAGGGAAAGAGAAGAGATCTTTGTCGATGAGAAGTTTTACTTTGTTTTCTTGATCAAAGAGAAGTCCTAAGATAGATGTAGAACCCATACGGCAACGCAAAAGAGAGGAGAGGGATTCTTCGCTTGCAAAGGAAAGTCTTGCGGATTGGATTTGAGCGGAGAGTTCTTTGGTTTTAAATTTCTTATCTTTTGGCATGAGAAGAAGGTAGAAAGAAGTTTGTTGTCGATTGCAAAGGAATAAGTTTTTTGCCATTTCACAATGCAAATCTTTCTCAATCTCTTCATACTCATCCATGCTTGTCACTTCTTTGTGTTCCTTGGATTGGAAAGAGATATGATTTGTTTTTAGTAGATCTAAGAGATATTGGATTTGTTCTTGTTTGGATTCCATCTTTGTTTTCCTGTCCGTTTCATTTAAAATATATCACGATATGGAAAAAGAAAGAATACAAAAAGTGTTATCTTCCTTAGGTGTCTGTTCTCGCAGAAAAGCGGAACAGTATATTTTAGAAGGAAGAGTGAAAGTCAACGGTGTCGTTATCAAAGAATTAGGAACAAAATGTTCTTTAGAGGATGAGATTTCTCTCGATGATGAAATCATTCATTCTAGTGAAGAAAAACAGTTTGTTTATTTGGCTTTAAATAAGCCTTACAATGTGGTTTCTACCGCTTCTGATCCTCAAGGAAGACAAACGGTTGTGGATTTGATTCCGAAAAGCTACGGTAGAGTTTTCCCTGTGGGAAGATTAGATCATAACAGCGTTGGTTTAATCCTTTTGACCAACGATGGTGAGTTTGCTAATCTTGTCACACATCCTTCCTCCGCTCCCGAGAAAGAATATGTCGTCAAAGTAAAAAATCCCGTCCAAGGAGATGAAGTAGAAAGATTAGAAGAAGGATTATATATCGCTCGCGATGGGTATCAAGCCATGCCTTGTGAAGCGAAGGTGTTGAAGGAAGAAGAGGATGGTGCTATCTTCTCTATCATTCTTCATGAAGGAAAGAAAAGAGAGATTCGTCACATGATGGAAACTCTTGACCATCCTGTGAAAATCTTGATGAGAATTCGTATCGGAAACATTCTTTTGGGAAGAATTCCAGAAGGACAGTTTGTCGAGATTCCTCAAGAGACTATCGCTGAACTCAAGCAAGAATGTCTCGATAGAAAGAAGTACAGTCAGATTCGCTTTGATAGCGAAGAAGAAGAGCAATGAAAAAGGTTCGGATCGCTCCGAACCATTTTTTCTTTCTCTAGGAATTTACTTTTTTAAATCTTAGTTCTTTCTTTGTTTGCAAGACTATCTAGTGGGCTTATTTTCTTTACAAATGCTTTTCTAAATAAGCCGTTTTATTAGCGATTGAATAGTCTCCGCTTCCCTCATTTTGTGGCACTTTTATAAGAATGTTTGAAACACATTGACAGAATGTTAACATTCAATAAGAAGCTATGGATTTTCCTTACCTAAACGACTAAAATACAGTTAAGCAAGAACATATTTCAGCAAATATAG
>JAFUFH010000044.1 GCA_017470005.1 Bacilli bacterium | reverse complement strand
TTAAATCAAAAGTGCTTTGCAAGTTAGTGTCATTTTTTAAATACATTATGTTGTTGCAATCAACAGAAGGGCCAAAAAAATTCATGCAGCCCATGTCTTTTGCCTTTGAATAAGATAAAGGGAAAAAAGATGAGGCAAGATGAATTGGTTCTACATACTCTTTTTGCAAATCCAAATTATCGATTAAATCTTCAAAAAATATACTCGACATTTAGCAACTCCCAAAAGACGTTGATGGTTTTTTGATAATTGGTATCCAAAAACGAATGTGGCCCATCTCCATTTCCAAGACATATGGATCCTTCATCGTTTATATAACCTCGCTATAGCGAATTCTGCAGTTTCATAATCAATTTCACCTCGTGAATATAATCTCATAATTCTTTGAGCATCTTGAGAAGGGACTACCCCATCAACAGTAGCAATGGATTTTGCGAAAGCTAAATCGGTCTCATCATCCGGTAAAGTTAATTCAAAAGGTAACCCATTGTTGTTTACTGATGCAGTCAAAAAAAGAGTAATAGCTTGGCTTGTTGTTAATCCTAAACGATTAAAAATCTTGTCAGCTTTTTCTTTTATGTCAGCAGTAACTCTTGTATGAACAGTTTCAGTTTTTGCCATATTTTTTCCTCGACTATATTGTATCACGTTTGCGATACAAAACAATAGCAATCAACAAAAAAGCCTGAAATTAATCAGGCAATTAATTAGCATTGGTGCCCAGAGAGGGACTTGAACCCTCACAGTATCGCTACCATCGGATTTTGAGTCCGACGCGTCTACCGATTCCGCCATCTGGGCAGTAAATAAAATATATCATTTCAGCTCTTTGATATCAACAAAAATATTGATTATTTGCTTGTTAAAGAAAAGGAAAAAGAAAGAAATTCAATGTTTTTTACTTCTTTTGCTCTTCCCATATGTGTATTTCACCCATTTTCCCTTCGTTTGTGATATGATGTTGCTATGATTGATATCGATGAAATCCGCGAAAAGCTATTAGAGAAAGAAAATGAAGAGATTCATTACAATGGAACAGACATTCATTTGGTCTATTCCTTCCTTTGTAATTGTAGACAAGTGATTCTCTCCTCTTTCACCACTGAAAACTTCCCTGAAAGTGAGATGAACGAACTACTCATCGATATCCAAGAAGAACTCAATCTTCTTCTCAAACAGAATCGAATGGAAGATTGCGAAGAAAAGATTTCTTTCTTCTTGAGTGAATTACCTAAAGCAAAGAAACTTCTCTTTGGAACTGTCAAAGCTTTAGCGGAAGGAGATCCTGCTTCGGGAAGCTATCAAGAGATTGCTCTTTGCTATCCTGGAGTCTATGCGATTGCAAGCTATCGCATCGCCAATATCTTATACCGCATGGGATTGAAATTTATCGCAAGAGTCATTGCCGAAGAAGCTCATTCCAAAACCGGTATCGACATCAACCCTGGTGCCACCATCGGAAAGAATTTCTTCATCGATCACGGCACAGGTATTGTCATTGGAGAGACGGCTGTCATCGGAAATGATGTCAAACTCTATCAAGGTGTCACCCTTGGTGCTCTCTCCCTTGCTAAAGGAAGACAACTCAAACATTCTAAGCGTCATCCCACAGTAGGAAATCATGTCACCATCTACTCTAACGCCTCTATCTTTGGTGGAGAAACTCTCATTGGAGACCACTGCACAATCGGGGCTAACGTCTACTTAACACAATCGGTGGAAGAGAACACGGTAGTCTACTTAGGAGAACATGGAATCACCTTCCAAAAGAAAGCAAAAAAATCCGAAGAATAAATGAAGATGGCTTCTTGCCATCTTTTTCTTTTTGTAAGCGGTTACCTTCTCGTTTTCACACACTTTTAACTTTCGTTAATTTACATAATTTTTGAAGTGTGCAAAAATATCGAAAACGTTTATTTTGCATAAAGGAGATTCCATCAATGAAAAAGTCAATTCTGTTATCCGCTCTCTCTCTTTTCCTACCTCTTACTTCCTGCAGTGATGTAAACAAATTCCATATTGAGATTGTTCAGTTAGGAACACACACTTCTCTCGATGAAATCAATGCTGCTATCACCAAGACACTTACCGATGCTGGTTATAGCACAGGCAATTATGAGATCCATCAATCCAATGCCGAATTCCAGATGGATACCGCCAATCAAATCATGTCCATCATCAAAGAGAGAGCAAAGCTTGTCATTCCTATCGCCACCCCTATCGCTCAAGCTGCATCTCAATTTTTAAAAGAAGAGACCCCCATTGTTTTTGCTGCTGTCTCTGACCCAGTAGAAGCTGGATTAGTCGAAAATTTAGATGCTCCAGAGGGCAATATCACAGGAACTAGTGATGCCATTCAAGTCGATAAGATCCTCTCTATGGCCAAAGAGATTGACCCAGAATTAGACCAATTAGGTTTCATTTATAATCCTAGTGAATCTAACTCTGTCTCTAATCTTGCCAAAGTTGAAAAGTATTGTGCGGATAATTCTATCACTTTAGAAAAGCGCACCATCTCAGCTGCCGCTGAGATGAGAGAGATTGCCGAAGCCATCTCTTCTCGTGTGGATGCAATCTTTGTCAGTGATGACAACACCGTCGCTAGTGCGATGAGTGCTCTTTCTGATGTCACAAAGAAGAATAAGATCCCTTGCTATGTCGGTGCCGATTCCATGGTCAAAGATGGCGGCATGATGACTCTCGGTATCAATTATACCGTCTTAGGAAATGAGACAGGAAAGATGACCATTGAAGTCATCAAAGGAAAGAAAATTTCTGAGCTTCCTGTAAAAGTGTTTGACCAAGGATTAAACTTATATATCAATTCAGATTATGTGGATGAGATAGGAATCACCATTCCTGAATCCGTCACCGAAGATCAAGAAGTTATCTATTTGTAGAGGTCTCTATGATATTGAATGCTGTCAATACAGGACTCATCTTCGCCATTTTAGGTTTTGGTATCTTCTTATCCTTTCGAGTCCTCTCTTTCACCGATTTAACCGCGGAAGCTTCCTTCACTTTAGGAGCAGCTTTAGCCGTACAATTCATCAAATTAGGACTTCCACATCTCGCTTTGTTGATGTCATTTATAGGAGGGGCTGTCGCTGGTTTTATCACAGCGTTCTTACACACCAAATTAAAGATAGATAAAGTTCTCTCTGGTATTTTGACCCTCACTGCTTTCTATACCATCAATCTTCTTGTCACCAATTTTAAACCTTCTTTGACTCTTGCCAAAGATGAAGCCACAATCTTTGTTAATAACGATGATTTCATCACTCTCTATATCATGTTAGGAATCATCGCCCTTCTCATCATAGGAATCTATTTCTTCTTCCGTTCTCGTATTGGATTGAGTATCAGAGCTTGTGGAGATAATGAAGTGATGATGGAAAGTAATGGCGTATCTTCCGATCTTTTAAAGACATTAGGCTTGATGCTCTCTAATGGATTGATCGCTCTCTCTGGTGGACTATTCATGTCTTATTCTCGCTATTATGATTCCACTTTTGGAACGGGTATGATGGTGGTAGGTGTTGCTACCATCATCATCGGAGAAATCTTCAATCGTAAAAGACATTATATGCTCACGATGCTTATCGGTATTGTCTTAGGAAGTATCATCTATCGATTCATTTATCTACTTGTCATCCAAGTCTCTGGTCAACCTCAATACATGAAATTATTCTCCGCTCTTGCTATCATCATCTTCTTAATTCTATCTCGAGTGAAAGTCATCGATAAGATGCAAGATTACTTTAGAAAGAGAAGGGAGGTAAAACATGGTTGAAATTCAAGATTTAAATGTCATATTTAACAAAAATACTTCCTTAGAAAAAGTAGTTTTCTCTTCTTTCTCTCTCACCATTCATGATGGAGATTTCATCTGTGTTTTAGGGACTAATGGGTCTGGTAAAACCACTCTCTTTAATGCATTGATTGGAAGGATTCCTTATACTGGTAAGATTCTATTAAATGGAAAAGATATCTCTAAATATAAGACCTATAAAAGAGCCAAAGAAATCGGTATTGTCTATCAAGATCCCCTTTTAGGTACTGCCCCTAATCTTACGGTAGAAGAGAATTTGCTTCTCGCAAAGAAAGAAAGTTCCATCTTCTTCTATCATGATAAAAAGAAATATCTTTCTGAATGCAAAGAATACCTCAAAAAATTTGAATTGAAATTAGAGGATAACTTCAAAACTCCAATCCAAGAACTCTCTGGTGGTATGAGACAAGCCTTGACTCTCTTTATGGCTACCAACAAAGACCCCAAAGTCTTATTATTAGACGAACATGTTGCCGCTTTAAATCCCACCACTGCCGAAAAAGTGATGCATATCACCAATGAGATCATACAAGAAAAGAAAATGGAAACCTTGATGATTACTCACAATATCGATGTCGCCTTAAAATACGGAAATCGATTGATCATCTTGGATGAAGGAAAAGTGGTCTTTGATGTTTCTGGCAAAGAAAAAGAAGAACTCACAAGAGAAGTTCTTCTTTCTAAAAACTATCATCATTTCTCTGATTCTACGGTATTAAGTTAAGGAGCGTTATGAGCTCCTTATGTTCATGACATCAAGAAGATAAGATTCACGATAGAACAAATAAATAAGAGTGTAGCTAAGACAAAGGATAAAGCGGCGATGAAGAAGTTTTTTCGATTCAAACATTGAATCGCACGAACTAAATTGAGAACACCAAATAAGGTATCTAACATAACAAAGATAAGCAAAGGCATAACTTTAGGAATGCCAGTAGGAGAGAGGGTCGCTTGTAAAATCCACATCGCAATAGAACAAACAATCGCCGCGATTGCAACGGGTAAAAACTCTTTCACTTTTTGTTCATATAGAGGAGTTGCTTTTCTAGCTGTCTTAACATTCTTTTTAGGTTCTTCTTTAACTTCTGCTTTTTCTTCCACTCTTTCCTGGTTTTCAACTACAACGTTTTCTTGGTTATCTTGAGTATCCTCTTGAGTGATAGAAGCTGCTTTGGCTCCGCATTTGGGGCAGAATAAAGCTTCATCATCCATCTTTTGACCGCATTTTGTACAATATTTCATAAGCTATTCTCCTACCATTTATTGATTTCTCCACCCTCATGCGTATTCGCATTCGTAATGGATTCCACACCTTGGGAGTCGACTCTAGAATAATGATACCATTGGTATTTCGTTCCTACATATCCGTCATATTTGATGAAGGAACCAAGACCGTGAACATCGGTATAAACCATCGTAGGTAGTTCCCAAGAACTCAAGTGCCATTCAGGTGCAGCAACAATAGTAAGTTTACCTGCATCGAAGGTATAAGATCCAACACCAGCTTGACGATGGAAGGTATAATTGACTGCACTTCCTTCCCAAGCATCTGCAATGTAACGATAAACTTTTCCGTCTTTGGTCAAATTCATAGCAAGTCTTTCGCCAAAGCCTACACAGTCATACATATTGCCTTGATACCATCCCACAACCGTTGATCCTGCACCACCAAGGATTCCAATAGGAAGAGTGATGAAGCCTGCAACACAGACAATCAAAGAACCTGCTAAGGAAACAAGAATCCAAACAGGAGGTTTTCCTTTCGGATCTTTCTTTCCCCACAAGATAAAGAATGCAATCAAGCCACCAGCACCGAGAATGGTGAAAGTAATACCTAAACCGAGGGTGACATTGCCACCTCCAACATTAGTTGGTTGTGTTGGCGTTGTGCTTCCGCCTCCGCCTCCGCCTCCAGAACCTTTTTTGTAATTCACTTGAATCACAGGACGAACACCAACGTTTTGGTTGTCCATTTCATATTGATCATATGCAACTTTTGCCCAGCAAACACGGATTTTGTTTGCATCTTGTCCGTAATTATTTAACCAGTATGCAGCATTGAGATATGGTACCCCAACTCCGTGATTATAAGCACTCCAACTCGTAAGATTATTCAAGATGGCAAAATCACCAGCTTGTTTGAGGTTCTTATCTTCATACTTATCAATATCAATATCCTCTAATGTTGGAATGTCGATTTGAACTTTATCCTTTCCTTCGCTTCCATAGGCGAGGTAATTGTAATCCTCATCAGAAAAGGCCATATCCTTAAATGATACATTAAGAAAAGTATACAAAATTGAATCATAATAGCTTATATGCTCTTGCTGACCTACATGAAAAATATGTCGGTCTAAGATTCGTGTTGATATCAAATAAGCGATATTGTCATCCCCATCTTTTAGATACTGCCACTCAATATCTTTAAATTCAAAGACAACATTCGTTTTTCCATAATAGGAGTTAACTGGGTCACCATTGGATAAGTAACGGCCATCGGCGCCTACAGCATCGATTTTTACCTCATCTAGAATGGCATATTTTTTCGATTGATAAATGTAATATTTATTCCCATCGAGAGTTTGTATTAACTCACCATTCGTTTTAATTTCATCCGCTGTGATATTTATCACAATGTTTTGGGGATAAGAACCTAGAATACAAGTCCCATCTTCTTTGAGGGTGATATTGCTTTCCGCCGTATTCTTTCCCTTATTGGACGCTTTTCTTCCTCCAGCAACGCTAGAAGAGAAACCTAATCCAATCGATAAAGAGAAGAGTCCTAAAAAGAATAACCAAATCTTTTTCATGTAAAGATCCTCCATTGATTTCCTTTTGCTACACAACCAGCCCGACACTTCTATCATTATTGTATCATGGAAAATGTCAAAATGTTTAATAATATGTCAAATCTTGTCACATATATATTGAAATATCACATAAAAATTAACCCACAACAATTATTAGCAAAGAAAAAAGCCCTATTTCTAGGGCAAAATAGCAAAGTGGTTGAAGCGATGGGATTTGAACCCACGACCTCTTGGTCCCGAACCAAGCGTGCTACCAAGCTGCACCACGCCTCAATATAGCCGTTATATTTTAGCAAAGCAGCCACTGGATTTCAAGGAAAAGGCGATGCCTTAACGACATCGCCTTAATTCTTAGTTTACTTCTTCTTTAAGGGATCGACCGGCTTGATTTCAGGTCTAGGTCTATCCTTCTTAGCGATAGGAGCAATCGGATGGAAGGCAGGAGCTTGTTTAGGAGCGGCTTCTTCCACAGGAGCTTGTGCAGGAGCTTCTTCTGTCTTATTGACAGCGACAGGAGCAGCAGGTTTAGCTAACTTCTGTTCTTCTTTGTTCTCTTCAACAGGAGCTTCTTCCTGAACTTTGCTAGCTTTAGCCATCTCACGGATGGAGTTACCCTTGACAGGAGCAGCTACAGGAGCTCTCTTGGTGGCAGTAGAGAGATCTTCGACTTGAGTGACTTCACCATACCCGTTCTTACGGATCTCTTCGTCTCTCTTCTTCTGCTTCCAGGCAGGTTCATTGCCTTGGTTAGCGAAGACAGGATTGACAGAAGGTTGAACCTTGGTGACACCCTTTTCGAAGGCTTCTTCAGAAGTGAGGTCGCCTTCATAGGTCTTCAATTCGTAATTTCTCTTTTCGAATTTGACCTTTCTAGCTTCGACAGGTCTAATCTCATCATGCTTACTCTTCTCTGTGGAGTGGAGAGGTCCACTGACAGGAGCGAGAGTCTTTTCTTCCTTGACTTCTTCTTCGACAGGCTGTTCTTCTTGAGCCATCGGAGTGACAGGGGCGATAGGTCCTCTAGGCTTGTTGGCGTCATCTTTCTTGTTGACTTCCTTAAGCTGGACTTGCTTGACGTTGGAGACAGGTCTCTGCTCTTCTTCCGCAGGCTGTTCTTCAGCGGGTTGTTCTTCCTCAGTGGGTTGTTCTTCAACAACTTCTTCGGTCTGTTCTTCGACAGTTTCTTCGACAACCTCTTCTGCTTGTTCTTCAGCAGGTTGTTCTTCTTCGACAGGTTGTTCTTCCTCAGCAGGGTGTTCTTCAACAACTTCTTCGGTTTGTTCTTCGACAGTTTCTTCGACAACCTCTTCAGTTTGTTCTTCAACAGGCTGTTCTTCTTCAGCAGGTTGCTCTTCGACAGCTTCTTCAGCAGGTTGTTCTTCAACTGCTTCTTCAACAGGCTGTTCTTCTTCAACAGGTTGTGCTTCTTCAGCAGGTTGCTCTTCGACAGCTTCTTCCGCTTGTTCTTCAACTGCTTCTTCGACAGCGACAGTCTCATCTTCAGGAGCAGCTTCTTCGGTCAATTCTTCTTCGGCCTCTTCTTCTACTTCATCCCAAGGTTGAGCGTCGAATTCATCAATACCAGGTAAGACCTTAACAGCGTTCTTATGAGGTTCGAGTTCTTTGGCAATCTCTTCAGCTTCTTCTTGAGCCTTAGCTTCAACCGCTTGTTCATCTTTATTATCAAGATCAGCAACAGCATCTTCGGCAGCGACATTGCCTTCTTCAGGAAGTTCATCCACAGAAGTATCCTTGATAGCTTCTAAGGAATTGAGAACAGCTAATTCACGGCCGGTAGGAACAAGTTGAGTTTCCTTAACTTCACCAACGGCAGCAGCTTTCTGTTCTTCGGGTTCATTCTCACCTTCGGCAACAGCTTCTTTGGCCTTCTTGCCAACGATGGAGATGATACAAAGAATCATTTCGACAAGGATGACAACTAAGATACCATAGATAAGACCATTGACGGCAGGGTTAGAAGTGATGAACTTCAAGTTGAGAGCGCCAAGTCTATGACCAGCGATGAAAGTACCGCTGACTTTATCGAAGAAGACGCGGACCCAAGTCCAGGCAGCGCCTAAATCTCTTGTTAATCTTTGAGTGAAGAATAAGGAGAAGATACCAGCAAACATGATGGTAACCCATGCGAAGGCAACCCATTGAAGGACCTTTCTCCAAATATCTTTCTTTCCGTCTACTTTGTTTCTATGACGGAAGAGGAAGGGAACATACATTAAGAAGAAGCCTAACAATGCACCGAGACACATGATGTAGATGTACATACAAGATGTGAAGGTGACACCGTGACCTCTGAATGTGGTTCCAAATCCAAAGTTATCACAGATATGGAATTTGACCCATGCATTTAATTTTGCAGCGATATCTGCAGCTAATGGGCCGGCGCCTTTCAAAGCACCTTTAAGAGAGGAAGCGATAGGAGTGAACATCATGATTGCTACCGCGACAGCAATCACAGCAGCAACGATGAAGAGTATGTTGAAAATTCGCAGTGCTATACTCTTCTTCTTTTTACTAGATTTAGCCATTTTCGGGGCCTCCTTGTAATGAAAACAGGACACAAAAACACCTGGTTTGATATTAGTTTACCACTATAGAAGATTTTTTTACAAGTTTTTTTATTAAAAACAATCAATTTATATAAGAAACAACTTTTTGCAAATTTTATAACATAAACAACTAGGCATGTTGATGTAAGCGTTTCCCAAAATACGATAATTGTTTTTTGTCAATTTTTAGCATCCAAATACCAAAGATAAACCGTCGTTCAAAAAGCAAAAAGTAAGCAAAATAAGGCACTTTTTGAAAATGAAAACCGCTGTAAAATTAACACATAATAAACGTCAAAAAAGACAGGATATTATCTCTTCCTTATCCTGTCTTATTCTCCCAATCTCTTTCAAAACACTTGTTTCTTTTTTTTCTTGGCGTGAACAATTTCTTATGTTTTTTTCTAAGAAATTGGAATAAAAAAAGGAAAACCCGTCAGTTCATGAAGAATTTGACGGGCTTTTCTGTGTGCTATTCAATGGAATTTTATTGGCACATTTATGCAAAATTATTTTATCAAGTTTGCGAAGAAGATACAACCAAAAGAAACTCGAATTTTTGGATTTTTCTCTATTTTAGCTTTTCTATCGCAATTCATTGTTCACAACTATAATCATTTAAATAAATTGTTTTCTAATCTTTTATCGTTGTTTAGTAGACTATCTTGATTTCATATAGAAGAAAAGAACGCGAGATGATACAATATTATGCCGGAGGTTATGATATGAGCGATAAGAAACTTGAAGCCGTCTTCTTTGATTGCTGGGATACCCTGATCTCGTTTGAGATGAAGACAAAAGCGTGGAACTTTGAGCCATTAAGGAAACATACCATTCATCCAGAAAGTGTCAACTGGGATGAAGTAAATGAATTTGTAGAAACCTTTTTGAAAGGGTATTACTTCTCTCATTCCCTTTATGAAATCAAAGATGATTCTGTGATGAGACTTGTGGTTCGTTATTTCCATTTAGAACTAGATTGTGATATCGACACTTGTGTCAGTGAAGTCTTAACGCATCTTGATCCTAAACCGATTCCTCATATCGAAGACTTCTTAAAACTGTTAGATGACAACCATATTCCTTATGGCGTGTTAAGCAATACGATATATACAGAAAAAGATACCAAAGATCTCATCGATAAGCTCATTCCTTCAAATCACTGTCAATTTGTTTTTGGTAGCGCGGATGTTGCTGTCAAAAAACCGAATCCCATTTTCTTCCAATTAGGTTGCAGATACTTGAACGTCAAAGAAGAGAATTCAATCTACATCGGAGATTCTTTCAATCTCGATGTCATGGGTTCGCAAAAAGCAGGGTACGGTACTTCTATCTGGTTGAACCATAAGAATAAAGTTTTAGAAGAGATGACTTGGATTGCTTCTTTAGGGGATATAGATTATTTGAAGACTCCTCATGTGGAAGCAAAGTCTTATTTGGATGTCATCGATTTTGTGAAGAGGACTTATTTATGCAAAGACTGATCAATCCGGATGAAAATGATCTTCATTATCAAAAGAAAGAATTTATCCCTAAATTTTTAAGTGATGGTCAAATCGATTTGAAATATATGTTAGAGCAGATGCAAGATCTTTTCTCTGACCATGTGGAACGACTAGGTGCAGGAGAGAAGATGAAGCAAGAAGCTTCCTTCTTTTATATCGTCATGAGAATGAAAGGATATTTCTTAAGAAAGATTCATCCTGGCGAAAAGTTTACTCTTGTCACTTATCCTGTCGCTGCCGCTTCTATTCAGATGTATCGTTATACTTATTTATTAGATGAGAAGAATCAACCGGTCTTCTATCACATCTCTCTTTGGATCTTGATGAATTCTAAGACAAGAAGAATCACCAGCACAAAACTTTGGAATGATCAAATTCATAAAGTGTTACCAGACTTAGATGAAATGGAACCGATCACCGATGAGAAGTTAGTCAACTTCCCCATCGAAGATTACACCTTCCAAAAAGAAGATGATTATCAAGTCACTTCTTCTGACATTGACTCTAACGGTCACATGAACAATTCCGTCTATTTGAAGATCAGCCAAGAGAGAGGAATGAAGGATGACATTCAAATCTTTGAAATCGATTTTGAAAAAGAATGTTTCTTAAACGAGAACATACATGTCAAAACTTCTCTCGATGAAAAACATTCTCTCATCTGCGGTTACAAAGAAGATGGAAGTCTCTCTTTTAAAACTTTGATCCAACATTGGTAAATTTCTCTATCTTTCTCACAATAGATAGTGATGAAAGAAAAATTTGTTTGCCCGCGCTGCGGAAATCAAGAAGAGCGTTATATCGGTTATCATAATGGCATCCCCTATTGTCGGAGATGCCTTTCTTTTTCAGGTAGAAATGTCGATATCACACATTCTATCCAACAAGGAATCACTCTTCAACTCTCTTACCCACTCTCAGAGAAACAAGAGAGAGTTGCTAAAGAGACTCTATCCTTATTAAAGAGAGGAAAGAATGTTCTCATCCATGCGGTGACTGGTGCAGGTAAGACAGAATTAGTCTATGACTCCATGGCCTATTATTTAGGATTAGGACTTCATGTTGGTTTTGCTACTCCGAGAAAAGATGTCGTTGTCGATTTAAAACCAAGAATTGAAGAAGCCTTTCCCAAAGCAAAAGTCATCTCTGTCTTTGGTGAGCACTCTGAAATATTACAAGGAGACATCATCACTTTAACCACCCATCAGCTCTATCGCTATGAAAATTATTTTGATCTTCTCGTTTTAGATGAGATTGATGCTTTTCCTTATAAAGATAATCCGGTGTTGAAATCTTTCTTTCGAAAAAGTGTGAGAGGCAATTATATCCTTTTATCCGCTACCCCATCCAAAGAAGATGTTCAAGAAATCAAAAAAGATAACGGAATGGTGCTCACTCTTTTTGAACGATATCACAAGAACCCACTTCCCCTTCCTGAATATATACACTGTTATTCCTTTCAGTATTATTTCAAAGTACTATCCTTATTAAGAAAATATGAGAATGAAAACAAACCCGTTTTCATCTTCACTCCTACCATCGAGGAAGGAAAAAAATTATTTCGATTCTTATCCTTATTTTATAGTGATGGAGAATTTGTCTCTTCTCAGGAAGAAGAGAGAAGAAGCAATATTGAACGTTTCAAGAATGGAGAACTCACTTATCTTGTGACTACCTCTATCTTAGAGAGAGGAGTCACGGTCAAAGATTTACAAGTAATCGTCTATAAAGCGGACCACATCTTATTCACTCAAGCCGCTTTAGTTCAGATCGCAGGAAGAGCGGGAAGAAAGATACAAGCTCCCAAAGGAGATGTGATTTTTCTTGCCTCAGAAAGGAGCACTTCTATCGATGGAGCCATCAAAGAAATACAACGATACAACAAACAAAGAAATCTATTGTAAGTCTTGCTTTGAAGAGATTCATCTCTCCCCTATCCGAAGAGCTATCGAGAAAAATCCTCTTCTTTGTGATAAATGCATTTCTAAAATAGAAAAGAAATTGGTTATCAGAAAGTTTGAAGGAATACCTATTCTTTTTCTTTCTAATTATTCTGGTATCATGGAATCTTGGCTCATGAATTTCAAAGAGTACAAAGATGTGGAATTAGCCCCTTGTTTTCTCTCTATTTTTCTTCCTTTCATCCGCCTTCTTTTTCCTTTCCACACCTTTGTTCCTCTCCCCTCTTCCAAAGAGAGAATAGAAAAGAGAGGTTTTGATCATCTTTCCATGATTCTTCAAGCAAGCAAGCTTCCTTTTCTTTCTTGTCTTGAGAAAAGAAGCTCTGGAGAGCAAAAAAATAAATCTTTTATTGAGAGACGAAAAGATAAAGGAATCTCACTGCTTCCGAATGCAAGTCAACTTCAAGGGAAGAGAGTGGTTCTTTTTGATGATGTCTTAACTACGGGTTCTACTTTCTTAGAAAGCCTGAAACAAATTCAAAAAATAGAGGTGAAAAGTATTCATGGTCTCATCTTGATGGATCATCATGAGGGACAAGATTTCCAAATTAAATAACTTTATTTGTAATACACAAATATTTATAATATTTAGGAATTTGTTTTTAGGAGTCACTATGAACCAAAATAAAAATAACCTAAACCAGCAAAGTGCAAATAAGAAAAAACATCGCCGCGGAACCTTGAATCGCTTGATCACCATCAACCGCAATGTCGCTTTTGTGATTCTTGTCCTTCAGCTTGTTTTGACTGGTCTCATCTTTGCTTTGCATTATTTATATCCCGATTATCCCTACTATCTTTATGCCGCTATCGCTCTCTCCGCTATCTTTGCTACTGTGGATTTCTTCTTTGTTTTCTTCTACACCCAAGCCTTTAGAAGAGCCAAAGGTAGAACCGAGATGAAAGCCGCCGAGATCATCGGTAACGATATCAACGAAGCATATAACTTCGGTCAGATCGGCCTTGCGGTTTGTGACCACAACAACACCATCATCTGGGTCAACGACTTCTTAGGAGGAAGATATAAAAACATCGTCGATAAAAATATCTTGGATGTCTTCCCTGGTGTCTATATTCTTTTGGAAAAAGAGAAGAGTGGCACCGTTCAAAAAGTCAGTGGTGAAAACAACCACATCTACAGCGCCGAATACTTAAAAGAAGCAAGATTATTCATCTTCAAAGATATTTCTACGGAAGAATCTACCAAGAAATTCTCTCGTGACCAAGCTCCTGTCTTAGGTTATATCGCTATCGATAACTACGCCGATGTTCAAATGAATCTCGGTGATGAAGCGAAATTCACCGATATGATTGCGGATGTCAGACGTGTCATCAACAACTTCGGTGAAAACTACAACGCCTTGATGAGAAGAATCAAAGAGGATCGTTATCTTTTCATCACTACCATGGAAAATTATACGAGAATGTTCGAAAGCAAATTCGACATTGTCGATACCGTCAAAGAAACCGCGAGAGAAAAAGGCTCTACCGATATGTTAACCATCTCTATCGGTGTCTCCTTCGGCTTCCCTGATTACGCGAAATTAGCCGAAATGGCAAACAACGCTTTGGATGTCGCCTTATCTCGTGGCGGTGACCAAACCATCATTCAAGCCTTCTCTCAACCGATCATCTATTTGGGTGGTAAGACGGAATTATTACCTAGTAGAAACAGAGTTAAGATGAGAACCTTATCCAACTCTTTCCGCACCATCTTACAATCTCACTCCAATGTCATCATCATGGGACATGGTAACGCAGACTTTGATGCTATCGGTTCTTGTTTGGGCGTGAGACTTCTTTGTAAAGAAGCCAAGATTCCTTGCAAGATCTGTTGGGAAGAACAATTGGTCGAAGAAAAAGTTCGTGTTGCAATCAAAGCAACTTATTCCACAGAAGAAATGAACGAAATGTTTGTCTCTTTAAGAAACGTGGATTCTCTCATCACTCCCAAGTCTCTTCTTGTCGTCTGTGACCACTGCAACCCAAGGATTGCCATGTTCTTAGATCTCTACAAAAAATTTGAATCTATCGCTATCTTAGACCACCACCGTCCCGCAGACTTTGTCTATGAAGATCCTGAATTCAACGGTATCGATACTTCCGCCTCTTCCGCATGTGAACTTGTCACCTTCTATATCACCTATAACGATAACTATATCCCGATCGATTCCCGTACCGCTACCTTCCTTCTCTCTGGTATCTTCATGGATACCCATTCCTTCAAGGAACACACTTCTAACAACACCTATGAAGCCGCTGCCGTCTTGACCAAATTCAAAGGGGATAGCGCTCTTGCTAGTGACTTCTTAAAAGAAGATTTGCAAGAATATCGTCAAAAGATTTCGATTCTCAACAATTCCTACACTCCTTTCAACGGAGTCTTGGTTGCTGTCTCTCCTGATAACGAGATTGTCTCTAACGTCATGGTCTCTCTTGTCGCCAATGAAGCCTTGAATATTTCTGGTATTGATTGTGCCTTCTGTATCGGTAGAATCAGTGAACATGAAGTTAAGATTTCGGCAAGAAGTGATAAATCCGTCAATGTCTCTGCTTTGATGGAAAAATTAGGAGGTGGAGGTCACTTATCTATGGCTGCCACTACCTTCAACGAAAAAGACGGAACCGAATGTTCTGTCCAACAAGCACAAAGTAAACTCAATTTGGTATTGAAGGATTATCTAGAAGATGTCCGTCTTTCCAAGAGTACACAAGGAGCATAATTTATGAAAGTTTTAATGAAAAAAGATTTGAGAAAAGTCGGAAAGAAGGGGGAAATCCTCGATGTTTCTGACGGTTATGGAGCAAACTATCTCATCCCCAATGGTTATGCCGTTCTTTATACAGCTCAAGCACAAAAAGAATACAACAAAGAATTAGAACTCCAACGCATCGAAACTGCCCAAAAGACAGAAGAAGCCAAAGAGTTAGCCAAAAGATTAGAAACCATCACTCTCCGCTTTGAAGCCAATGCCGGTAGAAAAGGCGAGATGATCGGCACAGTCTCTCACAAAAAGATCATTGAGACTTTGAAGAAAGATTACGATATCAAAATTGATAAGTCTCAAATCGTGGAGAAAGATGTCATCGTCAATGGTTTTGGAAAGACTTCGTTAAAAGTCGATCTTTTCAACAAAGTGTATGGATTTATCCATATCCAAGTCGACTTAAAGGACAAGAACTGATATGAGTGAAGAATTAGCTTTGGATTTAAATGAGATCACCATTATCGGTAACGTGTTGATGGATGAGAGCGGAGAAATCGGCCTCACCGCATTACAACATGTTTCCCCTGAAGATTTCACGGATGCAAGAAACCGTGAGATTTTCCGTGCTTGTTCTGAACTTTATTCCAAAGGTACTACTCCTGACCTTGCTACCGTCACCGCATATCTGACCAACAACAAAACCTTAGAAGGTATCGGTGGACTTGAATATTTAGACCTCATCTTAGAAAAGACCGTCCGTATCGCTCCTGTAGAAAACTATATCAACTCCGTCAAAGAAAAGGCGGTTTTAAATCGTTTCTTAGGAAAGATGCAAGCCGTCTTAGATGATGCCAAAACCAAACCCATCAAGGATGTCAACGAATTCATCGGAAAAGCGAGTGATGACATCATCGCTATCGCTCAATCTCGAGATGTCCAAGATGCGAAAAGCATGTCAAGAGTCGGAGATGACTTGGTGGCAAAACTAGTCAAGCAAACCAAAGATTTCAAAGAGCAAGGCATCAAAGCAAATGGTGTCACGGGCACCAATACCGGTTATGAGAAATTGGATTTTCTTACCAAAGGATGGCATAAAGGTGACATGATTGTCATCGGTGCAAGACCTTCTGTCGGTAAGACTGCTTTCGCTTTAAATTTGTTATATCAAGTGGCAAGAAAAGGAAAACCAGTTTTATTCTTCTCTCTAGAAATGGGAGCGGTTCAAATCGCCATGCGTCTTCTTTCTCTCACTTCTAACTTATCCACGGATGAAATCAACTCCATGGAATATCGTCCTGGTTCTACCAAGGATAAATTATTGGTAGAAACTCACGCTGACCCTGACCTTCAAGCCAGAGCGAAGAACTTGCAAAGAGGTTTAGATGAATTGGTCAACCTTCCTTTCTACATCGATGATTCCGCCATCACGAGAATGACGGATATCACCACCAAGTGTAAGAAGCTTCAAAACTCCATCCAAGAGATTCAACATAAACCTTTAGGATTGATCGCTATCGACTACATCGGTTTGATCACTTCTCCTACCACTTCTAAAAATGACAATAGACAAACCGAAGTGGCCGCTATCTCTCGTCAGATCAAACAAATGGCAAGAACCTTAGATGTCCCTGTCATCGCTCTGTCTCAGCTTTCTCGTGACTCGGTCAAAGAGAAGAGAAAACCGCAGATGTCCGATATTCGTGAATCTGGTTCTATTGAACAAGATGCCGATATGATCATGATGCTTCACCGTCCTGACTATGCCGATAACAGCACTCAGAAGGACAATGAGACCAATGAAGCTCCTGAGAATAATCCGATTTCCCCTTTGGAAGTCTATTTGATGAAGAACAGAAACGGAGAAACGGGTGTCGTCAATTTCATCTTTGATAAACCGCACTGTCACTTCTCTTCCGCGGAAAATTCTTATGACAATGAAGTTCCTTATGATGAAAACTATATTCCTGACTACGGGGAGGGAGGAAATTGATGCAATTTGACGTCATTTCTTCCGGCTCGAAAGGAAATGCGACCATCATCATTTCTCATGGCCATGTTCTTTTGATCGATTTTGGAATCTCTAAGAGAAGGATTTCTACTTCGTTAAAAGAATACGGCTTTTCTTTTGATGATTTAGAAGCGATTTTCATCACCCATACCCACTCCGATCACGCCAGCAATGTCGCTTCAGCACCGATGGAGAAACTCTACGCGCCTCAAAAGAAGTTGCCTGGAATAGAAGAAACAATAGATCCCTCACATTTTGTTTCTCCTTTTCAAGAATTTGAAATATCTGTATTCAAAGTAAAAGCTCTTCCTATGTCTCACGATTGCCCGAATACGATGGCCTATCTTGTCTCTGATGGCGAGGAAGAATTAGCGATTGTTACAGACACAGGATTCATTCCTGAGAAGAGTCAACAATTCTTGATGGGAAAAGATTATTACATCTTTGAATCTAACCACGATCCGGAGATGTTATATCAATCCAAACGTCCTGAATATCTCATTCGAAGAATCATCTCGGATAAAGGGCATCTTTCTAATACTGACGCTTCTTATTATCTTTCTACTTTCATCACTTCTAACACCAAAGAAGTCATACTGGCTCACTTAAGCGATGAGTGCAATAAACCCTCTATCGCCATGAATGTGTTTGAACAAGTGATGCAAGTTCAATTAGGTTATATACCTTCGGTTCTTCTCCGTTGTGCCTCTGATTTAGGAGAGGAGGTCAAAGGAGGAAGATGAACATTCGTTTTCTCATCCCTGGAAAATGTAGGGAAACTTATATCAAAGATGGAATCGATGAATACATCAAACGTATTTCTCGTTTTGGAAAAGTCTCTCTCACTTATTTAACAGAAGAATCTCTTCCTTCTAACCCAAGCCAAGCGCAGATCGATAAAGCTCTGGATATAGAGGCGGATAGAGCATTAAAGCAGATCAAAGAGGATGAGATACTCTTTTTAGTGGATATCCACGGAAAAAGACTAGATAGCGCTAGCTTTGCATCCTTATTTCAGCAATACCAAGAACGAAGCGGTAATTTTGTGTTTTTATTTGGATCCTCTTTTGGATTATCGGATAAACTGAGAAAGAGAGCGAATGTCTCTTTCACTTTATCGGATTTCACTTTCACCCATTATATGGCGTGTCTTTTAACTACAGAGCAAGTCTATCGCGCCTTAAAAATCCTTCACGGAGAAACTTACGATAAATAAGTCTTTCTAAAATAGAATGATTTGCTCATAAACTTGAACTTTTTGTTGACAAAAGGTCAATTCATGACTAAACTTATATCTTGCCATTGGGCTATAGTCAAGCGGTAAGACAACGGTCTCTGAAACCGTGATGCCTTGGTTCGAATCCAAGTAGCCCAGCCAACGAAACACATTTGCTTTGACTCTCTTCGTCAAAGCTTTTTTCTTTGCCTTTTTCTTGTTCCAACCTCATTGTGATAATAAGAAATTGTCATGTAGATAGCAATGGATAAAATCAAATGTTTTAAATGATAGTTTCATTTGTTTGATGTCTTTTTGAAATCGTGATTATTTTGGATATGACCGCTTTTTCACGCGTCTTGGATTTTTCCTTACTCTTCCATAGAGTAAAGGGCGAAAAAGTGATATAATTTTATTTAATAAAATTAGGTATTCATATGGACATCAAATCACAACTCAACGAACAGCAATTTCAAGCCGCTACTTCTCATAGCCAATATTTAAGAATTATTGCGGGTGCAGGAACAGGAAAGACGCGAACTCTTACCTATCGTTTAGCCTATCTCATCGATCAAGGAATTCAACCAAAAAGAATCGTAGCGATCACTTTTACCAATAAAGCCGCTAAGGAGATGGGAGAGAGAGTAGAAGCTCTGTTAAAGAAAGAAAATCCCTTCTTTTTCGGTACGCCTACCATCTGCACTTTCCACTCTTTCTGCTATAAGTTTTTAAAGAGAGAGATTCTTCATCTCCCTTATTACAACACCAATTTCAATGTGGCAAGCGATGAGGATAGCGCTCAGATTTATAAAGATATCTTTGCCAAGATGACCAAAGGTATCTCTAAAGAATTCACCAAAGCAGTCACTTCGAAAATCTCTGCCTTAAAAACCGATGGAAGAGAAGTAGAAGACGTCAGAGAAAGCGATGTTCCTTTGGGTGCTATCTATAACTTTGATGAGCTCGTTCATGTCTATAAAGAATACCAGAACTTCTTAAAGACTCAGAATCTTTTAGATTTTGATGACCTTCTCATGCTCACCTTAAAAATCATGGACCAAAATCCCGATGTAAAAACTCTTTGGAGAAGCAAATATGATTGTTTCTTAGTGGACGAATTCCAAGATACAAACTTAGTTCAATATCGTCTCATCCAGCAGTTCTTAGCTCCCGAGACTATGTTGACGGTTGTCGGAGATCCTGATCAAACCATTTATACCTGGAGAGGTGCTCAAAATAACATCATCAAAGACCGCCTTTCTAAAGATTATCCAACCTTAGAAACGGTCGTCTTAGATCACAATTACCGCTCCACACAAAACATCTTAAATGCCGCCAATCATCTCATTAAAAACAATCGAGATAGAATGGATAAGAACTTAATTGCCGCCAATGAAGTAGAAGGGGAAAGAGTCGAATATACCAATGAAAGAGATGCCGACATGGAAGGGTATCATGTCGCTTATATCATTCATCGACTCCATGAAGAAAAACATATCCCTTATGATCAATTTGCTGTCATTTATCGTAGCAACTATCTCTCTAATGCCATTGAAAAACAAATCACTCGCTTTAAGATCCCTTATGAAGTTTATGGCGGTATGAAGTTCTATGAGAGAGCGGAAATCAAAGATGCTCTTGCTTATCTTCGTCTTGTCATCAACCCCGATGACCTCTCCTTTAGAAGAGTGTTAAAAGCGCCTTCGAAAAATATCGGAGATGTCGCTTTAGCTAAGGCCATTGAATTGAAAGAAAAATACCCGGAAGAAGAGACTCTCTTCTCTATCTTCTTACACCATAGAGATGAGCTTCATCTCATGAAGAAATCCATTGAAGCTCTCGATCTTTTCTATGGTGCTTATAACAGAATGAGACAAGTCTATCTCCATCATGATTCCCCTTCTGATTTGATCACAGCAATCACGTTATATTTCAGTGAAACCAAATTCATGGAATACATCAATCGTGAAGATAAGAAGATGGAAGAAAAGCTCTCTTATACTGCTTCTTCTTCTCAATCTAAGATGGATAACGTACTAGAATTCACTCGTGAAATCACCGAATATTTTGACCATGATGTCTTAGATGACGAAGGAAATTATGTCGCTCCTACCTTGGAAGATTTCCTTATTCAAGTCGCGCTTCAAAGTGACCAAGATGCCATGAAGGATGAACCCAAAGTCGCTTTGATGACAGGACATGTCTCGAAAGGCTTAGAGTTCCCTTATGTCTTTGTCACCGGATTGAATCAACAAGTCTTCCCTACCACTCACGCTTTGATGGATTACAAAGGCAAGATGATTGAAGAAGAGAGAAGACTTCTCTATGTCTGTGTCACTCGTGCGATGAAGAAATTATATCTTTCTTCCTTTGGTGGTATAAACTTTAGAGGAGGAGGAAGCTATGTTCCTTCTATGTTCTTGAAAGAATTAGATATTCTTCCCAAAAAGAAAGAAAACCCCATTCCTAAAGTGGATTATGACGCTTATAAGGGAACACATAAACCTTCTTCTAACCCCGCTCTTTCTTCCTTTGCTAAACCCAATATCGTCAATACGATCTCTTCTAGCCACACCGACAATCATTATGTGGTAGGAGATGAGATCATTCACACCAACTTCGGCGTTGGAAAAGTCATTCAGTGTTTACCTGGCAATAAGATTAAAGTCCAGTTTAAAAATGAGGAATACGGAATCAAGACCCTCATGATCGGCTTGAAAGCCTTCAGAAAGAAAACGAAGGAGGATTAATATGGAAGTTATCGATAAAGAAAAAGAACGTGTTAAAGAATTGACGGAACTTTTGAATCGCTATAATTACGAATATTATGTCTTAAACCAATCTTCTGTTTCTGATGCAGAATTTGACCAATTGATGGAAGAGTTACAACGCTTAGAACAGAAAAGACCTGACCTCAGAGATAAGCTCTCTCCTACCTCTCGTGTCGGTGGTGGCGTGGTTTCTTCTTTCCCGAAGGTCGTTCACAAAAAATACATGCTCTCTATCGCCGATGTCTTCAATGAAGAGGAGCTTTATGATTTTGACCGTTCTATTAGAAAAGCGACCGGGTTAAAAGAAGTCGAATATGTCTGCGAAGTCAAGATTGATGGTCTTGCTTGCTCTTTATCTTATATCGATGGCGATTTAGAAATCGCCTCCACTAGAGGAGATGGTAATGTCGGTGAAGATGTCACCACCAATGTTTTAACCATTCCCTCTATCCCTACTCACATTCAAGAGAAGAGAGATTTTGAAATCCGTGGCGAAGTCTATATGTCCAAAGCCACATTAGCAAAACTCAACAAAGAGAGAGAAGCTAGTGGAGAGCCTCTTTTTGCTAACGCAAGAAATGCGGCAGCGGGATCTTTGAGAAACTTAGATAGTGCCATCACCGCCAAGAGACACTTAGAAGCTTGGTGGTATTATGTTCCCGATGGATTAGAACTCGGTTTTAAAACCCATTCGGAATGTTTAGATTACGCCACCTCTTTAGGATTTAAAACCAATCCGGAAAGAAGAGTCGTCAAAGGTATTGATGAAGTGATGAAATATGTGCACGAATATCATGAGAAGAGACCTTCTCTTCCCTATGATATCGATGGTCTTGTCATCAAAGTCAACGACCTCTCCCTTCACGATGTCATCGGCTACACCATGAAGACTCCCAAGTGGCAAATCGCTTATAAATTCCCACCGGAAGAACAAATCACCCGCTTAGAGGATATTGAAATCACAGTCGGAAGAACCGGAAGAGTGGTTCCTACCGCGATTTTACAACCCGTTCGTGTCTCTGGTTCTTTGATTTCTAGAGCCACATTAAACAACGAAGATTTCATCAAAGGAAAAGATATCCGCATCGGAGATTATGTCTCCTTACACAAAGCCGGAGATGTCATTCCCGAAGTAGAAAAGGTAATTTTAGAAAGACGTGGAAAGGATGTCAAAGAATATGTCTATCCGACAGAATGCCCTTATTGCCACGAACATTTAGAGAGAATCCAAGGACAGACTTATTGTGTCAACGATCACTGCCCTTCTAGAAAGATCAACAACCTCATCTTCTATGTCTCCGATATGGGCATGGATATTGATGGTATCGGAGAAAAGCTTGTCGAATCTCTATTCAATGAAGGCTTAGTCAGAGAGATTCCCGATTATTATGACCTCTATAAGCATGAAGAAGAGCTCATGATGATGGATGGCATCGGAAAGAAGACTTGTGAAGCCATCTTTAAAGCGATTGAAAAATCCAAACAGAATGATCTCTATCAGCTCATCTGTGGTTTAGCTATCCCCACCGTTGGTAAAAAGACCGCTATCGTATTAGCAAATCATTTCCAAACTTTGGATGCTTTGATGAATTCTAATGTGGAAGAACTCTCCTCCTTACAAGATGTGGGTGTTTTAACTGCAGAAAGAATCCTCTCTTACTTTGCGGAAGAGAAGAACAAAGAAATCATCACCGCGCTCAAGTGTCACGGCTTGAATATGAACAACTTGCATCCTCTTGTAGAAGCCAAAGAAAACTTCTTCAAAGGAAAGAAATTTGTTCTCACCGGAACTCTCTCTGTCTCTAGAAATGAGATGACAAAGAGAATTGAAGATTTAGGTGGTAAATCCTCTGGTTCTGTCTCTAAAGCAACCGATTTTGTCTTAGTGGGTAGTGAACCAGGCTCTAAATATGACAAAGCTCTCTCTTTGGGAGTGAAAGTCTTCACCGAAGAAGAAATCCTTCCTCTCTTAGAGGAGGCTGAATCCCTTTAAACCATGAAAAAAATCGATCAGAAAGTATTGCAAGAACAGGCTTCTCGACTTCTATTTGATATAGATGAGAATCAAATAGAGGAGATTTGCACTGACTTGAATGACTTTCTATCGTATATTCAAGAGCATGATATCTCTTCTCATCTAGAAGGGATAGAACCTCTTTTCTATCCAGTGGAAAAAGAAAAGAGAAAATTGAGAGAGGACAAAGAGAAGAAGCCTCTCTCTGTTTCTCGTGCTTTAAAGAATTCTCATACCAAAGAAAAAGATTACATCCTTCTTCCAAGGGTGGTAGGAGAGGAAGATGAGTAAATACAATAAACTTCCCCTGACCACCCTTCACTCTCTACTGGTAAATAAGGAAGTCAGCGCAAGTCAGCTTGTCGAAGATGCAATCTCTTCTATGAAAGAGGATCCTTGCTTTTGTTTTGAAGTAACTTGTTTTGAAAAGGCGAGAAAACAAGCAAGCAAGATAACAGAAGTCAAAAAAGAAGAGTTTTTGAAAGGTATTCCTTTTGTTTGCAAAGATAATTTCTCTCACAAAGGGGTAAAGACTACGGCTTCTAGCAAAATCTTAGAAGATTATGTTCCTCTCTTTGATGCTTCTGTCCTTCAAAAACTAAAAAAAGAAGGCATGATATTATTAGCTCACACCACCATGGATGAACTTGCCATGGGTGGAAAAGGCGTATCTAAAAACGGAATCACACGAAATCCATATGATTTAGAAAGAATTGTAGGAGGTTCCTCTTCTGGAAGTGCGGCTTCTCTTGCTTTAGGTATGATTCCTTTTGCCTTAGGTTCAGATACTGGTGATTCCATTAGACTTCCTGCTTCTTACACCCAAACCGTAGGGTTTAAACCTACCTATGGCTTAATTTCTCGTTATGGTCTATTTCCTTTTGCTCCTTCTCTTGATTGTGTCTCTTATCTAACTAGAAATGTTTTAGATGCTTCTTATATGCTTTCTACTCTTGCTTTTTATGATGAGAAAGATTTTACTTGCTCACATCATAAAAGAGAAAAATACCAAGACTACATCTTGCAAGGAAGAAAGAAGAAAAGAATCGGTTATTTGAAAGAAATGTTAGATAACATCTCTTCTAATACCATAAGAGAACAATTTGTTTCTCTTCTAAGTGTTTTAGAAAAGAGAGGATATGAGATTCATTCGTTCTCCTTTGGAAAAGAATTGTTAGAGAATATCTATCCTTGCTACATGATTCTTTCTAGCGCAGAAGCTCTCTCTAATGATGCGACACTGGATGGCATACGTTTTGGTCCTAATAGAGCAAAGGACGCAAGAAACTATATCGAATATATGAAAAAGAATCGAAGTATAGGATTCTCTTCTCACATCAAGAAGAGATTCTTATTAGGTTCTCTTTCCTTAGACAAGAATTACCGTTCCACTTTGTTTGATTACGAGAGCAAAGTGAGAAGACTTTTGGTGAATCGAATGGAAGAATTCTATCAAGAGAACGATTTCTTATTGATGCCTTCTTCTTTTTCCGCACCAGAAAAGATAGAAGATTTGAATTTAAATATCTCTTCCGATAGGAACTTTATGAATCATCTTCTCACTCTGGCTAACCTTGGCGGATATCCTTCTCTCACTCTTCCTTTCATGAAAGAAGGGAATATGCCACTAGGAATCAATATCACTGCTCCTTTATATCAGGATGGATATGTATTCTCTTTAGGACAAGAGATTGAAGATATCACTAAAATCAAAGACTGTGTCGTGGAGGTAGCAAGATGAAATACACTCCCGTCATCGGTATTGAAATCCATGTGGAATTGAAGACCAGAACGAAAATGTTTTCTAGTGCTCCCTGCGCCTTTGGAAAAAGAGCGAACTCTCTCACTCTACCTTTTGACCTCTCTTTCCCTGGCACGCTTCCCCTAATCAACAAAGAAGCGGTGAGAAAAGGAATTCAAGTCTGTCACGCTTTGCATATGGAGATTGATCCTCTTTTCCGCTTTGATCGTAAGAATTATTATTACCCCGACCTTCCCAAAGGATATCAGATCACTCAACAATTCCATCCCATTGGAAAAGGCGGATATGTCTGTTTCAAAGTGGAAGGAAAAGAATTTAAAATTGAATTAGATAACGCCCATTTAGAAGAAGATACCGCCAAACAGATTCATGAAGGAAAGAAGACATATCTTGATTTTAATCGCTGTGGAATTCCTCTTTTGGAAATCGTCTCAAAACCCGTGATGCACTCTCCCATAGAGGCCATGCTTTATGTCTCTAAAATCAAAGAGATTGTGACTTTCTTAGAAGTCTGTGATGGAAAGATGGAGAATGGATCACTGCGCTGTGATATCAATATCTCTCTCATGGATGAAAAAGGTGTCTTAGGAACTAAGACAGAAATCAAAAATTTAAACACCATTGAAAACATCTCTTTGGCCTTACAGGATGAGATCGCTAGACAAGAACAGATTCTTCTTTCTCATGGAAGAGTCAAGGAAGAGACCAGACGTTATTCGGAAAAAGAAAAGAAAACCATTTTGATGAGAGAAAAGAAGGGAGAGATGGATTACGAATATTTCCCTGAAGCCAATCTTCCTCCCGTGAAGTTATCGAAATCCTTCATCCATAAAGCGATACAAGAGAGCCCTCTTTTGGTAGAAGATTATCTCAGGCTTTGGTCAAATCTATCGTTAAGCGATTATCAAAAACAGATGCTATTAAAAGACATCGATTTAACAAAATATTTCCAATCTTGTCTTTCTTTACAGTTAGAGAATCCTTCTCTTCTTTGTAATCTTCTCATCTCCGACATTCTTTCCTATCTCAAGAAAAAAGGGCTCAGCTTCTCAAAGCCAAATTTAAAGCAAGAAGAATTAGTCGCTCTTTGCAATCATCAAAGCCAAAACAAATTGCAAAGCAATCAAGTGAAAGAGATCTTAAAAAGACACTATGAAGAAGGAAAAGATATCTTAAAAGAGATTTCTCTGCTTCAACAGAATCCAAGCTTTGATGAAGAGAAGTTAACTTCTCTCATCCAAGAGATGTTAGAAGAGAATCAAAGGGCGATAGAAGAATATCGCAAAGGAAAAGAAAAAGTCTTTTCTTATCTTGTCGGACAAGTTTTAAAAAAGACAAGAGGAAGTGTGTCTCCTTCAAAAATTCAAACGATTCTTCTTAAAGTACTTTCTAAAACAAATTGACGAAATAATCGTTTTAAATAGAAAAAAGCCAAAAAATGTCATTTAACTCATTGAAAATAATTTAACGTTTATATATAATTTTCTTAACAAGGCGCTAAGGAGTGTCAATTATATGAAAAAGAATGAGAAAAAAATTGACCGTCGTATCATCAAAACAAAAGAAAAATTATCCAGTGCTCTCATCGAATTAATGAAGCAAAAACCCATCAACGAGATACGTATCTCTGAGCTTTGTGATGCTTGCGATATTTCTAGAGCTACCTTCTATAACAATTTCAATAAGATTGAGGAAGTTTTAGAATACTACATCTTAAAATTTGCCCATCCTATCGAAGAGATGGCCATCCAGAATCTTCGCACGAAAGCCTACTCTTTTGAAGAGATCTTCGCTTCTGTTACCGGTCCTATCGTAGATAGCCTTTCTCGTAACGACAACTTCCCTTATCTCATCCTTCAACACAACAACCCCAAAGATTTCACCGATCTTCTTTATAATCTTTTCTACACTTCTGTCACTGGTATGTTAGAAGAATGCAAAAAGTATTACACCATCGATATCCCTGTCGATATCTTTGTTCAACACACTGTCGGTTCTCTCACCGCTTTGTTCCTTTATTATTTGCAAAATAGAAGCAAATACTCCATGGAAGATTTCAAGAAGTATCTCGCCATCACCATTTTGCACAAATATCACATCACGATAAAAGAGAACTAGTTGTTCTTTATTTATTTAAATAATTAATATATAATTTTGGCTATGTCCAAAGATTTTTATATTGAAATATTACACGAAGATAAAAACTGCCATGCTCGTTATGGCTATTTACACACGCCTCATGGGGTAGTCGAACTCCCGATGTTCATGCCCGTTGGTACCCAAGCCACCGTCAAAAATCTCTCACCAGAAGAACTCGTGGAGATGAAAGCCGGTGTGGTTTTAGCAAACACTTATCACCTTGCCTTGCGTCCGGGAACCAAGATTGTCAAACAAGCGGGTGGCGTTCACAATTTTATGAATTACCACGGCCCGATGCTCACCGATAGCGGTGGATATCAGGTCTTTTCTTTGACCAAACTCAGAGATAAGATCACCGAAGAAGGTGTCTCTTTCAAAGATCCTTTGACGGGAGATAGACATTTCTTCTCTCCCGAATCGGTGATCGGCTTAGAAGAAGATATCGGCGCCGATATCATCATGTCTTTTGATGAGTGCGCTCCATATCCTTGCACCAAGGAATACATGAAGAATTCCGTGGATAGAACCATCCGTTGGGCAAAGCGTGGTCTTGCCGCTAAGACAAGAGATGACCAAGCTCTCTTTGGTATTGTGCAAGGTGGAGATTATGCTGACCTTCGTCAATATTGCGCTCAAGAGTTGACCAAGCTTCCTTTTGAAGGTTTCTCTATCGGTGGTACCGCCATCGGTGAACCAAGAATCACCGAATATCACGAAGTCTCTCTCACCGTCCCTTATCTTCCTTATGATAAGCCTCGTTACCTCATGGGTATCGGATCGCTAGATATGCTCTTTGATGGCATCCGCAAAGGCGTGGATATGTTTGATTGCGTTCTTCCGACAAGATTAGCAAGACACGGTTCTGTCATGACCCACACGGGAAGAATCAATATCATGAAGGGAAAATACGCCAATGATTTCACTCCTTTAGATCCTCTTTGTGATTGTTATTGTTGTCGAAATTATACCAAAGCCTATGTTCACCACCTCATGAAGTGTGAAGAAGGCTTAGGTAGTAGACTTGCTTCCTTACACAATATCCGTTTCTTGATTCAAGCGATGGAAGGAGCAAGAGAAGCCATCAAGAATGATCGCTTCTTAGAATATGCAGCCGAACGTCTTGCCATGTTTGGCTCAGAAAGAGGTTGTTGATGAATACTCCTGGTTTTGATTACGATATTTATTCTCTCTCTTCGTATGATTATTATCTCCCCGAAGAGTTGATTGCCCAATCCCCCGCCCAACAGAGAGATCACTCTCGCTTGCTCAATATCAACAAGAAAACTGGGGAGATCAAAGATGAAGAATACTTTTTCCATATCTTGGATGATCTTCGCCCTGGGGATGTCTTGGTTAGAAACAATACCAAAGTGATCCCGGCCCGTCTTTTAGGTGAGAAGAAAGATACCCACGCTCATGTTCAACTACTTCTTCTCAACCCCATCAAAGACCAAAAAGATGTTTGGCAGTGCTTGGTAGGTAATGCCCACGCCGTCAAAGTAGGAACCAAGGTATCTTTTGGTCCTAACGATGAGCTTGTGGCAACCTGTTTAGAGGTGCAAGAAGAAGGCTTACGTCTCTTCCGCTTTGATTACCAAGGTATCTTTATGGAAGTGTTAGAGTCTTTAGGTAAGATGCCTCTTCCTCCTTATATTCATGAACAATTAGGAGATAACTCTCGTTATCAAACCGTTTATGCCAAATTGGAAGGAAGTGCTGCTGCTCCTACTGCTGGCTTCCACTTCACTCCCGAATTATTTGAAAAGATTGAAGCGAAAGGTTGCCAAGTGGTGGATATCACCCTTCATGTGGGTTTAGGAACCTTCCGTCCCGTCAAGGTCGATGACATCCGCTCTCACACCATGCATTCGGAATATTATCAGATGAGCAAAGAAGCCGCCGATATCTTGAACCAAGCCAAGAGTGAGGGTAGAAGAATCATCGCAATCGGAACCACTTCCACAAGAACTCTTGAAAGCGTGTATCAACGCTTTAACCGCTTTGAAGAATGCTCTGGTAATACTCAGTTATTTATCTACCCTGGATTTCACTTTAACGCTGTGGATGCTCTCATCACCAACTTCCACCTTCCCAAATCCACGCTTTTGATGCTAGTCTCCGCTTTTGCGACTCGCGATTTGATGTTGAAAGCTTATCGTCATGCGGTGGAAGAGAAATACCGCTTCTTCTCTTTTGGAGATTCGATGTTTATCCATGACTGAAATCGACAAACAAAATAAAAATTATTATCATCAACAATATTTAGATTTGGTCTCTTCTTTGGGTGAGAAAAGACCATCTCTTTTCCTTCACGCTTGTTGTGGACCTTGTCTCACTTATCCTCTTTCTATCTTATTAGATCACTTTGATGTGACGGTTGGATTTTTTAATCCCAACATTCAGCCAAAAGAAGAATACGATAAAAGATTAGATACCTTAAAACAATTTTTAGAAGCATATTCTAAGAAAAGAAATCTTCCTATTCCTCTCGTGGTCAATGAGGAAGACTTCTTAGCTTATGAGAACGCCTTTAAAGAGAGATGGAATGACAAAGAAGGTGGAAAGATGTGTCTAGCATGTCACGCCTATCGTATGTCTTTAGCTTATGAATACGCCGCTTCCCATTCCTTTGACTATTTCACTACCGTGATGACCGTCTCTTGTAAGAAGCCAAGCAGAGAGCTCAATGAAATTGCCTTCCAATTAGAAAAGAAATATCCCTCTTGTCACTATCTCTATTCCGACTTCAAGAAAGAGAACGGGCAATTAAAAGGCATTCAAATCGCCAAAGAATATTCCCTTTATCGACAAGATTATTGCGGGTGTCTCCCTTCCTTGAAAGAGAGAGAAGAATACAAAAGAAAAAAACAGGCAGAGCTATTAGGCTAAGCCTGTTTTTCTTTCTCTTCGATTCTGTGAATCACCTCTCTTGCTAAAGAGGCGTAGGCGAGTGACCCTGCGCTAAGAGGTTTGTACAAGTTCACGGGCATTCCTTTGGATATTGCCTCCGGAATAGAGACATTTCTAGGAATCTCGGTGATGAAGACAGCGTCTTTGAAATTGTTTCTAACTTCACTGGATACTTCGCTGCAAAGATTGGTCTTCGAATCCACCATGGTCAACAAGATTCCTATGATGGAAAGCGTAGGATTATCTTCTCTTTGAACTTTGGCAATAGTGGATAAGAGGTGCGTGAGACCATCGAGAGCAAAATATTCACACTGCATCGGGATGAGAAGATATTGACTGGCCACTAGAGCGTTTAACGATAGGAATCCTAAAGAGGGAGGACAATCGATGAAGACATAATCATAATTCTGTATTTCTTTATCCTCTAGCTTCTCTTTTAAGAGCGTGACAGAGGCATCCTTGTCTTGTTTATATAAAGAGCTCTCTACCATCGCTAACGTGAGATTAGAGGGGACAAGAGAGAGAAGAGGGACATCGCTTTTTCTAATGACTTGTTTTAAAGTGAGAGAAGAGAGAAGAAGTTCGGACATCGTCTTCTTAGAAATGGTAGGATCGATTCCTAAAGCGAGAGAACAATTCCCTTGTGGATCCATATCGAGTAAAAGAACCCTCTTATTATAACGAGCAAGGGCGCTAGCTAAATTGATGGTTGTGGAGGTTTTTCCCACTCCACCTTTCTGATTCATAATGGTGATGATTTTTGGCATGGCAATATCATATCACGATTATGTCTAGATTTGTCGCTTCGTTTCGTATAAAATATTATTTCGCGCGCCCTTATGGGTTTGCGGGTCTAATTTCTATATATTATTTATTTAAATAATATGTTTTTCTTGAAATATGGCAAGCAAACTACTATATTAGTAAAGACTATTTGTGTGTGCGATAAAATTCAATGAGGAGGACCCATATGATGAAAGGGAAACGTACCTTATCGCTTGCGATGTCTCTGATTGCTCTTTGCGGTGCTTTGTCCGCTTGTAGCGAAGATTACACTTACCCGGACAGTAAGTGGACTGAAGGTCAGATCGTCACCGTCGCAGGCCACCAATACACATTTGACGATATTTACAAGGCCTTTGAAGGAACGAAGAATTCCGCCCAGTCTTATTACAGCGTTGCCAAGTCTGTCTTAGCACAGCTTGTCACCCCTAGAACAGACTCTATCAAAGTCAACGTCTCTTCCAAAGTCGATAAGCTCCATGACACTTGGAAAGAAAATGCCAGAACCAACGGCACTTCTTACAAGGAAGAACAGGAGAAAACTTTCGACTCTGAAGGTGTTGAAAACGAAGAGCAGTTAATTGAAAAATACTATGCTCAACAGCAAGTCGATGAGAACACTAATGCTTTCACCACTGTCAACAAAGGTGTCACCAATCCGGATGAAGAATATTACATCTCCGAACAGTACACCAAAGACTATGTCACAAGAAATGCTCCCTACCATGTCTCTCACATCTTAGTGAAGGTAGATGCTTCCTCTTCTGGTGAAGGTTATTGGAATGGCAACATCTCCGCCGATAACGCCAAGCATATCGGTAACGTTGTCAGAATGCTTTCTGTCGGACAGTCCTTCGGTTCTGTCGCTCAATTGTCTTCTGATGATGATTCTTCCAAGGTTAACTATGGTGAACTTTATGTGGAAAAGCAACAGGTCGCCATGGAAAAGACCACTTCTTATATCAACGAATTCAAGTTAGGTGTCTATGCTTATGACGCCTTCTTAAATCCTGAGACCAAGAATGATGATGATGTCAAACTCTCTTTGAGAGTTCCTGGCAAAGCGATCGAGGGCAAAGATCTCCTTCCTGAATATAAGGATGATACTTCTGTTGCCGATGCTATCGATGATACTTTAGTCGGTAAGGGTCAAGCATTTGGTATTCCTGTGTCCAAGGCATTCCAAATCCAATATTTAGCCGATACCGAGAGCAATCCTGAAACTGGTAAGCAAGTAGACTATGCTACTGCCACTCAGTATCCTCGTAACATTCTCTTCAACAACTACTTCAACTATCACGGTGTCAACTTCATTTATGATGACACTGCGGAATGGGAAGCAGAATTCTTAGCCGAATGCCAAGTCATCAATCCCGCCGTCAGCAGCATCGCTGATTTAGAGAACGTTCTTCCTAACAAGTTCAAAGAATACAACTACATCAAGAACAGAATGGATAACCTCTCTGATGACGTCTTCCAAACCGTCGGCGAAATCGGTGATCATCTCTATGGATATCGTTCTACCATCTCTGGCTCTCAAGTGAGCACTACTCTCACTCCTCTTGCTACTGGTAAGAAAATCCTCACAACCGCTTCTAAACATCAACCTATCATCGTTGTCCGCGGTGGTACTGCTGGCGAAAGCGGATATCAAGGAATTCACTTCATCATCGTCAACAAGAATCCTTTCGAAGACAAGGCTAATACCTATAAATATTATAGAGTGAATATCCCTCAGGAAAATTCCTCTAACCCTGCCAAATCCACAGACTATGCCACCAATCCTTCCTTCATCAACTTCGTCACTGCGGATGCTAACTCCAACACCACTTACAACAAGCGTAAAGAAACCCTTCAGGATGCCATCAAGGCTAGCGACTTCAACATTGAGTTCTCTCGTTTCAGAGCCAATGAAGATAAGTTCGCTAAGACCTACAACAAGTCCTTCAAGGATTATGTCGGTGCGGAACTCTACGAAAAGATCAACAAATACATCACCACTACCATCGCTTCTTCTACCGATGATAGAGCCGAGACCTTAGACAGCTCTTGGGAGACCTATATCAACTCTCTCAACGTCCAAGTAGAAGTTGCTACTGCTCGTATGCTTCCTACGGTCTGCGTCGCTTACTTCGAATACGGTGAATACACTAACTCTACACAGGAGGATATCTGCCATGTCAAGAAATAAGAAACTTGCTAGCTTATTCGCTATCGCTTCCATCTTTGTTCTCACTGGCTGCTCCACCGATGAGATGAAGTATCCCAAAAACTATGCTGACGCTCTTTTCTCCAAAGATGGCTTAGGCGATAATGTCGACTTAGCTCAAAACGAATGGAGACAATACTACGATTCTTTAACCAACAACAACGAAATCTATGAAAAGACGGTCAAAGACATTCTTCTCAAGATCGCCGCTGTCGCTCACGATTACCAAGGTGACAAGCAATCCAGCGTTTGGACTGTCGCTAACGACTCTTGCATCAAATACTCTGTCGCCGACAATTCTCAAGCGATCCCTGCCACCTTCGATAACCTTTTCTACAGAGCTGCTGATTCCTTAGCTTCTTCTGCTAAGAACGGCACCTATGAAAAAGACAATCTCTTCATGGAAGAAGAATATGCTAAGTACTTAAAAGAGACTTACTATTACTTCGATTACCAAGAAGGAGATGTCAACACGGAAGGTAAGCTTCTCACTCCCGAAGCGGAATTTGAAGATATCTACAAGAAAGCTGACACCTACAAGACTTACATGGAGAAAGAACTCTATGATGATATGAAGATCAACTATTTGACTTCGGAATACATCATCAATGAATCTTATGCCTCCATCGGTAACACCAATGCTAGAAAAGTCCAAGTCGTCGCTCTCACCGATAGAAGCGATGAACCTGGCGATGCCAAACAATTGCTTGACGCTTATGTCGAGGATTACATCAGAGGCACCAAAAAGGATGAGAACTTCTACACTCTTCAACGTCTCTGGAAAGGTATCACTAGCGATGTCGCTGACGCTATCGATTCCACTCGTTATGGTCAAGAGATCGTCTTAACCGCTGACGAAGAACAATGGATGAGAGATCACAACATCATCGAAGGCACCTTCGGCAATGAAGATTATGAATCTCACACCTTATATGGTAAAGTTCACGATGATATGAAGAAGATCGCGGATGGTCAAACTTACTTAGATAAGTTGGATTCTTCCTTAGAATCTTCCTACACCGGTAACTACACCTATGACACCAAGACCGGATACAAGAAAGCCGTTGATGATATTGCCACTAAGAATCAAATCACTTCTGGCCTCTATCTCAAATCTGCTGGTATCTCCGCTCTTCCTTCTGCCTTGACAGAACGTATCTTCTCCGCTAAGGTCACTTCGGATAAGACTACCTTAACCACCATGAAAGAAAATGTTGGCACTAAGGGTGACTTAACCGTCTATCAAAACGATGGTTATCGTTATCTCACTGTCGCTGACACCTTGACTGGTGAAGACACTGACAACATCGTCTACTACGATACCTCTTCTAAGACTTACTACATCACTCGTATCTTAGATGTCGTAGACACCAACGCTATGACCATTGGTTCTACTACTTCTATCTACAGCGAAGAAGCTAAGGCGGAATTGGCTAGAGAAGTCGCCTATGTCATGTCTACCACTGGCTCTTACAAGTCCAAATCTGGTGCCTACTGGCTCTCTAGAGTGGACTTCTCCTACTCCGATGAAGCTTTCTTAGAATACATGAAAGCCAACTACCAGGATGTCTTCAAGACAGAAAATCCTTATTCTGACACCGCAAAATATCCTAAATTCGGAAAAGAAGTCTTTGAAGCTTAAAAAAGAGTTATAATAATAGAGAAGGTGTAACGCCTTCTCTATTTTTAATCAAAAGGATAATACCAATTAAGTGTTGATATTCGCGTTTTCCCTCTTTTGCAGTAGACTTCCCATAATCTTGGATTCAAACATCTCAAGCGACGGATTCTCATTATGCATGATCTCATACCAGCTGAGATAGTCATCAAGAT